>NZ_JBEXYN010000002.1:0-434996 GCF_040630935.1 Streptomyces sp. NPDC005722
TAAGTTTTTGTTTGTTTTTGTTTTTTTTTTCAATTGGTGTCTTGTGCGTTGCGGGGGGGCCGGGGGGGGGCGGGGGGGGGGGGGGGCGCCCCCCCGGGGGCCCCCCCCCACCCCCGCGCACCGGGGTCGTTGGACCCATGTGCGCACCTCACCCTCCATGGCCCGGATCGCCGCCGCGTCGGCGGCCGGGACCGCGATCGAGTTCTACGACTTCTTCGCCTACGGCACCGCGGCCGCCCTCGTCCTCGGACCGCTGTTCTTCCCCGACGCCTCGGCGCTCGCCGGCACCCTTGCCGCGTTCGGCACCTTCGCGGTGGGCTTCGTCGCCCGGCCGCTCGGCTCGGTCCTCTTCGGCCACATCGGCGACCGCGTCGGGCGCCGCCCGGTGCTGGTCGGCTCCCTGCTGCTGACCGGGCTGGCGACCACCGCCGTCGGCTGCGTCCCCGGGTACGCCGCGATCGGCCCGGCCGCGCCCGTCCTGCTGGTGGCGCTGCGCTTCCTGCAGGGGCTGGGGCTCGGCGGCGAGTGGGGCGGGGCGGTGCTGCTCGTCGCGGAGCACGCGCCGCAGCGGCGGCGCGGACTGTGGGCGAGCCTGCCGCAGACCGGTCCCGCCGTGGGCTTCCTGCTGGCGAACGGGATCGTCCTCGCGCTCTCCGCGGGGCTGAGCGACGACGCCTTCCGTTCCTGGGGCTGGCGGGTGCCGTTCTGGGTGGCGGGCGTGCTCGCGCTGGCGGGCCTGGCCCTGCGCGCCGCGCTGCCGGAGACCCCCGCGTTCGCCGCGGCCGCGCGGCGCGGGGAGCTGTCGCGGGTGCCCGTCTCGGAGCTGCTGCGCGGGCACGGGCGCTTGGTGCTGCTCACGGCGGGCGCCATGGCGTGCGGCTACGCCGTCTTCTACACGGTGACGACCTGGTCGCTGGCGTACACCACGGAGCACCTCGGCATGGACCGTACGGTCGTGCTGGGCTGCGTCCTGGTGGCCGTCCTGCTCAAGGGGGCGCTGACGCCGGTGGTGGGCCTGCTGGGCGACCGCTTCGGGCGCCGGCGGATGGCGCTGGCGGGTACGGCGGCGATGGGCGTGGTGGTCTTTCCTTACGCCGCCCTGCTCGCGAGCGCCTCGCCCGTGGCGATCGCCGTGGGGTCCGCCGCGGAGCTGCTGGCCTTCATCTCGGTCTTCGCCGTGGTGAGCGCCTATCTGCCGGAGCTGTACCCGCCCCGCGTGCGCTGCACCGGCGCCGCCCTCGGCTACAACCTCGGCGGCGTCCTGGGCGGCGCCCTGACACCCATCGTGGCGACCCGGCTGGCGGCGGGCTCCGGCACGCCGTGGCCCGTGGCGGTGTACGTCGCGGCGGTGGCGCTGCTCAGCCTGGGGTGCTTCGCGGCGCTGCCGGAGACCCGGGGCGCCGCCGCGCCGGACGTGACGACGGGGCGCGCGGCGGACCGCCGCGCACCCCGTCCGGGCTGAGGGGCCCCGGGTCAGACGTCCACGTGCTCCTCGTCGCGCTTCTCCTCGGCCGCCTGCTTCTTCGACGCCATGAGGCTGGTGACCGTGGTGACGGCGAGGACCACGACGATGAAGCCGAGGGAGAACGGGATGCTGATCTCGGGGACGTGGACCCCCGCCTCGTGCAGGGCGTGGAGCACGAGCTTCACGCCGATGAAGCCGAGGATGATCGACAGCCCGTAGGAGAGGTGGACCAGCTTCTTCAGCAGACCGCCGATGAGGAAGTACAGCTGCCGCAGGCCCATCAGCGCGAAGGCGTTGGCGGTGAAGACGATGTACGGGTCCTGGGTCAGGCCGAAGATCGCCGGGATGGAGTCCAGCGCGAACAGGACGTCGGTGGTGCCGATCGCCAGCATGACCACCAGCATCGGGGTCATGATCCGCTTGCCGTTCTGCTGGATGAAGAGCTTGGTGCCGTGGTAGCGGTCGGCGACGCCGAAGCGGCGTTCGGCGGCCTTGAGCAGCCGGTTCTCCTCGAACTCCTCGTCGTGCTCCTCGGCCCGGGCCTCCTGGACCAGCTTCCACGCGGTCCAGATGAGGAAGGCGCCGAAGATGAAGAAGACCCAGGAGAAGCTGGCGATGATGGCGGCGCCGGCGGCGATGAAGGCCGCTCGCAGGACGAGCGCGATGAGCACGCCGAAGAGCAGCACGCGCTGCTGGTACTGGGACGGCACCGCGAACTTCGCCATGATCAGGACGAAGACGAAGAGGTTGTCGACGCTGAGCGACTTCTCGGTGATGTAGCCGGCGAAGAACTCGCCCGCGGGCTGCCCGCCGGCGAAGAACAGCAGTCCGAGCCCGAAGATGGCGGCCAGGACGATCCAGACGACGGTCCAGGCGCCGGCTTCCTTGACCGACACGTCATGGGGCTTGCGCCCGATGAAGAAGTCGGCGGCGATCAGGGCGCACAGACCGGCGATGGTCAGCACCCAGAGGGTCAGGGATACATCCACGCGATGCCTCCGGCAGATGGGCTGGCAATTGTCAGCGTTGTCGCTGCCGGAGGTCTCTTCCACCCGGGCCCGTGGGCCGGGGCCGGTGTCCCGGGGCCGTTCCGGCCCGTGATGACGGGTGCACCGCACTGCAGGGAGTACTCCCCTCCGCGTAAAGAAGAGTACATGAAATCCCAAGGAAAGGTAAAGAGAGTAAAGTGATGGTCAATCAGGACGGTGCACCGGTCCCCGGAGGGCCGGTCGGCGGGGTCAGTGGCGGCCCGGGTCGTAGGTCCGGCGCGCGGCGGCCACCTGACGCAGCACCTGGAACAGCACCGCGCTGCCGGCCGGGGCGAGCAGCGGTTCGTACGTCCAGGCGTGGCCGACCCAGGGGTCGGCGAGGTGGTCGTCCGGCTGCGGGGTCAGCCGCATCATCGAGCGCCACAGCGGGTCGAGGAGCGGGCCGTACTCGCGGGCGTCCTCCCGGTCGGCGACCAGCACCAGGTGGACACCGACCTGCGGGCCCTCGTCGGCGAGGTAGCGCAGCTGGTGGATCGTCCGGTCGTCGAAGCCGTACGGGAAGTCGTTGACGACCAGCACCTGGCGGGCCGGGTCGACGCCCGGGGGCACGTCGAAGGGCACGTCGGCGCGCAGCGCCATCTGCACCAGGTCGACCCGCTGGGTGAGCCGGGCCAGCAGGGCCGCCACCCCCGCGGCACCCGTGGCGGGCGGCTCGCGCAGCGCGCCGGAGTCCGTGAACGGGGCCAGCGCGGTCGCGGCGGAACCCGCCGGGTCGACGACGTGGACGGCGCACTCCCCCGCCGGGTGGGCGGCCAGCAGACGGGCGGCGAGCGCCACGGCCACGTCCACGGCGCGGCGGCGGTCCTGGGCGCTGTCCACCCACAGCCCGCGCTCCAGCGGCAGCCGTACCAGCAGGGGGACGCGCAGCTCCGGGCGCTCGGGCAGGTGGAGGTCGCCGAGCCGGACGGCCATGGGCGGCTCGGTGGGGACGCGGTAGCCGTGCCATACCGGGCTCTCCCAGCCCGCGTAGGGCGGCGGCAGGGCGGGCTCGACCACCTCGGCCTCGGCGGTCAGCTGGGCGAGGTCGCGGTCGAGCACGATGCGGGCCCGGTCCACCAGCTCGGCCTGGCGCGCCCTGGCCTGGTCGCGGGCGGCCTCGGCGGCGGGGCCGACGCGCAGGCGCGGGTCGGCGAGGACCGTGTCGAGTTCCTGGTCGAGCCGGGACTCGGCGAACTCGACGGCGCTGCGGTAGGCCGCGATGGTGCGGGCCAGGTCCTCGAAGACGCCCCAGACCTGGTTGTAGAGCCGTTCCTCCATGCTCCAGCCCGCGGCGTCGCCGGCGACGGGTGAGGACGCGGCGGCCACCGTGTGCGGGACGGAGTCGGCGGGGGCCCCCGCCGGGGGCGCGGCAGGCGGGGTGGGTGGCGGTGCGGAGGCGGCCGGCGGCGGCGCGGTGGGCGCCGGGGGCGCGGGACGTACGGCGTCCGCCACGCGGGCGGCCACGGCGTCCGCGTCGGGACGGGCCAGCCCCTGGTCGCGCAGCAGCTCGGCGAGCCCGCCCGGGTAGCCCTGGCCCAGCGCCCGCACCTTCCAGGCGCCCTGGCGGCGGTAGAGCTCCAGGGCGACGATCGCCGCCTCGGTGCTCAGCCCGGTCACGGTGAAGCTCACGACCGGCGCCCCGTCGGGCCCGGCCACGGTCAGGTGGGGCGCGGGGCAGGCCCCGAAGCGGGTCGGCGCCCCCGCGACCGGCGGCAGCGCCAGCAGGACGTGGACGCGGTCCACGTCCGCCGGGACGGCCGCCAGGTCGGCGGTGAGGCGCTGCTCGGCGGCGAGGCGCACGGGCACCTCGATGCCGGGCAGCCGCGACGCCCCGGGGTGGGCGACGGAACCGGGGCCGCTGACGCGCCCCTGCCCGTCGCCCAGCGAGACGCCGGCCACCACCGGGGTACCGGCCGACACCCGGACCTCCAGGGAGGTGCCGGGAAGCGGATGGTTCTGCCCGTGGACCAGCTCGATGGTCATGCCCGCGCCCCCCTGTGCCCGGTCAGAGCGCCGGCAGGATCGCCGGCATGAGGTCCTGGAAGGTACGGCCGTTGGCCGCGGAGCCGATCGCGGTCATCGACCAGCCGTCACCGCTGCGCTGCACCTTCGCCATGATCTGGGCGGTGTAGCCGCCGCCCCCGGTGAGGGTGTAGCGGGCCAGCTCCTGCCCGTTGGTCTCGTCGACCAGCCGGCAGAAGGCGTTCTGCACCTCCTGGAAGGTCTGGCCCGTGAAGGAGTTGACGGTGAAGACGATCTGGTCGATGTGCACCGGCACCCGCTGCAGGTCGACCAGGATCGACTCGTCGTCGCCGCCCTGCCCGGCACCGCCGACCAGGTTGTCGCCGGTGTGCCGGACCGAGCCGTCGTCGCTGACGAGGTGCCGGAAGAACACCACGTCCACGGGCTGCTTGTCGGCGAAGAGGACCGCGGAGGCGTCGAGGTCGATCTCCCGGGTGCGGGAACCGAAGAGACCGCGACGCGGGGCGGCCTGCCAGCCGAGCCCCATCCGGACCGCCGTGAGGGTCCCCCCGTCCGACTTCTGCAGGCTGATCTTCTGACCCTTGGTCATGTTGACCGTCACGCGCTGTCCCCTCTCAACCGTTTTGCCGTCGTGCGGTTGCTCCGCACCCTATGGGGAGACGCACGGGTAGGGCACCGTGGTTCGGCAAGAGATTCGACAGCGGGTGCGGTCAGGCCACCCCAGCCTCACGCATCTGCCGCAGTTCCTTCTTGAGTTCGCCCACCTCGTCGCGCAGCCGGGCCGCCACCTCGAACTGCAGGTCCGCGGCGGCCGTGTGCATCTGGTCGGTCAGCTCGCCGATGAGGTCGGCCAGTTCGGCCGCGGGCAGGCTCTTGGCGGCGCGCTTCTCCCCGGCCTTGGCGGACAGCCCCGGCACGGGCGCCTTGCCGCGCGAGCGCTGCCGGCCCGTGCCCAGCAGTTCCTCGGTGTCGGCGTCCTCGCGGGCGAAGGAGTCCAGGATGCCGGCGATCTTCTTCCGCAGCGGCTGCGGGTCGATGCCCCGTTCCTCGTTGTAGGCGATCTGCTTGGCCCGGCGCCGGTTGGTCTCGTCGATGGCCTTCTCCATCGCCGGGGTGATCTTGTCGGCGTACATGTGGACCTCGCCGGAGACGTTGCGCGCCGCGCGGCCGATGGTCTGGATCAGGGAGGTGCCGGAGCGCAGGAAGCCCTCCTTGTCGGCGTCGAGGATGGCGACCAGCGACACCTCGGGCAGGTCCAGGCCCTCGCGGAGCAGGTTGATGCCGACCAGCACGTCGAACTCGCCGGCCCGCAGCTCGCGCAGCAGCTCCACCCGGCGCAGGGTGTCGATGTCGCTGTGCAGGTACCGCACCTGGATGCCGAGCTCCAGCATGTAGTCGGTGAGGTCCTCGGACATCTTCTTGGTGAGCGTGGTGACCAGGACCCGCTCGTCGCGCTCGGCGCGCACCCGGATCTCGTGGACGAGGTCGTCGATCTGCCCCTTGGTGGGCTTGACGATCACCTCGGGGTCGACCAGGCCGGTCGGGCGGATGATCTGCTCGACGACGCCGTCGCCGCGGGAGAGCTCGTACTTGCCCGGGGTGGCCGACAGGTAGACCGTCTGGCCGACCCGCTCCAGGAACTCCTCCCACTTCAGCGGGCGGTTGTCGAGGGCGGAGGGCAGCCGGAAGCCGTGGTCGACAAGGGTCCGCTTGCGGGAGGCGTCGCCTTCGTACATGGCGCCGATCTGGGGCACCGTGACGTGCGACTCGTCGATGACGAGGACGAAGTCCTCCGGGAAGTAGTCGATCAGGGTGGAGGGCGCGGAGCCCGCCTCGCGGCCGTCGATGTGCCGCGAGTAGTTCTCGATGCCGGAGCAGGTGCCGATCTGCCGCATCATCTCGATGTCGTACGTGGTGCGCATCCGCAGCCGCTGCGCCTCCAGCAGCTTGCCCTGCTTCTCCATGACGGCGAGCTGCTCGCCGAGCTCCTTCTCGATGCCCGCGATGGCCCGCTCCATGCGCTCGGGGCCGGCGACGTAGTGGGTGGCGGGGAAGACGTACAGCTGCTGGTCGTCGGTGATGATCTCGCCGGTGAGCGGGTGCAGCGTGTACAGGGCCTCGATCTCGTCGCCGAACATCTCGATGCGGACGGCGAGCTCCTCGTAGACCGGGAAGATCTCGATGGTGTCGCCGCGCACCCGGAAGGTGCCGCGGGAGAACGCCACGTCGTTGCGCGCGTACTGGATGTCGACGAACTTGCGCAGCAGGGCGTCCCGGTCGATCTCGTCGCCGACCCGGAGCCGGACCATGCGGTCGACGTACTCCTGGGGCGTGCCGAGGCCGTAGATGCAGGACACCGAGGCGACGACGACCACGTCGCGGCGGGTGAGCAGCGAGTTGGTGGTGGAGTGGCGCAGCCGCTCGACCTCCTCGTTGATCGAGGAGTCCTTCTCGATGTAGGTGTCCGTCTGCGGGACGTACGCCTCGGGCTGGTAGTAGTCGTAGTACGACACGAAGTACTCGACCGCGTTGTTCGGCAGCAGCTCGCGGAACTCGTTCGCGAGCTGGGCGGCCAGGGTCTTGTTGGGCGCCATGACCAGGGTCGGGCGCTGCAGCCGTTCGATCATCCAGGCGGTGGTCGCCGACTTGCCGGTACCCGTGGCGCCGAGCAGGACGACGTCGTTCTCGCCCGCGCGGACGCGGCGCTCGAGGTCGGCGATGGCGGTCGGCTGGTCGCCGCTGGGCTGGTAGGGGCTGACGACCTCGAAGGGCGCCACACTGCGTTCGATGTCTGATACGGGCCGCATGGGTCAACGGTACGACCCTCCACCGACAACCGGCTCCGACCTGCCCTGATCGGGGCAGGGGCGGGGGAGGGAGGCCCGGATGCGGTCACCGGGCGGCTCCCGCGGGGGCCTGCGGGGAGCCGACCTCGCCGGTGCGCTCGAGCTTCTGCCAGCGCAGCCGGCCCCCGGTCATGGCCGTGACGCAGGAGTGGATCAGCACGAGGTACATCAGCTGCCGGTAGACGATCTGCTGCAGCGGCAGCATCAGCAGGTGGCGGTAGCGCTCGCGGTCGAGGCGGAAGGCGTACGCGGCGCAGAGCACCTGGACGGACATCAGGCCGGCCCAGGCGAGGAGCGACCTGGCCGGGTCGACGAAGACGGCGCCGTAGACGGTCAGGAGGTCGATGAGCGGCGCGAACAGGGGCGTGACGATCTGGAAGAGCACGACCAGCGGCATGCCGACGCGCCCGAAGCGTCCCGAGGGCCCCCGGTCCACCAGGGAGCGCCGGTGCTTCCACAGCGCCTGCATGGTGCCGTAGCTCCAGCGGTAGCGCTGCCGCCACAGCTGGCCGATCGTGCCCGGGGCCTCGGTCCAGGCACGGGCGTGCTCGGCGTACACCACCCGCCAGCCGGCGCGGAGCAGCGCGATGGTGACGTCGGTGTCCTCGGCGAGGGTGTCGCCGCTCATGCCGCCTGCCTCGAGCAGCGCGGAGCGGCGGAAGCCTCCGGCGGCGCCCGGCACCGTGGGCATGCAGCCGAGCAGGTCGTACATGCGGCGGTCGAGGTTGAAGCCCATCACGTACTCGATGTGCTGCCAGGCGCCGATCACCGTGGCGCGGTTGCCGACCTTGGCGTTGCCGGCGACGGCGCCGACCCGGGGGTCGGCGAAGGGCTGGACGAGCCGGTGCACGGTGCCGGGCTCGAAGACGGTGTCGCCGTCCATCATCACGACGAGGCCGTGACGGGCGTGCTCCAGGCCGCGGTTGAGCGCCGCGGGCTTGCCCGCGTTCTCCTGGCGCACGACGCGCACCTGGGGCAGGCCCATGGCCTCGACGATGCCCGCGGTGCCGTCGGTCGAGCCGTCGTCCACGACGATGATCTCCACCGGGTGGGTGCTCGCGGCGAGTGAGCCGACGGTGTTGGCGATGCACTCCTTCTCGTTGTACGCGGGCACGATGACGCTGACCGGTTCCGTGACCGGCGGCCCCCATCTGAAGCGGCGGCGGCCGCGGATCCTGGCGTGCCGGCGGGCGAGGACCAGCATGAGGGCGAAGCGGGCCAGGACGGCGGCGCCGACGACGACGAGCAGCCAGAACAGGACGGGCATGGTGAACTCGGCCAGGGCCACGACGCCGATGAGGGCGCGGCCCTGCCACAGCTCCGCGCCGCCGGAGGGGTGGTTGGCGGTCGTGGCCCCCAGGCTCGCGGTCAGCGTGGTGAAGGTGTAGCCCTTCGCCTTCATGGTGTCGATGTACGTGCCGAGCGCCTCGACGGTCTGGGAGCGATCGCCCCCGGCGTCGTGGAAGAGCACCGAGGCGCCCTTGCCGTTCCGCGGGGTGGCGTCGCGGACGATGCGGGCGACACCAGGGCGCCGCCAGTCCTCGCTGTCGGTGTCGACGAAGGCGCTGATGTACCCCTTGGTGCCGAGGTAGCGGTAGACGGGCCAGGTGGTGTCGTCGACGGCGTCGGGCTCGGACGAGTACGGGGCGCGGAAGAGCGAGGTCGTGATGCCCGCGGCGCCGGCGAGGGCCAGCTGCGTCTGGGCGAGTTCGCGGTCGATCCTGGCCCTGCTCCGGTACGCCAGGTCGACGTGGGAGAAGGTGTGGACGCCGATCTCGCCGCCGGAGTCGACGATGTCGCGGATGAGCCCCGGGTACCGGGCGGCCATCTGGCCCACGACGAAGAAGGTGCCGGGGACGCGGTGTTCGCGCAGTACCGCGAGCACCTTCGGGGTCCACCGGGGGTCGGGGCCGTCGTCGAAGGTGAGCGCGACCGTCTTGGGCGGCAGGGTGTGGCTGACGGGCTCGCCGTCGGCGCCGAAGGTCAGGACGGGGCCGCCCTCGAGGACGGAGGCGGGCACCCGGTCCGCGCTCCCGGACTCGTGGACGCGGCGGTCGTTGCCGATCTCCGAGTGGAGGTACCCGTCCAGCAGCATCACGCACACCAGCGCGCACAGGCCCAGCACCGCCATGACGAGGCGGGGCCGGGGCACGGCCTGCCGGCCGGCGGACGCCACCTTGGTGATCGCACCGGGTGCCGCGTGCCGGGCCGTCCGCGCCATGCCCGCTCAGTCGTCCCAGCCGTCACCGGGCACCGGGTCGCCGCCCGCGTCACCCGGGGGGAAGGCGGGGGTGTCCGGCCCGGGCGTCGCGGGGACGGAGGCGGACGGGGAGGCGCCGGCCGTGGGGGTGCGCGGCAGCGTGGGGCGCGGGGATGCGCTCGGCGTCGCAATGGTGCCCGTCCTGCCAGGAGCGGCTGAGGGGGTCGACGATGCCGTGGGGCGGCCCCTGGTGGCGGAGGGGGTGACTCCGGCGGCCGCGGACACCGTGGGCGCGGCCGCGGCGCGGGCCACGGGCGCGGGGGCGTGGGGGGCGTCCGGGGCGCGCGGGGCGCGTTCCCGTACGGCCTCGTCCCTTCCACCCGCCTCGGCCTGCACCGAAGCGCCCCCGGGAACCTCCGCGCCGGGAATCAGGGTCTCGGGCGCGAAAGGAGTGCCTCCCGCCAAAGCCACGCCGAGCAGCACGGCATATCCCGCGCAGGCGGCCCCGACGGCCGTTCCGGCGCGCCGGATGATGCGCGCCCGGCGGCCCGACGCGTCGACGAACACGGGCCCTTCCTCCGTGGACCGTCCACGGGGACACGCCCGCCGGGAGGGGGAATGCATGGCCGGAATGCTAGCAGCAAATTCCCTCCATGAATTCCCGAGATTCACCTCCGAATTAATCTCACGAATGAGCCGTGGACCTTTTCTCCAATTCCTGGGAATGCGGGGTCCTGAATTCCCGGGGCGGATAGTCTCTCCGTCATGAAGAGCCGCACGGCACAGCTGATCACCGGACTCGTGGCGGTCGCCGTCGCCGCCACGACCGCCTCCCTCCTCACCGGCCGGGAACCCGCCGGCGCACCGGCTCCCCGCGCGCACCAGGGGCGGGAGCCGGCGGCCGAGGTGGCCTTCACCCCGTACGTGGACGCCTCGCGCTCGACCGCCTACGACCTGGCGGGCGCGGCCCGCAGGACCGAGGCCGACGGCTTCACCCTCGGCTTCGTCACCGCCGGCGAGGGCTGCGCCGCGACCTGGGACGGGCGCGACGGCATCGCCCACGACGACCTGGCGGACCGGATCGCCGCCCTGCGGGCCACCGGGCGCGACGTGCGCGTCTCGTTCGGCGGAGCCGACGGCACGGAACTCGCCGGGGCCTGCGACGACGTGACCCGACTCGGCGCCGTCTACGCCGAGGTGATCGCCCGTTACCGGCTGACCGGGGTCGACTTCGACGTCGAGGGGGACGACCTCGCGGACACCGCCGCCAACACCCGGCGGGCGCGGGCCGTCGCCCGCCTCCAGGCGCAGGCGCGGCGCGAGGGACGGACCTTGTCGGTCTCCTTCACGCTGCCCGTGATGCCGTCCGGGCTGACCGCCGAGGCCTCGGCGCTGCTCGCGGACGCACGGCGCCAGGGGGTGCGGGTCGACGGCGTCAACATCATGGCGATGGACTACGGGGAGGCGTACACGGGCGACATGGGCCGGTACGCGATCCAGGCGGCCACCGCGGCGCAACGGCAGCTCAAGACGCTGCTGGGCCGCCAGGAAGCGGCGGCCTGGCGGACCCTCACCGTGACGCCGATGATCGGGGTGAACGACATCGAGGGCGAGGTCTTCACCCTGCGGGACGCGGCACGTCTGGCGGCGTTCGCCCGCGACAAGGGGCTGGGCGGCCTGTCCATGTGGTCGGCCGACCGGGACCGGCCCTGCGAGGACGGCACCATGGAGACGGCTCCGACCCGGTGCAGCGGGGTCGACCAGCCGTCACTGGCGTTCGCGCGGGCGCTCGCGGACGCGTGAGGGACGGGCCGCGGACGAGGAGCGGGCGGCGGAAGAGGGGCGTGCCGCACGCGAGGAGCGCCGGCCGCGCGCGGGGGCGGGCTCGGGGACGACGTCGCCGTCGGGCGGGTCGAGCGCCACGACGACCCCGGCGAGGAAGAGGAAGACGACCGGGCCGATCAGCACCGGGGCCAGGAACGCCACGGGCCCCGCCCCGCTCGCCCCCTGCCGGGCGTCGCTGTGCAGGTGGACCGTCAGCGCGGCCATGCCGGTGTAGTGCATCACGGTGACGGCGAGGCCCAGGACGAGGGCGGCGACGACACCGGCGAACACGCGCCGGGCGAAGAGCGCCACCCACAGGGCGACGGTGGCGGCCAGTACGGCGACGCCGACCGACAGCGCCACCGTGGACTGCGTGTACTCCAGGTCACCGCGCAGCCGCAGGGCCCGCATGCCCGTGTAGTGCATGGCGGCGATGCCGAGCCCGGTGAGGCATCCGCCGCCCAGTACGGCGAGCGGCGTGCGGCCCGCGAAGCCGACGAGGAACACCCCGAGCCCGACGACCACGACGGCGACCAGCAGGCTCTCGAAGGTGACGGGCGTGTCATAGGTGATCCGCACCTGGCCGACGCTGAAGCCCATCATGGCGACGAAGTGCATGGTCCAGATGCCGGAGCCGATGGCCGCGGAACCCAGCGCGAGCCAGCCGGCCCGTCGCGAAGGCTGCATGGCCAGGGCCCGGGTGATGCAGCGCAGCCCGAGGGCGGCGCCTAAGCAGGCCATCAGGAACCCCACCAGTGGGGTCGCCCATCCGTAGGTGAATCCGTTGACCGTTCCGTATGTGCCGTTCACGGCACCCTCCCCTGGCCGCGCCGGTCCCCGCACTGTCAGAAACTAGGCTCGCCGCCGCGCCCCGCGCCGCCGCCTCACGACGACTTCATCGCGCGTGCACCCGTACGTCACCTCGCCCCGGGCAGCGCCGTGATCCGTTCCAGCGGCCCGTACGGTCCCTCCGCCAGGGCGGTGCGCAGGGCGGCGACGACCTCGGCGGGGCTGCGGGTGAGCGCGGCGGGCGCGACCCGCAGCACACGAAGTCCCAGCGACTCCAGGCGACCGCGCCCGGCCCCCGGGCCGAGGTCCAGCACGAGGCCGTCGCGCACCCAGTAGGCGTCGGGCGAGCCCAGGAAGGCGCCGTCGAGCTGGAGCACGGGACGCCACAGCGGTTGCCGCAGCCCGGACCGGGCCACCAGGGCGCGGGCCATCGGCTCGGCGGGGGCGGCAGGCGCGCCGGGGTCCATGGCCTCCAGCAGCGCCGCCACGGCGGGGCGCCGCGCCAGCACCGCGCCGCCCAGTTCCGCGGCGAGCGCGGGAGCGGGCACGCCGAGCCCGGTGACCAGTTCGCGGACCACCTCCAGGGCCCACTCGGGGTCGATCGACTCCCGTACGCCGTCGGCCGCCGCCCGGACCACCGGCGCCACGGGCACACCGTCCACGCTGTCGGGCAGGGGGAGCCCGCGGCCGTGGTGGACCCGTACCCAGGTGTGGGTGCGGATGCGGCGCTCGCTCGGGACGAGGACGTCCACCACCGGGAGCCCGCAAGGCGGCGCGGCCACGCCGACGCCGTGCAGGGCGAGCCCCGCCACACCGGTGATCATCGCCGGAACCTGCGGGTACCCGGCGAACGCCAGTGCGGCTCTGGACCGCTGCGCGGCGGTGAGCGGACCGGTCTGGAGGACGACCACCCGGGGCAGCGGCCGCTGCCACCGGCCGCCGGGCCGGCACCACTCGCGCAGCCTGCTCTGCGGCACGCCCACCGCGGCGAGCTGGGCGACGGTGGCCACCCGGTCCTGTTCGCGGGCGAGCCGGCGGACGGCGGGGATGAAGTCGTTTCGCGTCATGCGCGCCCCATCCCCCTCGTAACCGATCAACTACCGCTTGTGACACACCTGTCGAGAACGGCCACCCTCCCGGGTGGCCGGGCGTGCGGCCGGTTGCCGCCACTGCCCCGGGGCTGCCCGGACCGGGCCGCGCCCCCGGTCGTGCCCCTCCGTGCCCCCGTCCGGGACCCGTTGTCGGTGCCCCGTCCTAGGCTGGGGACCGTGACGCAACCGCAGACCCCCACCGCCGAGGTCGCCTGGACGGTGCTGGAGGCACCGATCGGGCCCCTGCTGCTCGCCGCGACCGGGCAGGGCCTGGTCCACGTCGCCTTCCGGACCGGGGAGAAGGAGGCGCCCGCCGTGCTGGAGCGGATCTGCTCCCGGCTGGGCGCCGTGCCCGCGCGCAGGCCCGGGCCCACGACCCCCGCCAGGGCCCGGCTCGACGAGGCGATACCCCAGGTGGAGGCGTACTTCGCCGGGACGCGGCACACCTTCGACCTCGCCCTGGACTGGTCGCTGACGACGGGCTTCAACCGCCGTGTGCTGCGCGAGCTGTCGGGCAACGTCGCGTTCGGCAGCGTCGTCGGCTACCAGGACCTGGCGAACCGGGTCGGCGAACCGGGCGCGGCCCGCGCCGTGGGCACGGCCATGGGCTCCAACCCGCTGCCCGTCGTCGTGCCGTGCCACCGGGTCCTGGAGAGCGACGGGGGCATCGGCGGCTTCGGCGGGGGCGCGCGCATGCTCGACATCAAGCGCTCGCTGCTGGCCCTGGAGGGGGTCCTGCCGGAGCCGCTGTTCTGACGGGCCGCCGGCCGCCGCTGCGGCCACCGGCCGTCGCTGCGGCGGAAGGGCCCGCAACGGGCCGGGAGGGGTGGAGACATGGACGGACCGGCTTTCCGCATCACCGAGGGCGCACCGGACTCACCGGTGCTCCTCCACGTACCGCACAGCGCCCGCGCCGTGCCACGGCACGTCCGCGAGCGCATCCTCCTGGACGACGCCGCGCTGACGGCTGAACTCGACCGCATGACGGACGCCCACACCGACCTCGTCGCCGGGCGCGCCGCCGCGCGGACGGGGGCCTGGCAGTTCACCAACCTCCTGTCACGGCTGGTCGTCGACCCCGAGCGGTTCCCCGACGAGCGGGAGGAGATGCGCGCCGTCGGCATGGGCGCCGTCTACACCCGCACCTCGCACGGCGCGCCGCTGCGCGCGGACGACCCCCGGCACGAACGGGCCCTGCTGGACGCCTACTTCGAGCCGTACGCGGCCGCCATGACCGCCGCCGTCCAGGACCGGCTGGCGGCCACCGGGCGGGCGGTCGTCATCGACGTGCACTCCTACCCGGGCACGCCGCTCCCCTATGAGCTGCACGGCGACGGCCCCCGCCCCGCCGTCTGCCTGGGCACCGACGCCTTCCACACGCCGTCCTGGCTGCTGGACGCCGCCCGCGAGGCCTTCGCGCCGTGCGGCGACGTCGGTCTCGACTCTCCGTTCGCCGGCACCTATGTGCCGTTGACGTTCTACGGCCGGACCCGCGAAGTGTCGGCGCTGATGGTCGAGATACGCCGGGACGGGTACATGACCGAGCCCGCGGGTGACCCCGGCGCGGGCCTCGACCGGCTCGGTGACGCCCTGGCCGCACTCGTCTCCGCCGTGGCCGCGGGCGGCCGCACCGGCTGACGCCGAGGGGGCCCGCCGGCCTCAGCCGAGGCGGAAGCCGGTGAACTCCACCAGTCCGCGGTCCCCCGTGCCGCCGTTGCCCGCGGTCATGAAGAGCCCCACGTCCTGCTGCGGCGCCGCCGAGGGGACGGTCACGGTCGCCACCTTCCGCCACGTCGTCCCGTCGTCGGTGCTGCACTCCCCCGTGTACGCGCGGCCCCGGCGGCGCAGCCTCAGCAGCACGGGGGCCCGCACACCGGCGAGCCGCCGGTAGCGGTTCACCTGCCCGCCGCCGTCGGAGTCGTACGACAGCGTCACCCCGTGGCCTGGGCTCACCGCCAGGTTCAGGAAGCCCGGCGCGGCCGGGTCCTCGAGGTCGTCGCGGACGACGATGCCCGCCCGCGCCCACGCGGCCGTCTCGGCCTGGCTGTCGACGCGGGTGGTGACCGTCCCGCCGTCCCGCAGCGCGCCGCGCCGCAGGAGCGCCGCGAACTCGGCGGTGCCCTTCCACAGGTCGCGCCCGGCGCCGTCGATGGCGAAGCGGTCGCCGAGCTGCCCGAAGACGGCACCGGCGCCGTCCACGGTGCGGAACGCGCGGTCCAGCGGGCCCGCGACGTACAGGTCCCCGGTGGCGACCGCGGGCACCCGCGCCCCGCCCGGCACCGGCTCGTACGCGGCGCGCGCCTCGTACCGCAGCGGCGACAGCGGCCGCTGCGGATGCGCCTCGGGCGCGGTGACGTGCCACGTCGCGCGGCCGGTGCCGCCGGCCGCCACGCGCGGCAGCGACAGCGACCCCCGCGCGGCGGCCCGCACTCCGTCCGTGGTCAGGGAGAAGCCCACCGTGCCCGTGGGGGCGAGCCCGTTGGTGTTGGTGAACTCCGCGGTGACCAGGGTCCGGCCGCCCGGCCGCAGCGTCGCCGGCTGCGCCGTCACCGTCAGGGTGCCCTGGTAGGGGGCGGCGGCGAGCACCTCGTAGGCCCGCCGGGCGAGCGTGTGCGCGTCGCCGGTGGGGCGGGTGGGATAGCTCCCGGCGCGCTTCGTCCAGGGCTCCTCGGTCCGGTACCAGTCGACGTCCCGCGGTGTGCGGCGGGTGGTGAGGGCCGTCGCGCACTCGTCCAGGAAGGTCCGCCAGCGCGGCAGGTAGAAGTCCGCGACGAGGCCGTTCCAGTCCCGGTTGGCGTACTCGTGCAGCGACGCCGAGGTCGCCCGGCCGCCCCAGGTGGTGGCCAGCACGCGCGCGGTGCGCTCGAGTCCGGCGCGCTGCGCGTCCGCCCCGCCCCAGGCCCGGGCCTCCGCGAGCCAGGGGCCCAGCAGGAAGGCCCGGTGGCCGCCGGCGACCTCGTCGGCCAGCCGCATCAGCCGCAGCCACAGTTCGGACAGCTGGCGGAAGACCGCCGCGTCACCGCGCACGAACGCGGCGCGCAGCTGCGGCAGGAGCTGCCGGCTGCGGTTGGCGACGGCCTGCCGGGCGACGTCGACCAGGTCGTAGCGGTAGGCGTCCCTGGCGCGCACCCCGGCGGACACCCCCAGGAGCGCGGCGAGCGCCGTGTCGAAGGCGGCGGGATCGTAGGTGAGGGCGTTCGGCGCGTACACGCTGCCCGAGTCGGCGGTCAGCGAGGGGCGGGCGGTGAACAGGCTGTCGTGGGCGTCGGCGCGCTCCAGTGCCTCGTGCCGGTAGGCGGTGCGGCGCAGTGCCTGCCAGGCGACGCGGGCCTGCCCGTCGGCGGTGCCGTAGCGGGTCCGCGCGTAGGTGTCGAACCAGGTCGGCAGGTCCACCCGCCGCTCGTGCCAGGGCAGTTCGCAGAAGAGCTCGAAGGCGGCCGGGTCGCGCTCGGCGGCCTCCGGCAGGTAGCAGGTGCCGGCCAGGGCGCTGCCGGGCCTGTCCCGCCAGGTGAAGAAGCGGTCCGCCCACACGTGGGTCTTGGCGCCGATCGTCGTGCGGCCGCCGAAGTTGGGGATGGAACCGAAGGCGTACGGGGTGCCCGCCCAGTCCCGCTCGCGGTCGGTGACCGACGTGTACCGGTCGGAGACGCCGTCCACGACGAGCATCCGCTCCTTGTCGACGGCCCCCAGCAGGTCGGCCCGGGGGTTCTTCTCCCAGCCGAGGATCACCCAGGTCGCACGGGGGTGCGCCGCGAGCAGCGCCGCCTGGACACCCCGGGCGGCCGCGGGCACGGGCACGCCGCCGGCGGTGCCGCCCTCGTGGAGCAGGTCCATCTTGAAGTGGTCGGCCTTGCCGAACAGCTCCTTCTGGTGGCGGTAGTAGGAGGCGGCCACGGCGGCGAAGGCGCCGGTGCGCGGGTCGAGCCAGTCCGGGCGGGCGAAGCCGTGCCAGGTGCCCTGGGGGACGACGCGCGCCCCCGCGTTGCGCCCGGCGAACCCGTCCGGGACCGTGCCGAAGTAGCCCGGCAGCACCGGGGCCATGCCCAGTTCCCTCAGCCGCGCGGTGATCCTGCGGCCCAGCGTGGCACGGGCGTCGACGATGCCGGACGTCAGCGGGCCGCCGTAGCCGGAGAGGTTCTGCAGCAGCCACCACGGCTGGTGGGACGGCGCGGGCAGCCAGGCCAGGGCCTCCCGGTCGGAGTAGCCGAACTCGCGCAGCACACGCCGGTACACGGCCTCGGCGCCCGCCACCACCAGCACCTCGTTGCAGCCGTGCAGGGCCAGGACGTCGATGAAGCGCTCCCAGCGCGACCAGTCGGCGTAGGGGGCGGTGTAACCGTCGTTGGTGTCGTTGAGGACGAAGCGGTGCGGCACGGTCGCGCGCCGGGCGATGCCGCCCGGGGGCGGGGCGGGGAGCGTGGCGGGCAGGGCGTCCAGACTGTCGCCCGTCCAGGAGACGCCCACGCCGCACACGTGCTTGAGGTACCAGCGCACGCCGCACAGCAGTGTGGCCGGGGACGTACCCGCCACCTCGACCCGCCCGCGAGTGCCCGCGATCCGGAAGCGGTCGGACCGTTCGCCGTCCTTGCCCCCGTGCCCCCGGTCCAGGGCGAGCAGCCGGAACTGGCCCGCGTGCCGCGGCAGCAGCCGCCACAGGGCGGCCTGCGCGGGAGCGGTGTCGAAGGAGGTGTCGAGGGGGGAGGCGGCGGCCGCGGCCCCCACCGGGAGGACCGCACCCGCCGCGGTCGCGGCGGCGGAACCCAGCAGCGTCCGCCTGGTCACTCGAGTCACGGCCGGCTCCCCACAATTGAGGCTGCGTCAGAACGCGTGCCGGAACCGTAACGGGAGTGACGATGCGGATCAATGTGACGCGAGGGGCGTTCGCCGTAAAACCGGGCGAACTACCCAGCCTGGCTCACGTCGGGTCGGGGAAGCGGGCCGCCTGCAGGTAGTCGGGCTTGGGGTCGAGCGCCGCCGCCAGCCGGAAGTGCCGCAGCGCCTCGCCGGAACGCCCCGAGCGCTCCAGGGTGCGGCCCAGCGCGAAGTGCGCGTACGCGTTGTCCGGCTCGCGCTCCAGGACGACCTGGAACTCCAGCTCGGCCGGGCGCAGCTGCGCGGCCAGGAAGAAGGCCCGGGCGCGCAGCAGCCGTGCGGCGGTGTTCTCCGGGTGGGCGGCGATGACCGAGTCCAGCAGCTTCACCGCCCCGCGGGCGTCGCGGGCCGCGAGCAGCTGCTCCGCCGCACGGAAGTCGATCACGTGGTTCTCGGGGCTCTGCTCGGGCACAGCCGCCTCCTTCCCCGGGCACTCAACAGCTCACAACTACCCAACATCACCGTCCGCATATGCATTCCCCGGAGGAACACCGCGCCGGACGGCTCACGCCTCCTCGTCCGCCGGACGCGGTTCCGCCGGCACCGCGGGCTCCGTACGGCCCTTCGGCGCCTCCAGCGCCACCGCAGGCGTGCCGTCGACCTCGGCGACGGGCCGCGGCGATTCCTCGAGCGGGGCCGGCGCCGCAGCAGGATCCGGGGCAGAGGCAGGAACGGGAGCGGAGGCAGGAGCGGGGCGTTCGCCCCCGGACGCGCGCTCGAAGAAGCGCAGCATCTCCACCGGGAACGGCATGACCAGCGTCGAGTTCTTCTCCGCGGCCACCTCCACCACGGTCTGCAGCAGACGCAGCTGCATCGCCGCCGGAGTGCCGTCCATCGCCGACGCGGCCTGCGCGAGCTTCTGCGAGGCCTGCAGCTCGCCGTCGGCGGTGATGATGCGCGCCCGGCGCTCACGGTCCGCCTCGGCCTGCCGCGCCATCGACCGCTTCATCGACTCCGGCAGGGCCACGTCCTTGATCTCCACCCGGTCGATGTGGATGCCCCACTCGACGGCCGGCGTGGCGAGCATCAGCTCCAGGCCCTCGTTCATGGCCTCGCGCCCCGACAGCAGGTCGTCCAGCTCGCTCTTGCCGATCACCGACCGCAGCGAGGTCTGAGCCACCTGCACCATGGCGAACTGGTAGTTCTGCACGTCCACGGTGGCCTTGATCGGGTCGATGACCCGGAAGTACAGCACGGCGTCCACCCGCACCGAGACGTTGTCCCGGGTGATGCCCTCCTGTGAGGGCACCGGCATGGTCACCACCTGCATGTTGACCTTGGTCATCCGGTCCACGAACGGCACCAGCAGACGCGGCCCGGGCTGCTTGGCCTGCGGCCGCACCCGTCCGAGGCGGTAGACCACACCCCGCTCGTACTGCCTGATCACCCGGAAACTGCTCTTGAGACCACCGAGGCCCAGCACCACGACGGCGATCCCGATCACGGCCGACACGGCTTCCATCCCCATCCCCCTCCTGTCCGCGAGGCAGCGACGCTACTGCCCCCAGGACGTCCCCGGAGAGGGTTCCGGATCAGCTCTTGACGATCTTTTGACGCAACTGCTCCCAGACCTGCCGGACCCGGGGCTCCAGCGCCTCCAGCGGCCCGTCGTTGTCGATCACGACGTCGGCGACCGCCAGCCGCTGCTCCCGGGTCGCCTGGGCCGCCATCCGGGCACGGGCGTCCTCCTCGGTCATGCCGCGCAGCCGCACCAGCCGGTCGAGCTGGGTCTCCGGGGCGGCGTCCACCACCACGACCACGTCGTAGAGCGGCGCCAAGGCGTTCTCCGTCAGCAGCGGCACGTCGTGCACGACCACGGCGTCCGGGGCCGCGGCCTGCTCCAGCGCGGCCGAACGGTCCCGGACCAGGGGGTGGACGATCGCGTTCAGCGCCCGCAGCCGCCCGGGGTCGGAGAAGACGATCGCACCCAGCTTCGGCCGGTCCAGGGAACCGTCGGCCGCCAGCACCCCCTCGCCGAACTCGGCGACCACGGCCGCCAGCCCGGGTGTGCCCGGCTCCACCACCTCACGGGCGATCCGGTCGGCGTCGACCAGCACCGCCCCGTAGGAGGCCAGCAGCCGCGACACCTCGCTCTTGCCCGCCCCGATCCCGCCCGTCAGCCCCACTTTGACCATGGCGTGAGACTACCGGGGCCCCCGTACCCCCACGAGCCCGGTCAGGAGCCGTCGTCCTCGCGGTCGGCCAGGAAGCGCTCGAACTCCGCCGCCAGGTCGTCCGCCGACGGCAGTTCGACCGGCTCGGCGATCAGGTTCTGCCGGCTGCTGCCGCCCGCCAGCGCGTCGTACTGGTTCTCCAGGCCCTGCACCACCGCGACCAGTTCCGCGTCGCCGTCGGCGACCTGCCGGTCGATCTCGGCGCGCACCGTGTGCGACTCCATCCGCAGCGCGTGCGCCACCTGCGGCAGCACCAGGCCGGTGGCGGCCGTCAGCGTCTCCACCACGGCCAGCGCCGAGTCCGGGTAGCCCGAACGCGCCAGGTAGTGCGGTACGTGGGCGGCGACCCCCAGCACGTCACGGCCGGCCTCCGCCAGCCGGTACTCGATCAGTGACTCCGCGCTGCCCGGCACCTGCGCCTCGTCGAACCACGTGCGGTGGGCCGGCACCAGGTCCAGCCGGTTGCCGTGCGGCGTCAGCCCCACCGGGCGGGTGTGCGGCACGCCCATGGGGATGCCGTGGAAGTTGAACGCCAGCCGCACGCCCAGCCGCTCCACGACCTGCACGACCGCGGCGGCGAAACGCTCCCACTCGATGTCCGGCTCCTGGCCCGACAGCAGCAGGAACGGCGAGCCCGTGCTGTCACGCACCAGCCGCAGCGCGATCTCCGGCGCCTCGTACCCCGTCCAGCTGTCCCGCTTGAAGGTCATCAGCGGTCGGCGCGCCCGGTAGTCCACCAGGCGGTCCGCGTCGAAACGCGCCACGACCCGGTGCTCCTGCCGTTCCAGCAGCTCCTCGACGACCTGCGCGCCGGTCTCCCCGGCGTCGATGTACCCGTCGAAGTGGTACAGCAGTACGGGTCCGGTCTCGCCGAACGCCTCGTCGACCGCCTCTGCCCCGCCCGGCTCGTATGCGTACAGCCCCTGCGGATCCAGCACTGCGCACCCTTCCCTCGGTCTTCGTCAACTCTCGGTGCAACGGACCGTACAGCCCGCGCATTCCCACCCGGACCCGGCGAACGCGGAAGGACCCGCCCTCCAGGGGAGAGCGGGTCCTTCCGTGCTGCTGCGGTGGGCGCGAGCCCTGCGATCAGCTCTGGCCGCCGGCCAGCTTCTCGCGGAGCGCGGCCAGCGCCTCGTCCGACGCCAGGGCGCCGGACTGGTCACCGGACTCCGAGGAGTACGAGCCACCGGTCGGGCCGGCCGGAGCCGCCTCGCCGGCCGCGGCCGCCGCCTCGGCGTCCGCCTCGCGGGACTTGATGACCTGCGCCTGGTGCTGCTCGAAGCGGGTCTGCGCCTCGGCGTACTGGTGCTCCCACGCCTCCCGCTGGGTCTCGTAGCCCTCGAGCCAGTCGTTGGCCTCGGGGTCGAAGCCCTCGGGGTAGATGTAGTTGCCCTGGTCGTCGTAGGACGCGGCCATGCCGTACAGGGTCGGGTCGAACTCGACCGAGGCCGGGTCGGCACCGAAGGACTCGTTGGCCTGCTTCAGCGAGAGGCTGATGCGACGGCGCTCGAGGTCGATGTCGATGACCTTGACGAAGATCTCGTCGTTGACCTGGACGACCTGCTCCGGGATCTCCACGTGGCGCTCGGCCAGCTCGGAGATGTGGACCAGACCCTCGATGCCCTCGTCCACGCGGACGAACGCACCGAACGGAACCAGCTTGGTGACCTTGCCGGGGACGACCTGGCCGATCTGGTGCGTACGGGCGAACTGCTGCCACGGGTCTTCCTGGGTCGCCTTCAGCGACAGGGAGACACGCTCGCGGTCCATGTCGACGTCCAGGACCTCGACCGTGACCTCCTGGCCGACCTCGACGACCTCGGAGGGGTGGTCGATGTGCTTCCAGGACAGCTCGGACACGTGCACGAGGCCGTCCACGCCACCCAGGTCCACGAAGGCACCGAAGTTGACGATGGAGGAGACGACGCCGGAGCGCACCTGACCCTTCTGGAGGGTGGTGAGGAAGGTCTGGCGGACCTCGCTCTGGGTCTGCTCCAGCCACGCGCGACGGGACAGGACCACGTTGTTGCGGTTCTTGTCCAGCTCGATGATCTTGGCCTCGAGCTCCTTGCCGACGTACGGCTGGAGGTCGCGGACACGGCGCATCTCGACCAGGGAGGCGGGGAGGAAGCCGCGGAGGCCGATGTCGAGGATGAGACCACCCTTGACGACCTCGATGACGGTACCGGTGACGATGCCGTCCTCTTCCTTGATCTTCTCGATCGTGCCCCAGGCGCGCTCGTACTGGGCGCGCTTCTTGGACAGGATCAGACGACCCTCCTTGTCCTCCTTCTGGAGGACCAGGGCCTCGATCTCGTCACCCACGGCGACGACCTCGTTGGGGTCGACGTCGTGCTTGATCGAAAGCTCGCGCGAGGGGATGACACCCTCGGTCTTGTAACCGATGTCGAGCAGGACCTCGTCCCGGTCGACCTTCACGATGACGCCGTCGACGATGTCGCCGTCGTTGAAGTACTTGATCGTCTCGTCGATCGCGGCGAGGAAGGCTTCCTCGGAACCGATGTCGTTGACCGCCACCTGCGGGGTGGTACGAGGGGCCTGGGCCTCGGTGCTGCTCGTCATTAGGAAAAGGGCTCCGGTACGGACATGAAGTCGTAGGTACTGCTACGCCGTAAGCCCGTTTCGCTCCTGCCGATTCCGGACAGCCCACAAGGCCGAGAGGTTTACAACAGATGTGAGCGCAGCCTGCTCCGTCCGAGGCGCGCAGGCTCGCAGCGCAACTTGTAGCATACGGGGGCAGCCGGGCACGGTCAATGCACGAAGAGCACACCACGGGCGTAACACCCCGTACCGGGCACTGGTACATGGACGTGCAGCGGCGGCTCCGCAGCCACAGGTCACCACAGAGGGTACGACGACCAGCGCAATGATCCAAGCACCGGCCCCCCGGCCCGTCCCCGAAGAACCCGAGGCCACGCGACGTGTCGCAGGCGCCACGGAGAGCAGCCGAGCCAACCGCGGATGGTGGGACCGCAACGCAGACGAGTACCAGAGCGACCACGGGGAGTTCCTCGGCGACGCGGACTTCGTCTGGGGCCCGGAAGGAGCAACCGAGGACGAGCTCCACCTCCTCGGACCCACCGCCGCCCTGAAGGACGCGGCCGTCCTGGAGATCGGCGCCGGCGCCGCCCAGTGCTCCCGCTGGCTCGCCGCGCACGGCGCCCGGCCCGTCGCACTCGACCTCTCCCACCGCCAACTCCAGCACGCCCGCCGCATCGACGACGCACGCGCCGCCGGCTCAACCGGGAGCGGCGCCCCCGCGTTCCCGCTCGTCCAGGCCGACGCCGGCGCACTCCCCTTCGCCGACGCCTCCTTCGACCACGCCTGCTCCGCCTACGGCGCCCTCCCCTTCATCGCCGACACCGCCCACGTCATGCGCGAGGTCCGGCGCGTGCTGCGCCCCGGCGGCCGCTGGGTCTTCTCCGTCACCCACCCCCTCCGCTGGGCCTTCCCCGACGAACCCGGCCCCGAAGGACTCACCGCCACCGCCTCCTACTTCGACCGCACCCCCTACGTCGAACAGGACGAGACCGGGCACGCCGTCTACGTCGAGCACCACCGCACCCTCGGCGACCGCGTCCGCGAACTCAGCACCGCCGGCTTCCGCCTCGTCGACCTCGTCGAACCCGAGTGGCCCGCCTGGAACACCGCGGAATGGGGCGGCTGGTCCCCGCTGCGCGGCCGGCTCCTCCCCGGCACCGCGGTCTTCGTCTGCGTCGCCGCGTGACCCCCCGCCCCGCACGACTGCGGGAGGACGCCCTCGCCGCCCTCCCGGTGCGCACCGCCGTGCCCGCCCTCCACGACGCCCTCGACGGGCACGGCTGCGCCGTGCTCGCCGCCCCTCCCGGCACCGGGAAGACCACCCTCGTCCCGCTCGCCCTCGCCGGGCTCCTCGACGACCGGCCCACCCGGACCGTCATCGTCGCCGAACCCCGCCGCATGGCCGCCAAGGCCGCCGCCCGCCGCATGGCCTGGCTCCTCGGCGAGGAACCGGGCGGCCGCGTCGGCCACACCGTGCGCGGCGACCGCAAGGTCTCCCCGCGCACCGTCGTCGAGGTCGTCACCACCGGCGTCCTCCTCCAGCGGCTCCAGCGCGACCAGGAACTCCCCGGCACCACCACCGTCCTGCTCGACGAGTGCCACGAACGCCACCTCGACGCCGACACGGCCATGGCCTTCCTGCTCGACGTACGCGCCGCGCTCCGCCCCGACCTGCGCGTCGTCGCCGCCTCCGCCACCACCGACGCCGACGCCTGGTCCCGGCTGCTGGGCGGCGCACCCGTCGTCCGGGCCCAGGGACACATGCACCCCGTGGCCGTCACCCACGCGCCCCCGCCCCACGGCATCCGCCCGCCGCACGGCACGCGCGTCGACCCCGCGTTCCTCGACCACGTCGCCGCCACCGTCCGCGCCGCGCTGCGCACCGCGGACGGCGACGTCCTGTGCTTCCTCCCCGGCACCGGCGAGATCGCCCGCGTCGCCCGCCTCCTCGACGGCACCGGCGCCGAGGTCCTCCAACTCCACGGCCAGGCACCCGCCGCCGTCCAGGACGCCGTGCTCCGCGGCGGCGACGGCACCCGCCGCCGCGTCGTCCTGTCCACCTCCGTCGCCGAATCCAGCCTCACCGTCCCCGGCGTACGCGTCGTCGTCGACTCCGGGCTCGCCCGCGAGCCCCGCACCGACCACGCCCGCGGACTCGGCTCCCTGACCACCGTCCGGGCCTCCCTCGCCACCGCCGCCCAGCGCGCGGGACGCGCCGGACGCGAGGCACCCGGCACCGCCTACCGCTGCTGGAACGAGGCCGAGGACACCGGCCGGCCCCGCTTCCCCTCCCCCGAGATCGCCGTCGCCGACCTCACCCCCTTCGCCCTCCAGGCAGCCGCCTGGGGCGACCCCGACGCCACCGGACTCGCCCTCCTCGACCCGCCGCCGCCCGGCGCCCTCGCCGCCGCACACGACGTCCTCACCGCCATCGGCGCCCTCCGCCCCGACGGCCGCACCACCGACCGCGGCAACCGCATGGCCCGCATCGGCCTCCACCCCCGGCTCGCCCGCGCCCTCCTCGACGGCGCCCCCCGCACCGGCACCCGCCGCGCCGCCGACATCGTCGCCCTGCTGTCCGAGCAACCCCCGCGCGACCACGGCGACGACCTCGCCGCCGCCTGGCGCACCGCCCGCCGCGCCCACGACGCCCACGCCGACCGCTGGCGCCGCGAAGCCCGCCGCCTGGCCGCGGCGGCCCCCGAGCACCCCGACACGGCCCTCACCGACGACAGCGCCGCCGGGCTCCTCACCGCACTCGCCTTCCCCGAACGCGTCGCCCGCCGCCGGACCGGCACAGGGACTGGGGCGGGGGCGGGGGCCGGCTCGGGCTCCGGCTACCTGATGGCCTCCGGCACCGCCGCCGACCTCGCCGACGGCACACGCCTGGGCACCCCCCAATGGCTCGCCGTCGCCGTCGCCGACCGCCCCGCCGGCTCCCCCTCCGCCCGCGTACGCCTCGCCGCCGTCATCGACGAGGACACCGCACGCACCGCCGCCGCGCCCCTGCTCACCGAAGCCGACGAGGTCACCTGGACCGACGGCGACGTCACCGCCCACCACGCCGCCCGCCTCGGCGCGATCACCCTCACCACCCGCCCCCTCCCCCGCCCCGACCCGGAACACCTGCGCACCGCGCTCCTCGACGGACTCCGCCGCGAAGGACCCCGCCTGCTCAAGTGGACCCGCGACGCCGACACCCTGCGCCGGCGCCTCGCCTTCCTCCACCGCGAGATCGGCGCCCCCTGGCCCGACGTCTCCGACGAGGCCCTGCTCTCCCGCGCGGAGGAGTGGCTGGCCCCCGAACTCGCCACCGCCCGCCGCCGCGCCGACCTCGCCCGCGTCGACGCCGCCACCACCCTGGGCCGCCTCCTGCCCTGGGCCACCGGCGACGCCGCCCGCCTCGACGAACTCGCCCCGGAACGCCTGGAGATCCCCTCCGGCTCCAAGGTCCGCGTCTCCTACGACGACGACCGCCCCGTCCTCGCCGCCAAGCTCCAGGAGCTCTTCGGCTGGACCACCACCCCCCGCCTCGCCGGCGGCCGCGTCCCCCTCCTCGTCCACCTGCTCTCCCCCGCGGGCCGCCCCGCCGCCGTCACCGCCGACCTCGCCTCCTTCTGGCGCGACGGCTACCGGGCGGTGCGCGCAGAACTCCGCGGCCGCTACCCCAAGCACCCCTGGCCCGAGGACCCCACGACGGCGGTCGCCACCCGGCACACCAAGGCGCGGCTCAATGCTTCGGACCGATGAAGCGGTCCATCAGCGCGACGGCCTCCCGGCGGGCGACGGAGACGTTGCAGGCGCCGGCCTGCCGCCAGGCGACGCCGAGGGCGTCGAGGGTGTCGGTGCACAGCCGCCGGATGTCCTCGGACCGGTTGGTGAAGAAGTAGCGTGGGTACTCGTAGCGCCTGGTCACACCGGCCACGGTCCGCGTGGTCCGGTTCACGACCCGACTCCCGTCGGAATGGATCAGCCCGCGCAGGAAGTCCCAGGGGCACTCGTCCACGACGTCCTGCTGCCAGGGCTCGAGAGCGATCCGGCGCTCGTGTTTCCTGCCGGGTCCGTGCTGGGGGAAGAGGCAGGGCCAGTGGTCGCTGTACGACGTCACCATGGTGCAACCCTGGGAGTGGACGCGGCACACGGAGTTCCCGGGCCGGACGGCCCGGACGGCCTCCTCGCAGGCGTCGATCAGGCCCGGCCAGGCGTCCGCGCAGGCGATGCGCAGGGCGTGACCGCCGCGCGGCTGGGGGCTGATGCAGCCGTCGCCGAGGTAGAGGCCGAGCAGATAGGCGTAGGCGGGCCCCGACGCGCGACCGGTGCACTCGGTGCCGCTCCGTCTGGGTTCGACGCGGGTGCGCCACTCCCGGATGGCCGAACGGGATATTCCGGTCGCCCGGCTCACGGAGTTGAGGCTCCGGCCCTCGGCGAGGAGCGCGAGGGCACGACGGCGGGTTTTCATGTCGTACACGTGCACGACTTTGGCGGGATTCCGGCCACGCGTGGCCGGGAATCCACCGTCTCTCACTCGACCCAGTGAAGATCACCCTGAGTGATAAACGCCTTTAAATTGAAGGCGGAGTACCCCGGGTGGGATTCGAACCCACGCTATATGGTGTTTGAGACCATTGCCTCTACCGCTGGGCTACCGGGGCTTCCTTTGAAGCGAAGGTTAGCGTATACCCTCCGTGTCCTAAACATACCGGAGATAGGTAGGCTCTTGGGGCAGCACCTGCCCTGGAACGAGGAGTCCCGTGAGCGCCGCCGAGCCCGTTGACGAGCAGTCGCACGTACCGCCGCTGACCACCCGCGTGGTGATCGCCGAGGACGAGGCTCTGATCAGGCTGGACCTGAAAGAGATGCTCGAGGAGGAGGGCTACTCCGTGGTCGGCGAGGCGGGGGACGGCGAGACGGCCGTCAAGCTCGCCGAGGAGCTGCGGCCGGACCTGGTCATCCTGGACGTGAAGATGCCGGTGCTGGACGGAATCTCGGCCGCGGAGCGGATCGCCAAGGAGAAGATCGCGCCGGTGCTGATGCTGACCGCCTTCTCGCAGCGCGAGCTGGTGGAGCGGGCCCGGGACGCGGGTGCCATGGCCTACCTGGTGAAGCCGTTCAGCAAGAGCGACGTCGTGCCGGCCATCGAGATGGCGGTGTCGCGGTTCACGGAGCTGCGGGCGCTGGAGGCGGAGGTCGCGGACCTGAGCCTGCGGCTGGAGACGCGGAAGCTGGTGGACCGGGCGAAGAGCGTCCTGCAGTCGAAGTACGGGCTGTCGGAGCCGGCCGCGTTCCGGTGGATCCAGAAGACCTCGATGGACCGCCGCATGACGATGCAGGCGGTGGCGCAGGCCGTGCTGGACGAGGTGGACGGCGCCGCCAAGTAGCGTCGGCCGGGGGCTGGTTCAGGCCGAGTGGTCGGGCCAGTCGCGCCGCGGCAGGGGGATGTCCGCTGAGGGCATCCCTTTGTCGTTGGTGACGGCGAGGTGGTCGACGGCGGCGCCGCGGGGGATGTCGAACCACAGGTCGTACTCGGCGCGGTCGTGGGCGCCGATGTCGATGGTGAGGGGCTGGCGCTTGATCTGCATGGCCTCCCAGTCCATGGCGTGCCGGCTGCCGTCGGCGAGGACGAGCCGGTGGAGGTCGTTGTCGAGGCGGGCGCTGACGGAGTCGTCGACGGTGACGCCGACGCGGATGCGGCAGAGTCGGCCTTTCGCGGGGTGTTCGGCGTGGGTGCCGACGATGACGGCGATGCCGCAGCGCAGGGCGAGGGCGCGGAATTCCAGGTTCCCCGCTGTGACGGCGGATGCGTCGAGGGGGATTTCGAGCTGACGCAGGGGTTGGCCGGTCGTGGGCGGGGAAGGGTGGGGCCATACCGCCGCGGCGGTGAGGGCCGCTACCGTGGCCCCGGCGAGCGCTCCGGCCAGGGCTGTCAGCGCGGGCCTGCGGGCCGCCCTTCGCACAAGGCCGCCAAATCGGATGTTTTTCTGCATCTCTCCCCCGTTGGTCGTCCGGTTACCGGTAAGGACCGTTCTGTTTCCGGCACATGACCGAGGTCACCGTCCGATCACATCTCTTCCTGTGGCCTATCTGAGTGCCTGATCAGCGGATTACATTCCCGCCAACCCGCGTGTTGTTCACGCGGTCGCAATCCGGAGGGCCTACGGCCCGCCGACTCGTAATCTCAATGGGCGGCTCCAGGGGGTCGTAGTGTTCAACAACAAGTTCGTCAAGTTTGCTATCCCGGTGGCAGTTGGCGCTCTCGCGCTCACCGCATGCGGTGGCGGCAAGGACGACAGCGGCAACGGCGGCGGCGGCAAGCCGACGTTCTCCATCGGCTTCCAGGGTCCGCTGTCCGGCGACAACAGCGCGCTGGGCATCAACGAGAACAACGGTCTGAAGCTGGCCGTCGAGGAGGCCAACGCGAAGGGCGACCTGCCCTTCACGCTGAAGGTCGTGGACGGTGACGACCAGGGTCTGCCGGACCAGGCGCCCGCTGCCGCCCAGAAGCTGATCGGTGACACCAGTGTCGTCGCCGTCGTCGGCCCGGCGTTCTCCGGCCCGACGAAGGCCTCGGGTGGCCTGTACGCCCAGGCGCAGCTCGCCGCGGTGTCGCCGTCGGCGACCAACCCGGACCTGACGAGCCAGGGCTTCGCCTCGTTCCTGCGCGGTGCGCCGAACGACAACGAGCAGGGTGCCGGCATGGCCGAGTACCTGTCGAAGAAGGAGAAGGCCAAGAAGGTCTTCGTCATCGACGACAAGAGCGAGTACGGCGTCGGCCTGGCCAAGGTCGCGATCGACAACCTGAAGGCCGCGGGCGTCACCGTGGAGACGGACTCCGTCCCCGCGAAGACCCCGGACTACACCGCCGCCGCCACGAAGGTCGTCAACTCGAAGGCCGACGCGCTGATCTACGCGGGTTACTACGCGGACCTGGCGCCGTTCGCCAAGAAGCTGGCCGACGGCGGCTTCAAGGGCATCGGCATCTCGGGTGACGGCTCGAACGACGCGAAGTTCGTGGAGCTGGCCGGTGCCGCGGCCAACAACTGGTTCCTGACCTGCCCGTGCACCGACGCCACGAAGAACGAGAGCACCAAGGCGTTCACCGACGCGTACACCAAGAAGTTCAACACTCCTCCGGGCACCTACTCGGCCGAGTCGTACGACATCGCGAACCTGGTCATCTCCGAGATGAAGAAGCTCGGCAAGGACGTCACGCGCGACAAGCTCCTGGCGGCCCTGAAGGCCGTCAACTACAAGGGCCTGACCAAGGAGTTCGCCTTCGACGACAAGGGTGAGCTGAAGATCAAGAACGTGTACCTGTACCAGGTCGCCGACGGCAAGATCGGCTACCTGGGTGACGTGGCCACCCTCAGCGCCAGCTGACCCGGCAACCGACACCTGAGGTGGGGGGCGTGGGGCGCGGCGCCGGTTCCGGCCGCCGCCCCGCGCTCCCCATCGCTGTGTCGGACGCGTTTTCGCCGCCCTTCACCGGCTTCAGCAAGGATTCCCACGCACGATGAATCTCTTCCACAACTTCTGGGACTACTTCATCCCAGGCTTGACGACGGGGTCCATGTACGCCGTCATCGCGATCGGGTACACCCTGGTCTACGGCGTGCTCCAGCTCATCAACTTCGCGCACAGCGAGGTCTTCATGATGGGCGGCTTCGGTTCGCTCGTCGTGCTGTCGGAGCTCGCCCCGCAGTCCCCGCACGGGTTCAACTCCGTCGTGTGGGTGATCGTCGGCATGATCGCCGGCGCCCTGGTCGGAGCGCTGACCGCGTTCGGGCTGGAGAAGGCGGCGTACAAGCCGCTGCGCAAGCGGAACGCCCCCAAGCTGGTCTTCCTGATCAGCGCCATCGGCGCGTCGTTCTTCCTGTACAACCTGGCGGGCAAGCTGTGGGGCCGCAACCCCGTGCCGATGCCGGAGCTGTACACCAACGGTGAGGTCTTCAGCGTCTTCGGCACCCCGGTGAAGATCACTCAGCTGATCATCATCGGTTCCGCGGTCGCGATGATGATCGGTCTGGACATGGTGGTCAACCGCACCAAGATGGGTGCGGGCATCCGGGCCGTGGCGCAGGACGCCGAGACCGCGGGTCTGATGGGTGTCGACATCGACAAGATCATCTCCCGTACGTTCATCATCGGCGGTCTGCTGGGTGGCGCGGCCGGCTTCCTCTACGGCTTCGGCATCTCCGGCCAGGTCTGGTTCACGGTGGGCTTCCTGCCGGGCATCAAGGCCTTCGCGGCGGCGGTGCTGGGCGGTATCGGCAACATCCGTGGTGCGATGCTGGGCGGTCTGCTGCTGGGCATCGTCGAGAACCTGAGCTCCCCGCTCTTCGGCACACAGTGGATCGACGTGACCGCGTTCGTGATCCTGATCCTGGTGCTGATGTTCCGTCCGACGGGCATCATGGGTGAGCGTCTGGGGAGGTCGGCATGAGCGACGCGACCGCTTCCGAGTCCTTCTCGGTGGACGTGGCGAAGCTGCGCCGCAAGGCGTGGTACCAGGAGCCCCGTTGGGCCCGCCTGATCGGCATGGTGGTCCTGGGCTTCATCCTCGCGCTGATGACCGGCGAGGACGGCAATCCGGCGGAGAGGCTGTCGGCGTTCACCGGCGCCTTCGAGTCGGCGCGGCTGTGGATCTGCATCGCCATCATGGTGGGCGTGTGGGCGCTGGTGGAGTTCGGTGCCCCGGTGCGCGACGCGGCCCGGCAAGGTGCGCAGGGCGTCGGCAAGTCGCTGGAGCCGACGCGGGCGATGTTCCGCTCCAACGGCTGGCTGCGGCTGGGCGGACTGGTGGTCGTCCTGGTGCTGGCGATCGTCATCCCGGCCAACACCAGCCTGTTCTGGCAGGAGGTCCTCGTCACGCAGATGGGGATCTTCATGATCATCGCGGTCGGCCTGAACGTGGTGGTCGGCTGGGCGGGTCTGCTGGACCTGGGCTTCATCGCCTTCTACGCGATCGGCGCGTACTCCTGCGCCTTCTGGACCGGTCACATGCCGGTGAAGCCGCCGTTCACGGTGGGCGCGCTGGAGTCGATCCCGTTCGCCATCGTCACGTGCCTGATCGCCGGTGTGCTGCTGGGCGCCCCGACGCTGCGGCTGCGCGGTGACTACCTGGCGATCGTGACGCTGGGCTTCCACGAGATCGTGTACCTGGTCGCGAAGAACTCGGACGGCTTCACGAACGGTTCGCGCGGTGTCATCGGCATCCCGCACCCGTCGATCCACATCGGTCCGATCAACTACGACTGGACGCTGGACCCGCTGCCGTACTGGTACCTGCTGCTGTTCTTCCTGGTGGTGCTGATCTTCCTGTACAACCGCCTGGAGCACTCGCGGATCGGCCGCACCTGGACGGCGATCCGGGAGGACGAGGTGGCCGCCTCCGCGACGGGCATCAACACCGTCCGGTACAAGCTGCTGGCGTTCGCGATCGGCGCGTCGACCTCGGGTCTGGCGGGCGTGGTGTACTCCAGCAAGGTCGGCTTCATCAACCCGGAGAACTTCACCATCGTGCTGTCGGTGCTCGCGCTGGCGTACGTGGTGTTCGGCGGCATGGGCTCCATCGCGGGCGTGCTGTTCGGTGCCGCGCTGCTGGTGTGGCTGCCGAACGCGCTGCGTGACCTGGTGCCCGAGCAGGACCGCTTCATCTACCTCGGTGCGCTGCTCGTCATCATGATGATCTTCCGTCCGCAGGGTGTGATCCCCTCCCGCCGCAGGCAGCGCGAGCTGCACATGGCGGAGGCGGGCATCGGTGACGCCGATGCGATGACCGAGCCGACGGGAGGCGTGAAGTCGTGAACGCGGTGGAGGAAGCGGGCGTACAGCCCGCGCAGACCGGCGGGACGGTGCTGCAGGCCCGTGGCGTGACGCTGCGGTTCGGCGGCCTCACCAGCCTCTCGGACGTCAACCTGACCATGCGGCGGGGCGAGATCCTCGCGGTGATCGGCCCGAACGGCGCGGGCAAGACCTCGCTGTTCAACTCCCTGACGGGCGTGTACGTCCCGCAGGAGGGCACGATCACCTTCCACGCGGAGGGTGGTTCCGAGCACAAGCTGCTCGGCGCCAAGCCGTACCTGGTGAACCGTTACGGTGTGGCCCGGACGTACCAGAACATCCGGCTCTTCGCGGCCCTGACGGCGCTGGAGAACGTCAAGATCGCGGCGGAGTCGCGGCAGAAGTCGGGCGCGATCTCGATCATGCTGGGCCTGCCGTGGGCGCGCCGGGACGAGAAGGCCAGCGACGAGCGGGCGCAGGAGCTGCTGTCGTACGTGGGTCTGGCGGGCAAGCACAACGAGCTCGCCGCCGGCCTGTCCTACGGCGACCAGCGGCGTCTGGAGATCGCCCGGGCGCTGGCGACCGACCCGAAGGTGCTGCTGCTCGACGAGCCGGCGGCCGGTACGAACCCGACGGAGAAGCTGGAGCTGGAGCAGCTGATCCGCCGGATCAACCAGGACCTGGGCGTCAGCGTGCTGCTGATCGAGCACGACATGAAGCTCGTGATGTCGGTCGCCGACCGCGTCATGGTGCTGAACTTCGGCAAGGTGATCGCCGAGGGGCTGCCCGAGGAGGTGCAGCGCGATCCCGCGGTGATCGAGGCGTACCTGGGTTCGGCCGACGAGGAGGCCGTGGAGGCCGTCGCGGAGATGGTGGAGATCGTCGAGTCGCACCACGCGGACAATGTTCCCGAAGTCCCCGCGCCGCGTGAGTCCGAGGAGGAGGGCCGATGACCGAGGCCGCCAACTTCGAGAAGGCGACGGCTGGTTCCGCCGCCCAGGCCCCGGCGATGCTGGAGCTGGTCGACCTGCAGGTGTTCTACGGCGCGATCCAGGCGCTGAAGGGCATCAACGTGACGGTCGGGCAGGGCGAGGTCGTGGCCCTGCTGGGCGCGAACGGCGCCGGCAAGACCACCACCCTGCGCACGATCTCCGGTCTGCTGCAGCCCCGCCACGGCGAGGTGCGGCTGGGCGGCCAGCGGATCGACGGCGTTCCCTCGCACAAGGTCGTGGAGCTCGGCATCGGCCAGTCCCCGGAGGGCCGCCGGGTCTTCCCGGTGATGACGGTGCTGGAGAACCTGGAGATGGGCGCGTACCGGTTCAAGGGCGTCTCCAAGGACGACCTGGACCGGGTGCTGACCCTCTTCCCGCGCCTGGCGGAGCGGCGTACGCAGCTGGCGGGCACCCTGTCCGGCGGTGAGCAGCAGATGCTGGCCATCGGCCGGGCACTGATGGGCCGTCCGAACCTGCTGCTGCTCGACGAGCCGTCGATGGGTCTGGCGCCGCTGATCGTCCAGCAGATCTTCGAGATCATCAAGGAGATCAACGACCAGGGCACCACGGTGCTGCTGGTGGAGCAGAACGCCTCCCAGGCGCTGCAGTTGGCCGACCGCGGCTATGTGCTGGAGACGGGTGCGATCGTCATGGAGGACGACGCCTCGGCCCTGCTGTCCGACCCGCGCGTGCGTGCCGCCTACCTCGGTGAGGGCGCGGCGTAACGTCCGGCATCCCGCGGCGCGTCATACGGCAAGGCGAACGGCCCCCGGAGCATTCCGGGGGCCGTTCGCCTTGTGCGTGCCGTCCGTGCCGTCCGTGCCGGACGTCAGGAGGAGACGGCGCCGGGTGTGGCCGGGGTGGCCGGGCGCAGCATGCAGGTGAGGCGGGCGGAGCAGACGCGGCGTTCCTGCTCGTCGCTGATGACGATCTCGTACGTCGCGGAGGAGCGGCCGCGGTGGACGGGGGTGGCGACCCCGGTCACCCGGCCGGAGCGCAGGCCGCGGTGGTGGGTGCAGTTGAGGTCGACCCCGACGGCGATCTTGCCGGGGCCGCCGTGCAGCATGGCGCCGATGGACCCGATGGTCTCCGCCAGGACGGCGGAGGCGCCGCCATGGAGGAGCCCGTAGGGCTGGGTGTTCCCCTCGACGGGCATGATGCCCACGACACGCTCCGCGGTCGCCTCGACGATCTCGATGCCCATGCGGGAGCCGAGGTCGCCGGCGGAGAAGAGCGCCACCAGGTCGACGCCGAGTCCGGCGTACTGCTCGATGACCTCCGGGGAGAAAAGGCTGGTGGTGGTCTGCTCGCCCATGGACGGTGGCTCCGATCGTCGTCGTTCGGTGTACTGGCCCGTTTTCTACCGGACGGTCAGTGGGGACCGCCGACCGGGGTCGTCGGTTCCAGCCGTACGACGACGGACTTGGACGCGGGGGTGTTGCTGGTGTCGGCGGTGTGGTCGAGGGGGACCAGCACGTTCGTCTCCGGGTAGTAGGCGGCGGCGCAGCCGCGGGCCGTCGGGTAGTGGACCACCCGGAAGCCCGCGGCGCGGCGTTCCGTGCCGTCCGTCCACTCGCTGACGAGGTCGGTGTAGGCGCCGTCGGCGAAGCCGAGGGCGGCGGCGTCCTCGGGGTGGACCAGGACGACGCGGCGGCCGCCCTTGATGCCGCGGTAGCGGTCGTCGAGGCCGTAGATGGTGGTGTTGTACTGGTCGTGCGAGCGCAGCGTCTGCAGCAGCAGCCGGCCCTCGGGCACGTGCGGGTACTCCAGGGGCTCGGCGGTGAAGTTGGCCAGCCCCGTGGCGGTGGGGAAGCTGCGGGAGTCGCGCGGGGCGTGCGGGAGGGTGAAGCCGCCGGGGCGGCGCACCTTGGCGTTGAAGTCGTCGAAGCCGGGGACCACGCGGGATATGCGGTCGCGGATCCGGTCGTAGTCGGCCTCGAGCTCCTCCCACGGCACACGGCTGTCCGGGCCGAGGACGGCGCGGGCGAGGCGGCAGACGATGGCCGGCTCCGACAGCAGCAGGGGGCTCGCGGGCTCCAGGCCGCCGCGGGAGGCGTGCACCATGCCCATGGAGTCCTCGACGGTGACGAACTGCTCGCCGGCCGTCTGGACGTCCTTCTCGGTGCGGCCCAGGGTGGGCAGGATCAGGGCGCGGGCGCCGGTGACCACGTGGGAGCGGTTGAGCTTGGTGGACACGTGCACGGTGAGGCGGGCGCGGCGCATGGCGGCCTCGGTGACGTCCGTGTCGGGTGAGGCGGCGACGAAGTTGCCGCCCATGGCGAAGAAGACCTTGGCGTCGCCGTCGCGCAGGGCGCGTATGGCGGCGACGGTGTCCAGGCCGTGCTCGCGGGGCGGGGCGAAGCCGAACTCCTTCTCCAGGGCGTCGAGGAAGGCGGGTGCGGGCTTCTCGTAGATGCCCATGGTGCGGTCGCCCTGGACGTTGCTGTGGCCGCGCACGGGGCACACGCCGGCGCCGGGGCGGCCGATGTTGCCGCGCAGGAGGAGGAAGTTGACGACCTCCTTGATGGTGGGCACGGAGTGCTTGTGCTGGGTGAGGCCCATGGCCCAGCAGACGATGACGCTCCGGGCGTCGAGCACCATGGCGAGCAGCCGGTCGATGTCGGACTGCGGCAGCCCGGTGGCGCGCAGCACCTCGTCGGGGTCGGTGGCGCGGGCGGCGGCGGCGCACGCCTCGAAGCCGTGGGTGTGGCCAGCGATGAAGGCCTGGTCGAGCACGGTTCCGGGCGCCCGGTCCTCGGCCTCCAGGAGGGCCTTGTTGAGGGCTCGGAAGAGGGCCTGGTCGCCGCCGAGCCGGATCTGCAGGAAGAGGTCGGCGAGCGGGGTGCCGCCGCCGGCCAGGCCCTTGGGGGTCTGCGGGTTCTTGAAGCGCTGCAGGCCGGCCTCGGGGAGCGGGTTGACGGTGACGATCTTCGCGCCGCCCGCCTTCGCCTTCTCCAGGGCGGAGAGCATGCGGGGGTGGTTGGTGCCGGGGTTCTGCCCGGCGACGATGATCAGGTCGGCGCGGTGGAGGTCGTCCAGCAGGACGCTGCCCTTGCCGACGCCTATGGTCTCGGCGAGCGCGGAGCCGGACGACTCGTGGCACATGTTGGAGCAGTCGGGCAGGTTGTTGGTGCCGAACTCGCGGGCGAAGAGCTGGTAGAGGAAGGCGGCCTCGTTGCTGGTGCGGCCCGAGGTGTAGAAGAGGGCCTCGTCGGGGCCGGTCAGCCGGTGCAGCTCGTCGGCGACGATCTCGAAGGCGCGCTCCCAGGGGACGGGCTCGTAGTGGTCGGCGCCGTCGGGCAGGTACATGGGCTGGGTGAGGCGGCCCTGCTGGCCCAGCCAGTAGCCGCTGCGCCGGGCGAGGTCGGCGACGGGGTGCGCGGCGAAGAAGTCCGGGGTGACCCGGCGCAGGGTGGCCTCCTCGGCGACGGCCTTGGCCCCGTTCTCGCAGAACTCGGCGGTGTGCCGGTGCTCCGGCTCGGGCCAGGCGCAGCCGGGGCAGTCGAAGCCGTCCTTCTGGTTGACCCTGAGGAGGGTGAGCGCGGTCCGCCGCACTCCCATCTGCTGCTGCGCGATGCGGAGCGTGTGCCCGACCGCCGGGAGCCCGGCAGCGGCGTGCTGCGGGGCGCTGACCTCGGGTGCGTCCTGGACGGGGTCGCCTACGGGTGCTTTGCCTGCCATGCCTTCGATCCTGCCACGACGAGGCCGCGGACCGGCAGTGTCAGTCGGGCGTGGGAGGATCGGGAACGTGGCAGCAAAGGCAGAGAAGACGAGCGCAGCGACCGGCACCGCACCCCAGGGGGGTGAGCGGCCCCGGTTGCTCCTGCTGGACGGGCACTCGCTGGCGTACCGGGCGTTCTACGCGCTGCCGGTGGAGAACTTCAACACCACCACCGGCCAGCCGACGAACGCGGTGTACGGCTTCGCTTCCATGCTGGCGAACACCCTGCGTGACGAGCAGCCGACGCATCTGGCGGTCGCGTTCGACGTCTCGCGGCGCACGTGGCGTCTGGAGGAGTTCCCCGAGTACAAGGCGACCCGCTCCACGACGCCGGACGAGTTCCGCAGCCAGGTCGGGCTGATCGGCGAGCTGCTGGACACGATGAACGTGCAACGCTTCGCCACGGAGGGCTACGAGGCGGACGACGTGATCGCCACGCTGGCCACGCAGGCGGAGGCCCTCGGGTACGAGGTGCTGATCGTCACCGGCGACCGCGACTCCTTCCAGCTCGTCTCGGACCACGTCACGGTGCTGTACCCGACCAAGGGTGTCTCGGAGCTGACCCGGTTCACCCCGGGCAAGGTCGAGGAGAAGTACGGGCTGACCCCCACGCAGTACCCGGACTTCGCGGCGCTGCGCGGCGACCCGTCCGACAACCTGCCGGGCATCCCGGGCGTCGGCGAGAAGACCGCCGCCAAGTGGATCAACCAGTTCGGCTCGTTCGCGGAACTCGCGGAGCGCGCCGACGAGGTGAAGGGCAAGGCCGGCGAGAACCTGCGCGCCCACCTGGAGTCGGTGAAGCTGAACCGCCGGCTGACGGAGCTGGTGCGGGACGTGGAGCTGCCCTGCGGGCCGGAGCAGTTGGCGCGGCAGCCGTACGACCGGGACGCGCTCGACGTGGTGCTGGACACCCTGGAGTTCCATCACCCCAACTTCCGGGAGCGGCTGTACGCGGCCGACCCGGGCGCCGCGCAGGAGGACGCGCCGGAGGTCGCCGGCGGCGTCGCCGTCGAGGGCCGGGTGCTGGCCGCGGGCGAGCTGGCCGGCTGGCTGGCGGAGCACGCGGGCGGGCCGCTGGGCGTGGCGACGGTCGACGCGTGGGCACTGGGCGCGGGCAGTGTGTCGGAGGTGGCGCTGGCGACGGCCGAGGGGCCGGCGGCGTGGTTCGACCCGGCGGCGCTGGACGAGAAGGACGACCGGGCCTTCGCGGCGTGGCTGGCCGACGCGGCCCGGCCGAAGGTGCTGCACAACGTCAAGAACATGATGCGGGTCCTCGCCGAGCACGGCTGGTCCGTGGACGGCGTCACGATGTGCACGGCGCTGGCCGCGTACCTGGTGAAGCCCGGCCGCCGCTCGTTCGCGCTGGACGACCTGTCGGTGGAGTACCTGGGGCGTGAACTGGCCCCCGCGGGCGGCGAGGACGGCCAGTTGGCCTTCGGCGCGGACGACGAGGCGGAGACCGAGGCCCTGATGGTGCAGGCGCGCACCGTGCTGGACCTGGGCGAGGCGTTCGCCGCGCGGCTGGAGCAGGACGGCGCGCGGCGGCTGCTGGAGGAGGTGGAGCTGCCGACCTCGGCGCTGCTGGCGCGGATGGAGCGGGCGGGCATCGCCGCGGACCGCGAGCATCTGGAGCGCCTGGAGCAGCGGTTCGCGGGCGAGGTGCAGCTCGCCGTGAAGGAGGCGCACGCCGCGGTCGGGCACGAGTTCAACCTGGGCTCCCCCAAGCAGCTGCAGGAGGTGCTCTTCGGCGAGCTGGGGCTGCCCAAGACCAAGAAGACCAAGACGGGTTACACCACCGACGCGGACGCGCTGGCGTGGCTGGCGGCGCAGACCGAGCACGAGCTGCCGGTGATCATGCTGCGGCACCGGGAGCAGGCGAAGCTGCGGGTGACGGTCGAGGGGCTGGTCAAGACGATCGCTCCCGACGGGCGGATCCACACCACGTTCAGCCAGATCGTGGCGGCCACGGGCCGGCTGTCGTCGACCGACCCCAACCTGCAGAACGTGCCGGTGCGCACCGACGAGGGCCGGGCGATCCGCCGCGGTTTCGTGGTCGGCGAGGGCTACGAGTCGCTGCTGACCGCCGACTACAGCCAGATCGAACTGCGGGTGATGGCCCACCTGTCGGAGGACGAGGGGCTGATCGCGGCCTTCGACTCCGGCGAGGACCTGCACACCACCGTCGGCAGCTACGTCTTCTCGGTGCCGCCGGAGCAGGTGGACGCCGAGATGCGCCGCAAGATCAAGGCGATGTCGTACGGCCTGGCGTACGGGCTGTCGGCCTTCGGCCTGTCGCAGCAGCTGGGCATCGAGGCGGCGGAGGCGCGCGGCCTGATGGAGACGTACTTCCAGCGCTTCGGCGGCGTGCGGGACTATCTGCAGCGCGTGGTGGAGGAGGCCCGGGTCACCGGCTACACCGAGACCCTGATGGGCCGCCGCCGTTACCTTCCGGACCTCACCAGCGACAACCGGCAGCGACGCGAGATGGCCGAGCGGATGGCGCTCAACGCGCCGATCCAGGGCTCGGCCGCCGACATCGTCAAGATCGCGATGCTGAAGGTGGACGCGGCGCTGGCCCAGGAGGGGCTGCGGTCCCGCCTGCTGCTCCAGGTGCACGACGAAATCGTGGTCGAGGTCGCGCCCGGCGAGCGCGCCGCGGTGGAGGAATTGGTCCGCCGCGAGATGGCGGCCGCCTACCCGTTGCGGGCGCCGCTGGACGTCTCCGTGGGCGTCGGCGCGGACTGGGAGTCGGCGGCCCACTGACCGGGCGTCCCCCGGCCGTCGCGGCGGTCGGCGCGGTGCGTGAGGTGCACCGCGCCGGCGCAGGCCGCGGCGGCCAGGGCGAGTCCCGCGCCGGCGCCGAAGAGCCCGGCCGGGATCATCCCGGCGGCGTCGCCGGTGGCCCCGTACCACTGCTCCGCGCGCACGGCGGCTCCGGCGGCCGTGGTGGCGCCGAGGACGGTCAGAGCGAGCCGGCGGGCCCGGCGGGAGAGCCGGGGCACCGGTGAGGGGCGCTTTTCGGCCGGTTCACCGGGCACGGCCCTCAGGGCGCGCAGCCCGTACCAGCCCAGCACCACCAGCGCCACGGCCGAGCTGCCGTACTGGACGTACTTGTGCAGGGCCGTGCCGTGCACCTCGTGGTCGAGCACGGGCAGCAGGCGCACGCCCCACCGTCCGGGGTGGGTGAAGGCGTCCCAGACCACGTGGGTGGTCGCCCCCGCCACCGCCGACAGCCAGAAGGCCGCGGCCGAGCGCACCGAGGGGCGCGGGCGGTCGCCGGCGCCCACCAGTGCGGCGATCCCCGCCTGCCGGCGCTCGGGCAGCAGCGCCACCAGCGGGCCGCGCAGCACCGCCCAGCCGCCCACCAGCCCGGCGGCGACGACCGGGTCCACGAGGACGACGCCCAGCGGGGCGTGGGTGAGCTGTCCGTAGCCGAAGAGGCCCCGCACCAGCGAATCGGCGAAGTAGGGCACGTCGGGGGCGAAGGAGCCGGCGACGAGGGCGGCGGCCACCAGCGGGCCGCGTCCCCGTACGGTGCCGGCGCGGTCCTGCCGCAGAACCGGCAGGACGGCCAGCGCATGACTCATCGTGAACGGCATGCAACCTCTTCCGGAACACATCGGTCCGATCAGTATGCGACGTCCGGGACGGTGGCTCCGTTCAGGAAGTTGCCGTAGGGTCACCAGGGTTGCCACGCAGGGAGACGGGCGACACGGCTACCGGGAGGGGCTTCGGGTATGCGAGCGCGGTACGGACGGCGGATCCGCAGGGGAGTCGCGGGCACCGCGGTGGCCGCCGCGGCCATGGCGGCGCTGACGGGTTCCCAGGCCCCCGGACTCCTGCCGGGCGTCCTCAACACCAGTGCCGGTGCCCCGATCGTGCCCCCGCCGGGCGACCCCATCGACGGCAACTCGTCGGAGTACCTGACCGAGCTCCCGCCGCTCAACACGCCCCCTCCGGGCAGCTCCACCACCCCCGACGCCGGAACCGGCACCGTGACCACCGGCGGCACCGGCCTGCCGGCGTCCGTGCTGGAGGCCTACCGCAGGGCCGAGACGGCCCTCGCCGCCAGCGACCCGGGCTGCAACATGCGCTGGGAGCTGCTCGCCGCGATCGGCCAGGTCGAGTCCAACCAGGCGCGCGGCGGCAACGTCGACTCGGCGGGCACCACGCTCTCCCCCATCCTGGGCCCGGTCCTCAACGGCGACGGCTTCGCGAACATCACGGACACCGACGGCGGCAAGTGGGACGGGGACACCGTCCACGACCGTGCGATAGGCCCGATGCAGTTCATCCCGTCGACCTGGGACACCTGGGGCGCCGACGGCAACGACGACGGGGTCAGCGACCCGAACAACATATTCGACGCGGCGCTCGCCGCCGGCCGCTACCTCTGCGCGGGCAACCGCGACCTGTCGATCGAGAGCCACCTGCACCAGGCGATCCTGGGCTACAACAACTCGACGGCGTACCTGAACACGGTCCTGTCCTGGTACGACCACTTCCGCGACGGTGACGTCGTCTCCCTCCCCGACATCGGCGACGCGGGCAGCGACACGCCCCACAACCCGCCGGTCTCCACAACGCCCTCCGCCTCGCCGTCGCCGACGTGGTCGCCGAGCATGAGCGCCTCGCCGACGAAGAAGCCCACCCCGACCGCGTCCTCGAGCGGCACGATCGGCACCCCGTCGGGCCACCCCTCGCCCACCGACTCCCCGACGACGGGCCCCAGCACGGATCCGACGGATCCGACCACGGACCCGACGGATCCGACCACGGACCCGACCGACCCGTCCGGACCGACGGACCCGCCGACCTGCCCGACGGACTCGGGCTCGCCCACGGCGACCCCCACCGACACGACGTCCCCGTCGCAGACCGGTACGCCCGACCCGTGCGCGACGGCCTCCCCCGGGGACAGCCCGTCACCGACGGAGACCGAGGGCGGCACCGCGACCGGCCCGGTCAACTGACGCCGTAGAACCTGTTCTCATTTCACCTCCCGGTTGCTACGGTGCACCGGCCCAGCCGACGTAGCCGTACGACCGGGAGGTTACGGCCATGCGCGCAGTCATCGCCGCGGCCATCGGACTCGTCGCCGCGTTCGCGATCGTCCTCCTCGTGACCGCGGTCGGTCCGCCGGACGGCAGCACCTCCCCCGAGCCGCTGCTCACCACCGTCCCCGCGCACCCGTAGGAGGGCGGTCCCATGCGCCGCAGGTCAAGCCTGGTCCTGCTGTCCCTCGCGGTGTTCTTCACCGCGCTGTCGCCCCTCGTCCGCTGGTACGCGTTCCCGCGGCTGGCGAAGATCCCGGCGGGCCAGTACCAGGCGGTCGTCCTGGAGGCGCGGGACGCCACGCTGCTCGACTACGGCACGATGCGGCCGAAGAAGGTCTCCAAGGTCAGCATCGTGCAGACCCTCAAGGGCGACGTGGAGGAGGCCCGCAGGATCGACCGGGCCACCGGACGTGACGTGGTCGTGTGGGACGGACTGGCCTACGTGGTGGGCCCGGACGGCGCGATGGTCTCCCAGGTGCCGGAACGGTACGTCTTCGACGCCCACACGCAGGAGCCCGTCCACGCGGGGGGCGAGAGCGTGGACGGCGACGCCGTCCGACGGCGCGGCGTCGAGTTCAAGTTCCCCTTCCTGACCGAGAAGCGGGACTACTACTACTTCGACGCGCAGGCGCGGACCTCCGCGCCCATCCACTACCGGGGCACGCAGGAGTTCCGCGGGCTGGAGGTCTACTACTTCGAGCAGACCGTGCCGTGGACCGAGGTGCCGCTGCCGAAGAAGATGCCGGTCGAGGGCGTCACCCCGCAGACCGTCGCGGCGATGGGCATGGAGCGCTGGTACACCACCAAGCGCATGTTCTGGGTGGACCCCGTCACCGGGGCGCCGGTCAACGGCGAGGAGGTCCACCGCGAGGAGATGCGCTTCACCGACGGGAAGCAGCGGCCGATCACCGCGTTCGCCGGGCACGTGAGGATGCGCGAGGACTACGTCCGGCACACCGTGGCCCTGGTGAGGTCCCAGCGGCAGGCGGTACTGCTGCTGACCTCCTACCTGCCGTGGGGCTCCCTCGCGCTCGGCGTCGCGCTGCTGTCGCTCGCGCTCGTCCTGGAGGCGCGCGGCCGCCGCCCGGCGGCGGGCGGCGCCGGCGGCGTCAGCGGTCTCAGCGGTCTCAGCGGCGCGAAGGGGAGTCGTCCTCCCCGATGTGGTGCACGCGCACGAGGTTGGTGGTCCCGGGGACACCGGGCGGCGAGCCCGCCGTGATGACGACGACGTCGCCCTCCTGGCAGCGGCCGATGCGCAGCAGCTGCTCGTCGACCTGGTCGACCATCTCGTCGGTCGTCTGCACCATCGGCCCGAGGAAGGTCTCCACGCCCCAGGTCAGGCTGAGCTGGGAGCGGGTGGCCGGCTCGGGGCTGAAGGCGAGCACGGGGATCGGCGAGCGGTAGCGGGACAGCCGCCGGGCGGTGTCGCCGGACTGCGTGAAGGCCACCAGGTACTTGGCGTCGAGGAAGTCGCCCATCTCCGCGGCCGCGCGCGCGACGGCGCCGCCCTGGGTGCGGGGCTTGTTCTGCTCGGTCAGCGGCGGCAGGCCGGCCGCGAGCATGTCCTCCTCGGCGGCGGCGACGATCCGGCCCATGGTCCTGACCGTCTCGACGGGGTGCTTGCCGACGCTGGTCTCGCCGGAGAGCATGACCGCGTCGGCGCCGTCCACGACGGCGTTGGCGACGTCGGAGGCCTCCGCGCGGGTGGGCCGCGAGGAGTCGATCATCGACTCCAGCATCTGCGTCGCGACGATCACCGGCTTGGCGTTGCGCCGGGCGAGGGCGACGGCGCGCTTCTGCACCATCGGCACGGCCTCCAGCGGCATCTCGACGCCGAGGTCGCCGCGGGCAACCATGATCCCGTCGAACGCGGCGACGATCTCCTCGAGGTTGTCGACCGCCTGCGGCTTCTCGACCTTGGCGATGACGGGGACCCGGCGGTCCTCCTCGCGCATGATGCGCAGCACGTCCTCGACGTCCCGGCCGCTGCGGACGAAGGACAGCGCGATGATGTCGGCACCGATGCGCAGCGCCCAGCGCAGGTCCTCGACGTCCTTCTCGGACAGGGCGGGCACGGAGACCGCGACACCGGGGAGGTTGAGCCCCTTGTTGTCGGAGATCAGGCCGCCCTCGATGCACAGGGTGCGGACCCGGGGGCCCTCGACGCCGGTGACCTCCAGGGTGACGCGGCCGTCGTCGACGAGGATCCGCTCACCGCGCGTGACGTCGGCGGCGAGGCCCTTGTAGGTGGTGCCGCAGACCAGGCGGTCGCCCTCGACCTCCTCGGTGGTGATCGTGAACTCGTCACCGCGTTCAAGGAGTACGGGGCCCTCGGCGAAGCGTCCCAGCCGGATCTTCGGGCCTTGAAGGTCCGCGAGGACACCGACGCTGCGGCCGGTCTCGTCGGCGGCCTTGCGCACGCGCTGGTACCGGTCCTCGTGATCGGCGTGGCAACCGTGGCTCATGTTCAGGCGGGCGACGTCCATGCCGGCCTCGACCAGGGCCTTGATCTGGTCGTAGGAGTCGGTGGCGGGCCCGAGGGTACAGACGATTTTTGCTCGGCGCATGGGGTGAGCCTATGACCTACTTCACAGTAGGTACCTCGTGGAAGGCGACTGTCCAACGTCAGCCTGATTAACGGTTGTTGACAAGTGGTGAAGTGAGCCGGGGTGCGCTCTGATGAGCACACCGCTGGTGTGCCGGGCCTCAGCCCGACAGGTCGGGGGCGGTCATCGTGAAGTGCGCGGTGACCTGCGCGTACACGCTCTGTCGCTCCGGTTCCATGTCAAGGGCGCGGGCCGTCTCCTCGGCGCCGCCGGGCGCCGCGAAGGCGGCGGTCCGCATCGCCGGACGGGCGGCGCGGAAGGGCGCCGACTGCTGCACGCCCTCGTCGGCCAGCTCGACCAGCGCGACCAGGCGGGCACCGAGCGCCTCCGCGTACCCGCGGGCGCGCTGCACCGCGTCGCGCACGGCCTGCCGGCGTGCCTCGGCGTAGGCCGGGGAGTCGGGGCGCAGCGACCACCACGGGCCGTCGACACGGGTGAGCTCCAGATCGGCCAGCCGGGTGGTGAGCTCCCCCAGGGCGGTGAAGTCGGTGAGGGTGGCACCGACGCGCACGCTGCCGTGGTACGCCCGTACGCGCTCGCCGCGGCCCCGCTCCCGCAGCTCGGGGGTGATCACGAAGGCGCCGGTCTCCAGCTTCTCGACGGCGTCGGTGCAGCCCTTGACGAGGTCGAGCACCTGCGCGTTGCGCCGGCTGAGGTCGTCCAGGGTGGCGCGGCGGTCGGCGCCCCGGGCGCTGACGGTGACGGCGATCCGGGCGAGCTCGGGCTCGACCTCGAGGGTCGCCTCACCGCGTACCCCCACGTGCGGGGTCTCGGGCGTCGGGTACGTCCTGGCCGGTTCTGTGGTCATGCGTCCCACCCTGCCAGGCCGGTGCCGCCGTGACGAGTCATCTGTTCGCAGCCCGGCGGGGGTGTTGCCCGGAGCACCCTTGCGCCAGAATCTACGCGCGTTAACCGCATGAACGGACGATCATCCCGCCCCCGGCGACCGCCCGGGGCGCCCCCGGACACCAGGAGCCGACGCATGCCGCTGAACCGCAGGGACTTCCTCAACCGCTCCGCCGCCACCGGCGCGGGACTCGCGCTCGCCGGCACGGCCGGCACCGTGGCCGGCGCGGCTCCGGCCCAGGCCACGGGCCGCCACGGGCACGGGCACGGCCACGGGCACGCTCCGAAGAGGTACTCCTTCAGCGTCCTCGGCACCACCGACCTGCACGGCAACGTCTTGAACTGGGACTACTTCACCGACGCCGAGTACGACGACGCGGCGCACAACGACGTCGGCCTGGCCAAGATCTCCACCCTGGTCTCCCGGCTGCGCGCGGCCAAGGGCCGCGAGAACACCCTGCTCATCGACGCCGGCGACACCATCCAGGGCACCCAGCTGTCGTACTACTACGCCAAGATCGACCCGATCACCGCCGAGCACGGCCCGGTGCACCCGATGGCACAGGCCATGAACGCCATCGGCTACGACGCGGCGGCGCTGGGCAACCACGAGTTCAACTACGGCATCCCGGTGCTGCGCAAGTTCGAGGAGCAGTGCGACTTCCCACTGCTCGGCGCCAACGCCCTCGACGCGCGCACGGGCCGGCCGGCCTTCCCGCCGTACTCCTTCCACCGGCTGCGGGTGAAGGGCGCGCCCGACGTGAAGGTGGCGGTCCTGGGTCTGACCAACCCCGGCATCGCGATCTGGGACAAGGCCAACGTGCAGGGCAGGATGACCTTCCCGGGCCTGGAGGAGCAGGCCGCGAAGTACGTGCCGCGGCTGCGCGCGATGGGGGCCGACGTGGTCGTCGTCTCGGCCCACAGCGGCTCCTCCGGCACCTCCTCCTACGGTGACCAGTTGCCGTACGTCGAGAACGCGGCGGCGCTCGTCGCCGAGCAGGTGCCGGGCATCGACGCGATCCTGGTCGGCCACGCCCACTCCGAGATCCCCGAGTACGTGGTGGCCAACAAGCGGACCGGCCAGGGCGTGGTGCTGTCCGAGCCGCTGAAGTGGGGCCAGCGCCTGACCGTCTTCGACTTCGGCCTGGAGCTGGTCCGCGGCAGGTGGGAGGTCGTCACGGTCGGCGCGTCCGTCCTCAACTCCAACACGGTCGAGGAGGACCCGCGGATCGTCCGGCTGCTCGCGGACGAGCACAAGGAGGTCGTGGCCTACGTCAACCAGGTGATCGGCACCTCGGCCGCCGCGATGTCGGCCCAGGAGTCCCCCTACAAGGACACGCCGATCATCGACTTCATCAACTTCGTCCAGGCCGAGACCGTCAAGGCCGCGCTCGCCGGGACGGAGCACGCCGCCCTGCCGGTGCTGTCGCAGGCGGCGTGCTTCTCGCGCACCGCCGCCATCCCGGCGGGTCAGGTCACCATCCGCGACGTGGCCGGGCTGTACGTCTTCGAGAACACCCTGGAGGCCCGGGTCCTGACCGGCGCCCAGGTCAAGGCGTACATCGAGTTCTCCGCGAACTACTTCGTGCAGACGGCGCCCGGCGCGCCCGTCGACGTCGCGAAGCTGACGAACGCGAACGGCACGCCCGACTACAACTACGACGTGGTCAGCGGCGTCACCTATGACGTCGACATCTCCCGCCCGGCCGGTTCCCGGGTGTCGAACGTGCTCTTCCAGGGCGCGCCGATCGACGAGTCGGCCCGTTTCGTGCTGGCCGTCAACAACTACCGGGCCAACGGCGGCGGCAACTTCCCCGGCGTCGCCACCGCCCAGCAGGTGTGGGCGAACTCCGAGGAGATCCGGAACACCATCATCGCCTGGGTGCGGGCCAACGGCTCCATCGACCCGGCCCGGTTCGCCTCGCAGGACTGGCGGCTGACCCGCGCCGGCGTGCCGGTGTTCTAGGCCGTCCGCGGGCCGGCCCGGAGGGCGTGTGCGCGGCGCGCACGCCCTCCGGGCGGTGACGCCGGCACCGCCGGCCCTCAGCCCGGTACGTGTTCCAGGAGCACGCGGCGCAGTTCGCGGGCGGCGCGCGGGGGCTCGGCGTCCTTGCGGTGCGCCAGGGCGACCGTGCGCTGGAGCCCGGGGGCCTCGAAGGGCGTGGTGCGCAGCCTGGGGCGGCGTCCGGCCACCATGCTGGGCACGACGGCGGGGCCCAGTCCCGCTTCCACGAAGCCCAGCACCGCGTCCATCTCGCCGCCCTCGATCGCGAAGCGCGGCTCGAAGCCGGCCGCCCGGCACGCGGTGACGGTGAGCTCCCGCAGGTCGTAGCCGTTGCGGAACATGACCAGCGGCTTGTCCCTGAGGTCGGCGACGCGGATGGCGGGACCGGCGCAGGGCGGCGGCGCGTCGGCGGCGGTCACCACCACCAGGTCCTCGTGGAGCAGCGGCGTGGCGTCCAGGGCGGGGTCGTGGCTCTGCAGCGGCAGCACGATCAGCGCGAGGTCGAGGCTGCCGGAGGCCAGCTCGCGCACCAGGTCGCGCGAGCCGCCCTCCTCGACGACCAGCCGGATGCCGGGGTAGCGGTCGTGGAAGTCGCGCAGCACGTCCGGCAGCAGGCCGGTGGCGAGGCTGGGGGTGGCGCCGAGGCGGACCCGGCCGCGGCGCAGGTGCACCAGCTCCTGGACCTCCTGGGTGGCCGTCTCGGTGTCGGCGATGATGCGGCGGGCCAGCGGCAGCAGGGCCTCCCCGGCGTCGGTCAGCGCGATGTTGCCGCGGGCACGGCTGAACAGGTCCGCGCCCAGTTCCCGCTCCAGGGCCTTGATCTGCTGCGACAGCGAAGGCTGCGCCACGTGGACGCGCTCGGCGGCACGGGTGAAGTGCAGGGTCTCGGCGACCGCCAGGAAGTACACGAGCTGCTGCAGCTGCATGTCCGCACGATAACGCGATAGGCGAGGCCTATCGAAACGAGCCGGAACATGTCTTGGACCTGTCGTAGCAGGCAGACCTAGCGTCGAGCGCATGGCTTTGGCGACGACGAGGACGAGGGCGACGACGGGTACGGACCGCCGCCCGTCGCTCCTACGGGCACTGTGGGGCTCGACCGTGGGCAAGAAGGCGGTCATGGCCGGGACCGGCGTGATCATGCTGCTGTTCCTGGTCGCGCACATGCTGGGCAACCTGAAGATCTTCTTCGGCCCGGAGGAGTTCAACGGCTACGCGGCGTGGCTGCGCACCATCGGGGAGCCCGCCCTGCACAACAGCTGGTACCTGTACATCCAGCGCACCGGCCTGGTCGTCGCGGTGGTGCTGCACGGCGTCGCCGCCTACCAGCTCAGCAAGCGCGACATCAAGGCGCGCCCCGCGAAGTACGAGCACAAGCGGCAGCGGGCCAGCTACGCGACCCGGACGATGCGCTGGGGCGGGGTGATCCTGGGCCTGTACATCGTCTGGCACATCCTGGACCTGACCACGCTCACCGTGAACCCGCTGGGCAAGGAGCACCACCCCTACGAGAACATCGTGGCCGACTTCCGGATCTGGTGGGTCGACCTCGTCTACATCGTCGCGATGCTCGCCCTCGGCCTGCACATCAGGCACGGCTTCTGGAGCGCCGCGCAGACCCTGGGAGCGGTGAACAAGCGCCGCGACCGCGCGCTGAAGATCACGGCGAACGTGCTGGCGGCCGCGCTGACCGCCGGCTTCCTCGTCGTACCCGTCTCCGTGATGACCGGATTGGTGGACTGACCGTGGATTACCGACTGGGCGAGCCGATCGCCGACACCAAGGCGCCGGACGTGCCGATCGCGGAGCGCTGGGACCGCCGCAGGTTCGAGGCGAAGCTGGTCAACCCGGCCAACCGCCGCAAGCACACGGTGATCGTGGTCGGCACGGGCCTGGCCGGCGGCTCCGCGGGCGCCACGCTGGCCGAACAGGGCTACCACGTCGTGCAGTTCTGCTACCAGGACTCGCCGCGCCGGGCGCACTCCATCGCCGCCCAGGGCGGCATCAACGCCGCGAAGAACTACCGCAACGACGGCGACAGCGTGCACCGCCTGTTCTACGACACCGTCAAGGGCGGCGACTTCCGCGCCCGCGAGTCCAACGTGCACCGCCTCGCCGAGGTGTCGGTGCAGATCATCGACCAGTGCGTGGCGCAGGGCGTGCCCTTCGCCCGCGAGTACGGCGGCCTGCTGGACACCCGCTCCTTCGGCGGCGTCCAGGTCTCCCGCACCTTCTACGCGCGTGGCCAGACGGGCCAGCAGCTGCTGCTCGGCGCCTACCAGGCGCTCTCCCGGCAGATCGACGCGGGCAACGTGGAACTGCACCCGCGCACCGAGATGCTCGACCTGATCGTGGTGGACGGCAGGGCCCGCGGCATCGTCGCCCGCGACCTGGTGACGGGCGAGGTGTCGGTGCACATGGGCGACGCCGTGGTGCTGGCGAGCGGCGGCTACGGCAACGTCTTCTACCTGTCGACCAACGCCAAGGGCTCCAACGCGACCGCCATCTGGCGGGCGCACCGCCGGGGCGCGTACTTCGCCAACCCCTGCTTCACGCAGATCCACCCCACCTGCATCCCGCGCTCCGGCGACCACCAGTCGAAGCTGACGCTGATGAGCGAGTCGCTGCGCAACGACGGCCGCATCTGGGTGCCGAAGGCCCAGGGCGACACCCGCCCGCCGCACGAGATCCCCGAGGACGAGCGCGACTACTACCTGGAGCGGATCTACCCCTCCTTCGGCAACCTGGTGCCGCGCGACATCGCTTCGCGCGCCGCGAAGAACGTCTGCGACGAGGGCCGCGGCGTCGGCCCCGGCGGCCAGGGCGTCTACCTGGACTTCGCCGACGCGATCGCCCGCATGGGCCGCGCCAAGGTGGAGGAGAAGTACGGCAACCTCTTCGAGATGTACGAGCGGATCACCGCGGAGGACCCGTACACCCGGCCGATGCGGATCTACCCCGCCGTGCACTACACGATGGGCGGCCTGTGGGTGGACTACGACCTGCAGACCACCGTCCCGGGCCTGTTCGCCATCGGCGAGGCCAACTTCTCCGACCACGGGGCCAACCGCCTCGGCGCCAGCGCCCTGATGCAGGGCCTGGCCGACGGCTACTTCGTGCTCCCGGCCACGATCAACGACTACCTGGCGCGCGGCCCGCACGACACCGTGACGGCGGACCACCCCGCGGTCGCCGAGGCGGTCGCCGACGTCGAGGACCGGCTGAACCTGCTGCTCGCCGTGGACGGCGACCGCACCCCCGACTCCTTCCACCGCGAGCTCGGGGAGCTGCTGTGGGACGAGTGCGGCATGGCCCGCAACGAGGCGGGGCTGCGCAAGGCGCTGGAGCGGATCCCGGAGCTGCGCGAGGAGTTCTGGCGCCGGGTGAAGGTGCCCGGCAGCGGCGACGAGCTGAACCAGGCGCTGGAGAAGGCCAACCGGATCGCCGACTTCCTGGAGCTGGCCGAGCTGATGTGCCTGGACGCCCTGCACCGCGCCGAGTCCTGCGGCGGCCACTTCCGCGAGGAGAGCCAGACCCCGGACGGCGAGGCGATGCGCGACGACGAGGCCTTCTCGTACGCCGCGGCCTGGGAGTTCACCGGCGCCGGCGAGGACCCGGTGCTCCACAAGGAGGCCCTCGACTTCGAGTACGTACACCCCACCCAGCGGAGCTACGCGTGAACCTCACCCTGCGCATCTGGCGTCAGCCGTCCTCCGAGGACGACGGCACCATGGTCACCTACCGCGTCGAGGACATCAGTCCCGACATGTCGTTCCTGGAGATGCTGGACGTCCTCAACGAGGAGCTGATCCTCGCGGGCGACGAGCCGGTGGCCTTCGACCACGACTGCCGCGAGGGCATCTGCGGCGCCTGCGGCATGGTGATCAACGGGCAGGCGCACGGCCCGGAGCGGACCACCACCTGCCAGCTGCACATGCGGCACTTCGAGGACGGCGACACCATCGACGTCGAGCCGTGGCGGGCCGCCGCCTTCCCGGTGGTCAAGGACCTGGTCGTCGACCGGTCGGCCTTCGACCGGGTGATCCAGGCGGGCGGCTACATCAGCGTGCCGACCGGCAGCGCGCCCGAGGCGCACGCCACGCCCGTCCCGAAGGAGGCGGCCGACTTCGCCTTCGAGCACGCGGAGTGCATCGGCTGCGGCGCGTGCGTGGCGGCCTGCCCCAACGGCTCGGCGATGCTGTTCACCTCGGCCAAGGTCAACCACCTCAACGTGCTGCCCCAGGGGCAGCCCGAGCGCGAGACCCGGGTGCTGGACATGGTCGCCGCCATGGACGACCAGGGCTTCGGCGGCTGCACCAACACCGGGGAGTGCGCGACGGCCTGCCCCAAGGGCATCCCGCTGCCGTCGATCGCCGCTATGAACCGCGAGTACCTGCGGGCCTTGCGCAAGGAGAAGTCGCGGTCCAAGGGCTGACCGGCTCGGCGGGCGCGCCGAGCCCGAAGGTCGTGAAGGCCGTGCGGGAGGGCAGCGGGTAGGGCTCCTTGCCGGTCACCGCGTTGAGCACGACCGCCGAGCGCCACGCGGCGAGCCCCAGGTCGGGGGCCCCGACACCATGGGTGTGGCGCTCGGCGTTCTGCACGTGGACGGCCGCGCCGGTGCCGGCGACGACCGGGTCCAGCTCGAGGCGGTGGCACTCGTCGATCCGGGGCCGGCCGGAGGCGTCACGGCGGACGTACGGGTCGATCGGGGCGAGCAGCGCGTCGAGGGAGCGCTCCCGGTAACCGGTGGCCAGGACGACCGCGTTGGTGACCAGCCGGCTGCGGGTGCCCTGCTGCTCGTGTTCCAGGTGGAGTTCGACGGCTCCCATGCCCATCCGGCCGGCGGTGCGGACCGTCACGCCCGGGGTGAGGACGGCGTCCGGCCAGCCGCCGCCGAGGGTGCGGCGGTACAGCTCGTCGTGGACGGCGCCGATCGTGCCGTGGTCGATGGCCCGGTGCAGCTGCCACTGGCGGGGCAGGAGGTTGTCGCGGACCGGTTCGGACAGCCCGTGGAAGAAGCGCGTGTAGTCGGGGGTGAACTGCTCCAGGCCGAGCTTGCTGTACTCCATGGGGGCGAACGAGGGGCTGCGGGCGATCCACGTCAGCCGTTCGCGCCCGGCGGGCCGGGCCCGCAGCAGGTCCAGGAAGACCTCGGCGCCCGACTGACCGGAGCCGACGACGGTGACGTGCTCGGCGGCCAGCAGGCGGTCCCGGTGCTCCAGGTAGTGCGCGGAGTGCACGACGGGGACGGCGGGCGACTCGGCCAGCGGCCGCAGCGGCTCCGGCACGTAGGGCGCGCTGCCGACGCCGAGCACCAGGTTGCGGGCGTAGGTGCGGCCGAGGGACTCGGCCTGGCCGTCGGCGTCGAGCCGGGTGTGGTCGACCTCGAAGACGGCCCGCCCGGGGTTCCAGCGGACGGTGTCGACCTGGTGGCCGAAGCAGATGCCGGGCAGCGACTCGGCGACCCAGCGGCAGTAGGCGTCGTACTCGGCGCGGTGCGTGTGGAAGCGCTCGGCGAAGTAGAAGGGGAAGAGCCGCTCACGGGTCCTGAGGTAGTTCAGGTAGCTCCACCGGCTCGTGGGGTCAACCAGGCTCACCAGGTCGGCGAGGAACGGCACCTGGAGGGTGGCGTCGTCGAGCAGCAGCCCCGGGTGCCAGCGGAAGGAGCGCTCCTGCTCGTAGAAGGCGGCGCTGAGGTACGGGACGCCGTCGGCGAGGGCGGCCAGGGACAGGTTGCACGGGCCGACGCCGATGCCGAGCAGGTCGAAGGGCTGGTCCCGGTGGGGGTCGTGGTCGTCGTTCGCGGTCATCGGGGGGTGCTGCCTTCCTGGTGGGTCGCGCACACGAGCGTGAGCAGTGCCTCGAGGTCGGTGGGTGTGGTCGTCGGGTTGAGCAGGGTGGCCTTGAGCCAGAGCCGCCCGTCGGCGCGGGCCCGGCCGAGGACGGCCCGGCCGTCGAGCATCAGCCGGCGGCGGATCGCGGCGACCTCCTCGTCACCGGCGCCGGTGGGACGGAAGAGCACGGTGCTGACGGCGGGGCGGGCGCGCAGGGTCAGCGCGGGGTGCCGGTCCACCAGGTCCGCGAGGTGCCGGGCCCGGTCGACGACCGCCTCGACGAGTCCGCCCAGGCCGCGGCGGCCCAGGGCGCGCAGCGTGACGGCGATCTTCAGCACGTCGGGGCGGCGGGAGGTGCGCAGGGAGCGGCCGAGCAGGTCGGGGAAGCCGGCCTCGGTGTCGTCGGCGGCGTTCAGGTAGTCCGCGCGGTGGTCCAGGGGGCGCAGCAGCGCGGCCTCGCGCACCGCGAGCACCCCGGCCGCCACGGGCTGCCAGCCGAGCTTGTGCAGGTCGAGGGTGACGGTGTCGGCCTCCCGCAGCCCGGAGAGCCTGGCCGCCTCGCGGTCGCTGAACAGCAGTGACCCGCCGTACGCGGCGTCGACGTGCAGGCGCGCGCCGTACTCCCGGGCGGCGCGGGCGAGTTCGGGGAGCGGGTCGATGTCACCGGAGTCCGTGGTGCCCGCGGTCGCGACCAGCAGGGCCGGGCCGACGCCCGCGGCGAGCGCCTCCCGTACCCGCTCCGGGTCGAGCACCCCGCCGGGGGTCTCCACGACGACGGGGGCCGGCATCCCGAGCAGCCAGGCGGCGCGGGGCACGCTGTGGTGCCCGTTGGCCCCGGCGACGACCCGCACGCCCGGGGCGCCCTCCCGGGCCAGCAGCAGCGCGAGCTGGTTGGACTCCGTGCCGCCGGTCGTGATGAGCGCGTCCGGCGCGGCCGCGGCCGGGTGGACGAGCCGGGCCAGCGCGCGGGTGACCTCCGCCTCCAGCGCGGTCGCCGCGGGGGCCTGGTCCCAGGAGTCCATCGAGGGGTTGAGGGCGCTCGCGGCGAGGTCCGCCGCCACGGCCGCGCCCAGGGGCGGGCAGTGCAGATGGGCGGCGCACAACGGGTCCGCCGGATCGGCCGCGCCCTCGGCGACGGCCCCGACCAGCGCGCGCAGCGCCTCCGCCGCCCCGGTGCCGTCCTCCGGGAGGGCCTGACCCAGCACCTCCCGCACGCGGCGGGCGACCGCCCCCGGGCCGCCCGCGGGAAGCGGCCCCTTGCGGACCGCCGCCCCCGTGGCGAGGGCGTCGAGCACGACCTCCAGCAACGGGCGCAGCCGGTCCGGCCCTTCACTTCCGCCGGCGAGAGGGGGTGGCATGGGTCGGCGCCTCCGTTGTCGCGGATCACCGGCGCGTACGCGCTGGGCGACCTGCGTAACGACGCTCCCCCGCCCCGGGTGTTGCCCCCGCGCCCCCAACGGTCGCCGCCCCGGCGCACCCGCGCGCGGCCCCCGAGCGACGGCGCCGCCGCCCCGGCGTCACGGGCGAGCCCTGCCCCGGGGCGATGGCGAAGCCCCGCTGCTCCCCCGATGGTGCCGGGCAGCAGCGGGGCTTTTCGGTGCATCAGTCCCCGAGCGGGGCGGTCAGCGCTGCCTATCCCCCCACGCCGCCGCGTCGGGGCGGGGCTGCCGCTTGCGCAGGACGGCGAACACGACGCCGAAGACGACGGCGGCCAGTACGACCAGGATCAGGAGCAGCTCGGGTACACCGATTCTGCCGAACATGCCTACCTCCAGGTTGGTTTCTGCTTGAGCGCCGCTCACCGCGCTCCGGGATGCTTCCCTCGGCTGCCGGGCGCACACACCGTGAACGTCTGCGCCGCCAGCCCCCGGAGCGGTCCGTCAGGCGGTCCGGACGCGGAGGGCGCGGCGCAGGTCGTCCAGCTGGTCGGCGAGGCGGCGGCGCAGTGCGGGGGTGGGGGCGGGGTCGCCGGTGCGGAGGCACTCCTCCCCGAGGTCGAGCACGGCGGTGTCGACGACGGGGACGGGGAAGGCCCAGCGGCCCGCGGCCTCCGCGAGCGCGGGGCCGCGGCGGGCGGCGACCGCCACGGCGGCGGGGAAGAAGCGGGGCACGTACTCCCGGACCAGGTCGAGCTGTTCGGGCTGCCAGAAGCCCTGGGCGGTCGCCGTGAAGAGGTAGTTGGACAGCGTGTCGCCGTCGAACATCCGGGCCCAGGCCTCCCGCTTCGCCTCCGGGTCGGGCAGCGCGGCCCGGCAGCGGGCGGCGCCCTCCTGGCCCGTGGCGCTGGGGTCGGCGTCCAGTTCGGCCGCGATGTCCTGCGCGGAGGCCGCGCCCAGCACGCTGAGCCGGGTGAGGATCTGCCAGCGCAGTTCGGGGTCGAGCGCGGGCCCGCCGGGCAGGGCGCCGTCGGTGAGCCAGCCGCGCAGGGCGCCGGGGTCGGCGGTGGCGGCGATGAGCTCGCGGGTCGCCGCCAGCCGCAGCCCGGGGTCGTCGCGGGTGAGCAGGTCGCGGGTGAGCGCCTCCAGCGTGGCGAGCGCGGCGGGGCGTTCGGCGGCGGGGAGGTAGCGGTCGGCGATCTGCCCGCGGGCGAAGCCGAGCACGCCCTGGACGACGGCGATGTCGGTCTCGTACGGCAGGTGGGCACGGGCCACGTCGAGGTAGGCGGCGGGCGGGAGTTCGCCGTCCCGCACGAGGTCGCGGGCGGCGTTCCAGACCAGGGCGCGGCTGAGCGGGTCCGGCAGGCCGCGCAGCGCGGCGACCAGGGTGTCCCAGGACCGCGCGTCGAAGCGGATCTTGGCGTACGTCAGGTCCTGGTCGTTGAGGAGCACCAGGTCGGGGCGGGGGCCGGGACGCGTGCCGGGCGTCTCGCCGTCCGCGGGGACGTCGGTCTCGAAGCGCTCGCGCAGCACCAGCCGCTCCGGGTCGGCTTCGGTGCCGGTGCCGGCGCGGTCGTACGCGGCGACGGAGATGCGGTGCGGGCGGCCGCCCTGGTGCGTGACGTCCAGCCGCCAGCCGCCGTCGACGCCCTCGGGGACGGGGGTGAGCGTGTCGACGCCGGTGGTGCGCAGCCAGCGGTCGGCCCAGGCGTGGACGTCGCGGTCGGTGGCGCCGGCGAGGGAGTCGATGAAGTCGGCGAGGGCGGCGTTGCCGAAGCGGTGCCGCGCGAAGTGCTCGTTGATGCCGGCGAGGAAGTCCTTGCGGCCGAGCCAGGTGACGAGCTGGCGCAGCGCGGAGGCGCCCTTGGCGTAGGAGATGCCGTCGAAGTTGAGCAGGGCCGAGGCGGTGTCGGGGACGGCCTCCGGGGCGGGGGCGACGGGGTGGGTGGAGGGGCGCTGGTCGGCGTCGTAGCCCCAGCCCTTGCGGGCGACGGCGAAGTCCGTCCAGGTGCCGGTGAACCGGGTGGCCTCGGAGAGCACCTGGTAGCCCATGTACTCGGCGAAGGACTCGTTGAGCCAGATGTCGTCCCACCAGCGCAGCGTGACAAGGTCGCCGAACCACATGTGGGCCATCTCGTGGGCGACGACCATGCCGCGGGTCTGCCGCTCGGTGTCGGTGACGGCGGAGCGGAAGACCATCTCGTCGCGGAAGGTGACCAGGCCGGGGTTCTCCATGGCGCCCGCGTTGAACTCGGGGACGAAGGCCTGGTCGTAGGAGTCGAAGGGGTACGGCTCCTCGAACAGCTCGTGGTAGCGGTCGAAGCAGCGCCGGGTGATGTCGAAGAGCTCCTCGACGTCGGCGTCCAGGTACGGGGCGAGGGAGCGGCGGCAGTGCAGTCCGAAGGGCAGACCCGCGTGCTCGGTGCGCACCGAGTGCCAGGGCCCGGCGGCGACGGCGAGCAGGTAGGTGCTGATCGGCGGGGTCGCCGCGACGCGCCAGCGGCCCTCGGCCTCCCCGGTGCGCTCGGCGACCCCGTTGCCGAGGACGGTCCACGCGGGCGGCGCGGTCACGGTGACGTCGAAGACGGCCTTCAGGTCGGGCTGGTCGAAGGCGGCGATGACGCGCTGCACGTCGTCCAGGAAGAGCTGGGTGTAGAGGTAGGTCTCGCCGTCGGCGGGGTCGGTGAAGCGGTGCATGCCCTCACCGGTGCGGGAGTACCGCATGTCCGCCTCGACCCGCAGTTCGTGCGGTCCGGCCGTGAGGCCGGTGAGCGGCAGCCGGTCGTCGCCCAGGGTCGCGGCGTCCAGCGGCCGTCCGTCCAGGACGGCGCCGTGCAGCGCGGCGGGCTTCAGCTCGACGAAGGTGTCGACGCCGTCGGCGAGGGCGGTGAAGCGGATGACGGTGGTCGATCCGAACACCTCGTCGCCGCGGGTGAGGTCCAGGTCGACGGCGTAGTGCTGGACGGCGATCTGCCGGGCGCGGGTCTCGGCCTCGGCACGCGTGAGAGCAGGCATGCCGTCATGCTGCCCCATGCCCGGCCCGCGGCGCACGGGGGTCCCCCGCGGCCCGTGGGCCGGGACGGCGGGCGCGCCTTCGGCGGGGGCCGTCGCCGGGGGGCGCGGGCGTCACAGCGAGGCGGTGCGGCGGGCGTAGGCGCGGGCGGCGCGGGCGCGGTCGCCGCAGCGGGTGGAACACCACTGGCGGCGGCCGTGGCGGAGCAGGTAGCGGTTGCAGGGAGGGGAGCCGCAGGCGGTGAGACGGGCCGCTTCGGGGCCGGTGAGCAGGTCCGAGGCGTCGGCGGCGAGGACGGCCAGGGCGTGGTCCACGACGGCGGTGGTGGGGTGCGGGGTGGCGCGGTAGGGACCGGTCTCGTCGTCCCACTGCAGCAACGGGGCGGTGGGGATGCGGGTCATGGCGTCGTTGACGGCCCTGACCGCGGCGGGGAGGGCCGGCAGGCCTTCGGCCCGGGCGGCGAACAGCGACCTGATCTGTTCGCGCAGCGAGCGCAGTTGCGCCGCGCACATCTCCCGCATGCCGGCTTCGACCGGTGCGAGGCCGCGTTCCGCGAGCCAGTGGTTCGCCTGCGCGGGAGAGCCCAGGAGGTCGACCGTGTGGCCGCCCGTCAGCGCGATCGCGCTGTTGGCGAGGGCGAGGGCCAGGTGCTCCTCCTCGCCCTGTGCGGGCGGCAGGCCGAGTTGTCCGATCAAGGGCTCCTTCACGGTCCTCATGGTACGGCTTGCTTGATCCGTGAGAGGCGACTACCGTCTTGTCACGGTTAGAAACCGCCTATCCGTGAGGTACACCATGTCTTCCCTTCCCGCGGCGACCGGCTCGTTCCCCGTGCGCGTCCTCGGCGGTCCGACCGCCCTCTTCGAGTACGGCGGCCTGCGCTTCCTCACCGACCCGACCTTCGACTCCCCGGGCGACTACCCCCGTGGCGGCGGCCGGTTCCTGACCAAGACCGCCGCCTCCAGCGGGGCCGCCGCCGACCTCGGCCCGGTCGACGTGGTCCTGCTCTCGCACGACGAGCACCCCGACAACCTCGACGCCTCGGGCCGGGCCCTGCTCGCCGAGGTCCCGCTCACCCTCACCACCCCCGGTGGCGGGCAGCGCCTGAAGGAGCGGGCCGAGGGCCTGGCCGACTGGGAGTCCGTCGAGCTGGACCGCCCCGGCGGCGGCACGGTCACCGTGACGGCCGTCCCCGCCGTCCACGGCCCCGGCCCGCGCGAGAAGGTCGAGCCGGTCACCGGCCAGGTCGTCGGCTTCGTGCTGACCGGAGAAGGCCTGCCGACCGTCTACGTCAGCGGCGACAACGCCTCCCTCGACGCGGTCAAGGAGATCGCCGAGCGCTACGCCCCCGTCGACACCGCCCTGCTCTTCGCCGGCGCCCCCCGCTTCCCCGAACTCTTCGACAACCAGCTGATCGTCCTGGACAGCGCCCAGGCCGCCCAGGCCGCCGGACTCCTCGCCGCCCGCCGCGTGGTCCCCGTCCACTACGACAGCTGGGCCCACTTCACCGAGGGCCGCGACGAACTGGCCGCCGCCTTCACCGCCGCCGGTCTGGCCGACCGCCTCGACTGGGGCCGCCGGGACTGACCCCGGCGCCCGGGTCGTGCCGTCCTAGGCTGGCACGGTGACTGATGGGCAACGGCCGTTGCGGCCGTCGGGAGTGTGGGCCACGGCGGTGGGCGTGGCCAGGGTGCGGGCGCTGGAGACCGAGCGGGAGAACGCGCTGTTCCGCGACCCACTGGCACGGGCCTTCGCCGCCGCCGGCGGCCTGTGGCCCTCCTCGCCGCCGCTGCCCGACGACGAGGCCGCGCGACGCCGCCGGCTGGCCGTGTCGTTCTCCATCGTCATCAGGACGAAGTTCCTCGACGACCTGTTGCGGGAGGCCTCCGCCTCCGGGGTCCGGCAGGTCGTGCTGCTCGGCGCCGGCATGGACAGCCGCGCCTTCCGGATGGACTGGCCGGAGGGCACCCGGCTGTTCGAGGTCGACACCGCCGACCCACTGGACTTCAAGGCCTCGGTGCTGCGCCGGGAGCGGGCCGTCGCGCGCTGCGAGCGGATCACCGTCCCGGTGGATCTGCGTGACGACTGGCCGAGCGCGCTGGTCGCCGCGGGGCACGACCCGTCCGCGCCGACCGTGTGGATCGCCGAGGGACTGCTGATCTATCTGCCCGAGGACGCGGTGGAGTTGCTGCTCGCCCGGATCGGCGCGCTGTCGGCGCCGGGCAGCCGGATGGGGCTGACCTTGGGCTCGCGCGGCGTGATCGAGCGCTTCGGCGCGGACGCCGCGCCGGGATCGGCGGCGTCCCTGTGGGTCTCGGAGATGCCCGACGACCCGGTCGGCTGGCTGGCCCGGCACGGCTGGGAGGCCGCCGGGCACACGCTGCGCGAGCGCGCCGCCGCCTACGGCCGCCCGGTCACCACCCCGCCGCAACACGAGGAACGGCCCGGCGGACTGATCTCGGCGGTCCGCCGCTAGGACCTCTCCCGGTCGTGGGGTGCGGCGCGGACGGGGGTCAGGAGGTGCGGACCGCGATCGCGTGGACGACGAGGGTTCCGGGGGGCCGGCCGTCGTCGTGCCGGTCGCTCGCGCAGGTGACGAGACGCAGGGCGGCCGTGCCGTCGTCGCGGAGCAGGGCCTGTGCGGGCAGGGAGCGCCGGGGGACGTGCTCGACCCGGGTGACGGTGAAGCGGGCACGGCTGCCGTCCCCGCGGGTGACGACGACGGTGTCGGTGGGGCGCACGTCGTGGAGGTCGTGGAACACCGCGCGTCCGCGTCCGCCGTCGTCGTGGCCGACGATCACGGAGGTGCCGTGGTCGCCGGGGGCGGCGCTGCGGTCGTACCAGCCGGCGTAGCGGCCCTGCTCGGTGGCGGGGGTCTGGAGGGTGCCGTCGTCGGTCACCCCGAGGTCGACGACGCGGGCGTGCACGCCGGCGCTCGGGATGTCGATGCGTACCGGCGTGTGCCCGCCGGGGTCGGAGGCGCGGACCGGCGTGCTGCCGTGGACCACGGCGACCGCGTCGCCCCGTCCCCCGTGGGCGACCGCCCAGCCGGTCGTGGCGGCGGCGATGGCGAGGAGGGCGAGGGCGAGGACGTTGATGCGACGGTGCGTCATCCGCATCGGCCGCTCACCTCGGGCGGACGGCGTACAGGACGCCGCGGACGCCCACCGCCAGCAGCAGCACGCCGGCCAGCGCGGGTCCGGCCAGGTCCGGGACGCCGGGGACGCCCGCCGTCCTGACCGCGCACACCGCGCACACCGCGAGGACCGCGAGCACGGCGAACGCCGCGCGCCTGGCGACGGCGGCGGTCCGGGCCGGGGCGGTCCGGACGGTGGTGGCGGAGGCGGCACAGGCGGCGGACATGGGTCGGGGTCCTTCGGTCCTTCGGGCGACGGCGGTACGGACGTCGTGGCCGGCCGCCGGGCGACGGACGGCCGGCCACGGTCCCCACCGTACGGAGTCCGGGGGTGCCGGGGCCTCCCCCGCCGGACCGGTTCCGTATCCGCCGAAAGTATGGTCCCGGGGGCGGGCCTTGCGCCCGCAGGAGGACGCCGGGCAGGCTCGGCGGATGATCGCCACCTTGCAGTGCACCGTGATCGACTGCCCGGACCCGGCCGCGCTGGGCGGCTTCTACCAGGGCGTCCTGGGCTGGTCCCTGGACACCGCGGACCCCTCGTGGGTGACCCTGACGTCCCCTGACGGTGCCCGGATCGCCTTCCAGGAGGTGCCCTTCCACCGGCCGCCGCGCTGGCCGGACCCGGAGCACCCGCAGCAGTTCCACCTGGACTTCGACGTCCCCACCCGCGCCGACGTGGAGCGCGCCCACGAGGAGGTCGTGGCGCTGGGCGCCACCTTCCTGCACGACAGCGGCGGCGAGCGCAGCGGCTTCCGGGTCTTCGCCGACCCCGCCGGGCACCCGTTCTGCCTCTGCTACGGGCAGGCTCCGGGGCCGGCCGTCACGGGATGAGCGGCGGCCGGGTGTCGGTGGCCGCTTGTACGGTGTCACCGTGACCGCCGCCAGGGGCGGGCCCGGCCGAGGGGGGGACGGCATGGACGCGGGGAGCACGACGTACGAGCCGGTCGAGCGGGACCCGGACCCCGCGTCGGTGCGCCGGGTCACCTTCGTGCCGTTCCTGCCGGGCGGCCTGGTGGGCGCGGTACGCGGCGCGGACGGGGTGGTGCGCCTGCCGTCCGGCGAGGTGCTGCCCGGTGAGGACTGGATCCTCGACACCGCCGCACGGGTGCCGCTGGAGACCGCCGGGTACTACCGCCAGCGGGTGCACCCCTTCGCCTGGGACGCGGGGCAACAACGGCTCTACGCCTGGCTGGACGGGGACCGCTACCGGGGCCGGCGGCCGCACGCCGCCGACGCGGACCTCGTCGTGGCCGAGGCCGCCGCGATCGCGGACCTGCTGCCCGCCGGGGCCGAGCGGCGTGCCGTGCTGGACGCGGCGCGTTCCTTCCGGGAGCAGGACGACACCTCGTACTTCGCCGACAACCTGCGCCTGCTGGAGCCCGCCTACCTGCGGGCGACCACGCCCGAGGGCGGATCCGGCTTCGGACGGGAGCCGGATCAGTGGCGGGCGCGGCGCTCGATGGTGGTGGAGGCGCTCCACAAGGACGGCACGTTCCTCGACCTCGGCTGCGCCAACGGGCTGCTGATGGAGTCGGTGCGGCGGTGGGCGGCGGAGCGGGGCCGGGTGGTCGAGCCCTACGGCGTGGACCTCGCCCCGCGCCTGGTGGAGCTGGCCCGGCGCCGGCTGCCGCGGTGGGCCGGGCGGATATCGGTGGGCAACGCGCTGGACTGGCGGCCGCCCGACGGCGGGCGGTTCACCTTCGTGCACGCCCTCGCCGACTGCGTGCCCGAACGCCGGCTGGGCGACATGGTGCGCCGGCTGACGGCGGAGCTCGTGGAACCCGGCGGGCGGCTCCTGCTCAGCGTCTACCAGGCGGAGGGCGGCACCGCACCGACCGCCGCCGAACGGCTGACCGCACTCGGCGTGCCGGTGGCCGGCTCCGCGACCGGCACGGGGCCGGAACGCACGGCGACAACGGCCTGGGTCGACGCGTAGGCTCGAAGGGTCGTACCCGCTTGGGGAGGCGCCGTGACCGAGCCGTCGTCCAGCCCTGTCGAGCACGGCTTCCCGCACCTGGAACAGGTGCGGGAAGCGCTGACCGCGCTCTACCGGCGGCTGTCGTACGACACGGTGAGCCGCTTCCCGGCGAGCGTGCGCCCGGAGGCGGTGGCGTTCCCCGCGGACGAGAACCTCCACCTGGGCGCGCAGCGGGTCGCGCGGGCCATCGTGCAGCACTTCCGGCTTCCGGAGGCCCGCATGGTGGTCGCCTTCCGGGACATGGTGCACGCGGGCAACGTGGAACTGGCCGCCGGACCCGAGTACTTCGTGGAGCTGCACGACCGCTTCCGGGACGACCGGCGCGACGTGGGGGCGGTGCTGGCGCACGAGGTGATGCACGTCTACCTGCACCGGCTCGGACTGAGGTTCCCCGGGTCGTGGGAGAACGAGATCCTGACCGACACCGCCACGACCTACCTGGGCGCGGGCTGGCTGCTGCTGGACTCCTACCGCGAGGAGCCGGTGCTGTTCGGGGGCCGGGCGACCACGGCCGTGTCCAAACTGGGCTACCTCACCCCGGAGGAGTTCGGCTACGTCCTGGCCAAGCGGGCGCAGGCCTTCGGCGACGACGTCGAGCCGTGGCTCACCAGCCCGCGGGCCCGGGACGCCTACCGGGCCGGGCAGGAGGTCGCCGAGGCGGACCTGCGTCATCCGCCGATGGTCGCCTGCGGCTGGGTGGGCCGCCGCCGGTACGCCCGCGACCGGCGGCGCGGCGGCGCGTACCCGGCCGCCGGCTACGCCTTCGAGGGTGCCGGCCCCCAGCGGGTCTCCTTCCCCTGCCCCGTGTGCCACCAGCGGATCCGGGTCCCGGTGCGGGGCCGGATGAAGGCGCGGTGCCGGCTGTGCCGCACCGTGCTGGAGTGCGACACCTGACCGACCACGCCGGACGGGCCGCGTTCTTCACGCACGTCGGTCACGCACGTTGGTCACGCACGTCCGGGAGTCCTCACGGGGTGACGATCGGGAAGTCCTGGTCGGCGGCGTCCAGCAGTCCGACGAGGGTCGCCACCACCTTGAGGTCCCCCTCGTGGTCGACGCCCTCGAAGCGGCCGCCCGCGAGGAGCCGGTGCAGCTCGGGCCGGGTGAGGGTGAGCGTCAGGTCGGCGTGCCGGACGGCGGGGCGCCCGTCCTGGGTGGAGAAGTAGGTGAGGGCGCCGTTGGAGAGGGTCAGGTGCCAGGTGCGGTGCTCGTCGGTCAGGCGCCAGTCGATGGTCAGGTGGACGTCCCATGCCTTGGGGCCGTTGACGCGGATGGCGAGGGAGTCGATGAGCTGGTCGACGGTAAGGGCGGCCATCACGTCCGGGTTGGCGATGACGACCGGGGTCGGGGAGACGCCCTCCCGCAGTTCCTGGGCGCCCATCAGGTAGAAGTTGCGCCAGGGGCCGTTCTCGCAGCCGTGCCCCAGGCGCTCGTAGAGCAGAGCCAGTTCCTCCGTCGCGACGGCGTGCCCGGGGTCGGCGAAGACGGCGTGGCCCAGCAGGGTGACGGCGAAGCGCAGGTCGCCCGCGTCGGCGTACTCCCTCGCCTTGGCGACGGTGGCGTCGGTTCCGCCGAGGCAGTCCACGTAGCGGCGCGCCTCCGCCGCCGGGGGGTGCTGCCACAGGTGGGCCGGGTTCCCGTCGAACCAGCCCATGTAACGCTGGTAGACGGCCTTCACGTTGTGGCTGAGGGAGCCGTAGTAGCCGCGGTTGGCGTCGAGCCGTTCCAGGGCGGGCGGCAGGGTCAGTTCCTCGGCGATCTCGCTGCCGGTCAGGCCCCGGTTGACCAGCCGCAGGGTCTGGTCGTGCAGGTAGGCGTACAGGTCGCGCTGGTGGGAGAGCAGCCGGTGGATGCCCTCGCGGCTCCAGGTCGGCCAGTGGTGGGAGGCGATGGCGACGTCGGAGGCGTTGCCGAAGAGGACGAGGGCCTCGTTCAGGTAGTGCGCCCACAGACGTGCGTCGCGGACCTGCGCGCCGCGCAGGGTCAGGACGTTGTGCATGGTGTGGGTGGCGTTCTCCGCCATGCACAGCACCCGCTTGGCGGGGAAGTGGAAGTTCATCTCGGCGGGCGCCTCGGCCCCGGGGGTGAGCTGGAAGATGATCCGGACCCCGTCGATCGTCTCGTCCTGGCCGGTGCGGGTGACGTGCACGGTGGGCGGGATCAGGGTGACGGTGCCGGTGGAGGCGGTCTGGCCGAGCCCGCATCCGATCTGCCCGGCCGGCCCCTTGGGCAGTTCGGAGCCGTACATGTAGACGGCGCGGCGGGTCATGGCGACCCCGGCGTCGACGCTCTCGCCCGCCGCGTGCTCCAGGAAGCCGGCCGGGGCGAGAACGGGCACCGGGTCGTGGCCGTGCGGCAGGACACCGCGGGCGCCGCCGAAGTGGTCGACGTGCGAGTGGCTGTAGATGAGGGCGGTGACGGGCCGGTCCCCTCGGTGCTCGCGGTAGAGGGCGAGGGCGGCGGCCGCGCACTCGGTGGAGCGGAGGGGGTCGATGACGACGACCCCGCGGTCCCCCTCCACGAGGGTCATGTTCGACAGGTCGAGGCCGCGTACCTGGTAGATGCCCTCGACGACCTCGAACAGGCCCTGCTTGGAGGCGAGCCGGCTCTGCCGCCACAGGCCCGGGTGCGCCGTGTCGGGGCACGGGCCCTGCAGGAAGGAGTACGCGTCGCCGTCCCAGACCACCCGGCCGTCGCCGTCGGTGACGCGGCCGGGGGTCAGGGCACCGAGGAATCCCCGGTCGGCGTCGGCGAAGTCCGTCGAGTCCTCGGTTGCGCCGGGTGCGAGAGCCGTCATGACGACACAATGTCAGCGTTTCGCCCGGATTGTCACGCTCATGTGCGCCACCAGCGGCGCAGTACCTCCTCCGCGGCTTTTCCGTGCGGGCTGTACGCGAGGCGGGCCGGGGTCTCCCCGCTGTCCGGCCAGTCGTCCCACATCCACCAGCACACCCCCGCCCACCAGCGCTCGCCGTCCAGCGCCGAGAGCAGCGCCTGGTAGGCGGCGGCCTGTTCGGCCTCCCCCGGCTGCCGGCTGACGGTCCACGAGTACGGCGCCGTGGTCGTCCCGCGCTGGCTGACGTAGCCCGCCTCGGTGAACAGCACGCGGCGGTGGTGCCGGGCGGAGTAGGCGGAGAGCTCGCCGATGACGGGCCGCCAGGCGGCGCGCAGCCGGCCGGCGTCGGTGGTGGGGCGGTCGGCCAGCGGCCAGTAGGCGTCGACGCCGATCAGGTCGAGGGCGCCCCAGAAGGGGACGTGTGCGTACTCGTCGTAGTTGGCGGCGTAGACCAGCGGGCCGTCGTAGCGCTCCCGTACGGCACGGATCACCGCCCGCCAGCGCGCGCCGTCCCGTGAGGTGCCTGCCAGTTCGGTGCCGACGGCGAACTGCTCGACGCCGAGTGCGCCCGCCAGTTCCGCGTAGTGGCCGATGAAGCGGGTGTAGGCGGCGAACCAGGCGTCGGGGTCGGCCGGGGTGATGCCCGCGCGGTCGCCGCCGCCGGTGAGGTCGACGTGCGGCTTGAGCAGCACCTTCAACCCGGCGGCGTGGGCCTGCCGGACGATCCGCCGCAGGCTCGTGTCGCTCGCGGTCTCCCCGGTGGTGCGCATCGCGGAGTCGTGGACCCCGGACTGGTACCAGGTGGGGGTGAAGGACACCCACCGCGCGCCGGTGTCGGCGATGCCGCGCAGGTAGCGCCCGGCGGCGGGGCTGTCGTAGTCCTCCGCCGCCCAGGAGGGCAGCGCGATGCCGCGGACCCGGTCGCCCGCGCCGGTCCCGGGGCCCTGGTGCGGCCGGTCGTCGGGGCGGTCCGCGGGCCGGGCGCCGACGGTGGTGCAGCCGGCGGTCAGGGCGAGGACCGCCGCCGCGACGGTCGCGGCGGCGGTCCTCCCGAGCAGGGTCATCCGGCGGTCGCGGGGCTGACGAAGGTGTAGCCCAGGGCGCGGATGCCCTCGACCGTCTCCTTGAGCGGCTGGACCGGGTAGTAGGGGTGGTAGAAGAAGCTGGCGAAGCCGTCGCGGACGGCGAGGTTCGCCTTGGCCGAGGCGATCAGGTCGGCCGGCAGTCGTGCCGGGTGGTTGTTGTAGGCCTCGGGCTCGTAGTTGCCGATGTTCTCGGGCAGCACCTTGGTGCCGTACACGTCCTTGACGACGTACGGGAAGAACTGCCCGATGAAGCGGTTGGGGTCCGTCGTGCCGCCGCCGAGGGTGCCGGCGAAGTACAGCGAACGCTCCAGGCGCGCGGTGTAGTTCTGGGCGAAGACCTTGTAGTCGGTGGCGGAGGCCGCGTAGTGCGGGGTGGTCCACAGTCTGGGCACCGGCAGGCCGGCGAGGGCGAACTGGGCCAGGCCCAGGGTGACCCGGGTCTGCGCCCACAGCGCGGAGTCGCCGGTGACGGGGCCGTCGTAGACCACGTTGTCGGAGGCGTCGACGTGGGCCCGGTAGAACTCGAAGTCGTCGCCGGTGACGCCGTTGTAGGGGTTCGCGGTGTTCCCGTGCTGGTGGGTGTAGCCGTGGTTCATCAGGACGGCGCCGTGCTGGAGCATGTACTTCAGGGTGGAGACCAGCTGCGGGCGCTGCGCCAGGGTGACGGTCTCCGGCTGCCCGTTGTTGTAGGTGCCGTTGGGGTCGGTGTAGACGGGGATGACGTTGATGCCGTACGGGATCTGCTCCGCGGCGAGGTAGTCGGCGATGGCCCGCAGTTCGGCGGGGTCGGAGTTGGGGCTGATGTCCTCCAGCCGCATCATGGCCCGGTGCCGCTCGGCGGTGCCGGGGGCGAGGGAGTCGAAGAGCAGGTCCTCGAAGGCGATGACGCGGTCGCTCTCGGAGACGTAGGCGAAGGGGATCTCACCGACGTAGGTGAGGTTGCCCGACCGCACCGCCCACGGGAAGTCGGTGCCGGTGCTGGTGTCGCGGGCGGTGGCCAGCTGCGTCACCGCCGGGTAGCCGGGCCCCGACATGACGGCGGGCCGCAGCACGCCGCCGTCCTGGCCGGCCGGGACCTTCCGGGTGAGGGTCTGGTCCTTGTACGTCACCTGTGTGACGGTGCCGACGCTGCCGTTCGCCTCGAAGTACGACGCGGTGGGGTCCCAGCCGTACTTGTCCTGGAACTGGGTGACGCCCGTCGCGTTGGCCAGCGACCAGATGTTGTCGGCGAGCCAGGTCACCGGGCGCGTGGTGGTGACCACGTCCTGGTAGAAGGCGGCGGGGACGGCGTCGGGGACGCTCCCGCCGTAGTAGGTGGAGCCGATGTAGAAGGTGGCCGTGTACTGGTCGACCATGCCCGCGGTGTACTGCGCGACGGGCTTGGCGGTCACGGTCCCGAAGTGGCCGGCGAGGTTGGCGGTGGCCATGGCGTAGAGCTCGCCGAGGTGCCCGTAGGGGCCGGCGGTGTCGTACAGGACGAGTGCGGTGGTGCCCGCGTCGGCTGCCGCCGCGGTCCGCGAGGGCCTGGCGGCCAGCGGGGCGCGCGCGCCGGTCAGGTCGCGGTCGGCACGTGGCGGCCGGATGCCGCCGCGGAGCGGGCCCTTGGCGCGCCGGTCGCGGTCGGCGGCGCGCTGGGCCTTGGCCCAGCCGGTGAAGTCCACCTTCCCCAGGCCGGCGCGGCCGCCCGGGAGTCCGCCGTGGTGGCGGTGGTCCCCCTTGCCGGCCGGGCCGCGCCCCGCGGCGCCGCCCGCCGGGGCGGACAGGAATGCGGCCCCGAGCAGGGCCGCGATGAGCATGACGATGACGGAGACCCGGGACTTCCCGGACCTCCCGATGCGGGATTGCATGTTTCCCCCCATTGCACCTACGGAACAGGCCGCCGATTGTTCAGAGCGGCAATGCCCGCTGTCAACCCGATCATCGGATTCGCTTCTCGTTCGATTATCCATTCAGTCGCGGAAACCAAAGCCCTCGGAAGGGTGAATTTCTCTTTCGGCGCACGCCCGGGAGCTGGGGCGATGCACCACGCGCCCGGCCTGCCACCTCAGGCTTCACCTGGAGGCCAATGATCATCAAAAAGTATCTGCTAACTTCCTGCCCTGGAGTTCCGGGCCGCCTTTCGCACCGGAACACATTGGGGGGACTCACTCATGTACGGAAGGCCCGCACTGGGCACAATGCTGCCGCTGGCCGGTATGGCCACGGCTTCGAGGTCTGTTCCTGGCATTCCGTTCGCCAGGGGTTTACAAATAGCGGCAGGAATGGGCTTCCTGCTGTATTGCTTGATCGCATTCGGTCTGATAGCGGCGAGACTCTGGCTCCGCCGGCCCTCGGCCCGCGCGGCGGCGGCCGGCCGCCCCTCCGGGGGCGGGTCATGACCGGCCAGTTCGCGTTGTGGGCCGCGACCGCGCTGATCGTGCTGGCCGGGACCTACAACACCACGCTGTTCCTGCTCTCCCGGCGGCACATCCGCCGGGTCCGCCGGCCGGGGCGGCAGCGCTTCTACGTCTTCCTGCTCGCCTGCCTCAACGAGGAGAAGGTCCTCGCCGAGAGCCTGGCCCGGATCACCTCGCTGCCCGCGGACAGCTTCGTGGCGCTGGTCGTCGACGACGGCTCCGACGACCGTACGGCCGAGGTCGCCAGGGCCGCCGACAGCTCCCGGGTCCGGCTCTACCAGCGCCGCCTCCCCGACGCCCGGCGCGGCAAGGGCGCGGCGCTCAACGCGGGCGTGCGCCACCTGCGGGCCGCCGGGCTGCTCGGCCACCGCTCCCCCGAGGACGTCGTCATCTGCGTCGTCGACGCCGACGGCCGGCTCGACCCGCACACCCTCCAGGCCGTCGACCCGTACTTCGACGACCCGGCCACCGGCGCCGTCCAGATCGGCGTCCGCATGTACAACCGGCACCTGGGCCTGCTGGCCCGGCTGCAGGACATGGAGTTCGTCGTCTACGGCGACGTCTTCCAGAGCGCCCGGCGCTTCCTGGGCAGCGTCGGCATGGGCGGCAACGGGCAGTTCATGCGGCTGTCCGCGCTCGACACCCTCGGCGGCGAGGGCCCCTGGAGCGACAGCCTGACCGAGGACCTCGACCTCGGGGTCCGGCTGATCGCCCGCGGCTGGCGCAACCAGTACTGCACCACCGCCGCCGTCTCCCAGCAGGCCGTCCTCGACGTACGGCGGCTGGTGCGGCAGCGCTCCCGCTGGTTCCAGGGCCACCTCCAGTCCGCGAACCTGGTGCCGCTGATCCTGCGCGAGGTGGCCACCCGCCCGGCCCTGGACCTGCTCTACCACCTGTCCAGCCCGGTGCTGATCCTGCTGACCTCGCTGCTGCCGCTCTCCTTCCTGATCGCCGTGGCCGGCACCGTCGCCGCCTCGTTCCAGGAGGGCCGGCCGCTGGTCTCGCCGACGTGGCTGCTCGGCCCGTACCTGCTCTCCTTCACCGCGGCCTACGTCTACGGCTTCGTCTACGCCAAGCGCGAGCGCACGCTCGGGCTGGTGCGCTCCGTCCTGGTGGCGCACGCCTTCATCCTCTACGGCTACATCTGGTTCGCCGCCGGCTGGTGGGGCCTGTGGCGGATGCTCACCGGCAAGCGCACCTGGCTGAAGACCGCGCGCACCTGACGGCCCCGTACTCCTGCTCCAGCCGATCATCTGCACCACCGTCCCAGGGGGGAACCATGTCCGCTTACCCAGTCGAACTGCCCGAAGTGCCGGGAACCATCCGGGCGATGCTCGTCCTCGGCACCCGGCCCGAGGTGATCAAACTGGCCCCGGTGGCCCGCGCCATGGCGGCCTCGCGGCATTTCGAGCCGATCGTGGTCACCACCGGGCAGCACCGCGAGATGCTCCACCAGATGCTGGACCTGCTGCAGGTGCCGGCCAAGGCCGGACTCGACGTGATGCGCGAGCGCCAGCAGCTCTCGGAGCTGACGGCCCGTCTCGTCGAGGGGCTCGGCGAGGTCATCAGGAACGACCGTCCGGACCTGGTGATCGTCCAGGGCGACACCACCACCGCGCTGGCCGGTGCGCTGGCCGCCTTCTACGAGCGGGTCCCGGTCGCCCACGTCGAGGCGGGGCTGCGCACCGGGATCCTCGACAACCCCTTCCCCGAGGAGCTCAACCGCCGGCTGATCGGCCGGATGGCCCGCTGGCACTTCGCCCCGACCCCGCGGGCCGCCGCCCACCTGCTCGCCGAAGGCACCCCCGACACGCAGGTGTTCACCACCGGCAACACGGTCATCGACAACCTGCTGTGGGTGCTCGGCGAGGGCGTCGGCCGCAGCGCCTTCCCCGGCACCGGCCGCCGCCGGGTGCTGCTCACCCTGCACCGCCGGGAGAACCAGGGCGAGCGGATGCGCGCCATGGGCCGCGCGCTGCGCCGGCTCGGCCAGCGCGGGGACGTGGAGATCCTGCTGCCGCTGCACAAGAGCCCGGCCGTACGGGACGCGCTGCTGCCCGAGCTGACCGGCCACCACGCCGTCCACGTCGTCGAGCCGCTGGGCTACCCCGACTTCGCGGCCACCCTCGCCGACTGCGAGCTCGTCCTCACCGACTCCGGCGGCATCCAGGAGGAGGCCCCGAGCCTGGGCAAGCCCGCGTTGGTGCTGCGTACGACGACCGAGCGGCCGGAGGCCGTGGAGGCGGGCGCGGCCCGGCTGATCGGCACCGACCCCGAGGCGATCCTGACGGCCGCGGGCCGGCTGCTGGACGACCCCGCCGAGTACCACCGGATGGCGACCGCGGGCAATCCCTTCGGCGACGGACGGGCGGCCGAACGCGTCCTCGCCCAGCTGGCCGAGGACTTCGGGGAGGACGTGCCGACCGCGCTCTCCTCCGCGGTCCCGCCGCCCCGCGCCCCGGAGCCCTCCCCCGCGGCATGACCACCGCCCTGAGGTCCTCCGCCTCCGGGCCCCTCCGTCCCCCGCGGCGGAGGGGCCCGCGGTCCGCCGGACTGGTGCTCGCGCTGCTGCTGGTGGTGGGCGTCGCGGTGTACGCCTGCCAGGGGCGCGGGAGCGCCGGGCCGGGCTGGAGCGACGGCACGGTGCACGGGCCCTGGCTGTCGGTGTACGACGGCTACGGCGACAACCGCGGGGACGCCACGTCGCTGCTGCTCACCCCGGGCCCGGCGGACCGGCCGGACGTCACCCACGCGGGTCTGGTGGTCTCCACCGCGGAGTACGGGGACCTGGTGTACGCGGCACGCACCCGGACACTCCGTCAGCTGCGGACCCCGCGCCCCAACCCGTGGGAGGTGCCGTGGCTGGTCTGGGCGTACCGCGATCCGGAGCACTTCTACTACGTCGCCCTCAAGCCCAACGGCTGGGAGCTGGGCAAGCGCGACCCGGCGTACGGGGGCGGCCAGCGCTTCCTGGCCACCGGCCCGACGCCGTTCCCCACCGGGCACGGGTACCGGATCGAGGTGGAGCAGCGCGGTCCCGCGCTCACGATCACGGTCGACGGGCGCTTCCTGACCTCGTTCACGGACGCCGAACGCCCCTACACCCGCGGCGCCGTGGGCGCCTACACCGAGGACGCCCGGGTGGAGTTCCGCGACATGGCAGTGCGGCGCCTGCCCCCGGTCGGGTGAGGGCAGGCGCCGCGTTCCGTTCCGTACGCCCTTGTACGGGACGTCTCAGGCGTGACGGGGGGTCAGACCGTCAGCGGGCGATCCGTGGGACGGATCGGGGCCGGCAGGGTGCTCGCGCCGGTGAGGTAGTGGTCCACCGCGCGGGCCGCGGAACGGCCCTCGGCGATGGCCCACACGATCAGCGACTGGCCGCGGCCGCTGTCACCGGCGACGAAGACCCCGTCCACGTTGGTGGCGAAGTCCTTGTCGCGGGCGATGTTGCCGCGGGCGTCGAGCTCCAGACCGAGCTGCCCGACCAGGCCGTTGCCCTGGTCGGTGCCGGTGAAGCCCATGGCGAGGGTGACCAGTTCGGCCGGGATGACCTTCTCGGTGCCGGGCTGCGGCACGAACTTCCCGTCCTGGAATGCGACCTCGACCAGGTGCAGCGCCTTGACGTTGCCGTCCTCGTCGCCCTCGAACCGCATGGTGTTGACGGCGTAGACCCGCTCGCCGCCCTCCTCGTGGGCGGAGGTGACCTTGTACGTCATCGGCATGGTCGGCCAGGGCTGGTGCGCCGGGCGGTCGTCCGTCGGCCGCGGCATGATCTCCAGCTGGGTGACCGAGCGGGCGCCCTGGCGGTGCGCGGTGCCGACGCAGTCGGCGCCGGTGTCGCCACCGCCGATGACGACGACGTGCTTGCCCTCGGCGGACACCGGCGGGGTGACGTAGTCGCCCTCCTGCACCTTGTTGGCGAGCGGCAGGTACTCCATGGCCTGGTGGACGCCGCCGAGTTCACGTCCCTCGACGGGCAGGTCGCGCCACTGGGTGGCACCGGCGGCGATGACCACGGCGTCGTAGCGCTTGCGCAGCTTGGCCCCGTCCATGTCGCGGCCGATCTCCACACCGGTGCGGAACTTGGTGCCCTCCGCGCGCATCTGCTCGATGCGGCGGTTGATGTGCCGCTTCTCCATCTTGAACTCGGGGATGCCGTAGCGCAGCAGACCGCCGATGCGGTCGGCCCGCTCGTACACCGCGACCGTGTGGCCGGCCCGGGTCAGCTGCTGCGCGGCGGCGAGGCCCGCCGGGCCGGAGCCGATGACGGCGACGGTCTTGCCGGAGAGCCGGTCCGGGGGCTGCGGGGTGACGTCCCCGCTGTCCCACGCCCTGTCGATGATGGTGACCTCGACGTTCTTGATGGTCACCGCCGGCTGGTTGATGCCGAGCACGCAGGCGGACTCGCAGGGGGCCGGGCAGAGGCGGCCGGTGAACTCCGGGAAGTTGTTGGTCGCGTGCAGGCGCTCGCTGGCGGCCTTCCAGTCCTCGCGGTAGGCGTAGTCGTTCCACTCGGGGATCAGGTTCCCCAGCGGACAGCCGTTGTGGCAGAAGGGGATGCCGCAGTCCATGCAGCGTCCGGCCTGCTTGGAGATGATCGGCAGCAGGCCGCCGGGAACGTAGACCTCGTTCCAGTCCTGCTTGCGCTGCTCGACCGGGCGGGTCGGAGCGGTCTCGCGGGGCGTGGTGAGGAAGCCCTTCGGGTCAGCCATTTGCCGCCTCCATCATCTTCGCGACGGTCTCGGACTCGGAGAGCCCGGCTTGCTCGGCGGCGTTCTTGGCGGCGAGCACTGCCTTGTAGTCCCGCGGCATGACCTTGCCGAAGCGGGTGAGGGTGCGGCCCCAGTCGCCGAGCAGCCGCTCGGCGACGGTGGAGCCGGTCTCCTCCTGGTGGCGGCGCACCACGTCGTGCAGCCACTTGATGTCGTCGGCGTCCAGTTCCTCGACGTCGACCATGCCGGTGTTGACGTTGTCCGGGTCGAGGTCGAGGACGTACGCGATGCCGCCGGACATGCCGGCCGCGAAGTTGCGTCCCGTCGGGCCGAGCACGAGCGCCCGGCCGCCGGTCATGTACTCGCAGCCGTGGTCGCCCACGCCCTCGGACACCACCGTGGCGCCGGAGTTGCGGACGCAGAAGCGCTCGCCGGTGGTGCCGCGCAGGAAGAGCTCGCCGCCGGTGGCGCCGTAGGCGATGGTGTTGCCGGCGATGGTCGAGTACTCGGCCAGGTGGTCGGCGCCCCGGTCCGGACGGATGATCACCCGGCCGCCGGACAGGCCCTTGCCGACGTAGTCGTTGGCGTCGCCCTCCAGGCGGAGCGTGATGCCCTTGGGGAGGAAGGCACCGAAGGACTGGCCCGCGGAACCGGTGAGGGTGATGTCGACGGTGTCGTCGGGCAGGCCCGCGCCGCCGTACTTCTTCGTCACCTCGTGGCCGAGCATGGTGCCGACCGTGCGGTTGACGTTGCGGACGGCGATCTGGGCGCGGACCGGGTCGCCGTTGTCGAGGGCGTCCTTGGCGAGCGCGATCAGCTCGTTGTCGAGCGCCTTCGCCAGGCCGTGGTCCTGGTCGGTGGTGCGGTGCATGGCCGCGCCCTCGGGCAGCTCGGGCACGTGGAAGAGCGGGGCCAGGTCCAGGCCCTGCGCCTTCCAGTGGTCGACCGCCGCGGTGGTGTCGATCAGCTCGGCGTGCCCGACGGCCTCCTCCAGCGAGCGGAAGCCCAGTTCGGCGAGGAGCTCGCGGACCTCCTGCGCGATGAACTCGAAGAAGTTCACCACGTACTCGGCCTTGCCGGAGAAGCGGTCGCGCAGCACCGGGTTCTGGGTGGCGATGCCGACCGGACAGGTGTCCAGGTGGCACACCCGCATCATCACGCAGCCGGAGACCACCAGCGGCGCGGTCGCGAAGCCGAACTCCTCGGCGCCCAGCAGGGCGGCGATGACGACGTCGCGGCCGGTCTTGAGCTGGCCGTCGGTCTGCACCACGATGCGGTCGCGCAGGCCGTTGAGCAGCAGCGTCTGCTGGGTCTCGGCCAGGCCCAGCTCCCAGGGGCCGCCCGCGTGCTTGAGCGAGGTCAGCGGGGAGGCGCCGGTGCCGCCGTCGTGGCCGGAGATCAGCACGACGTCCGCGTGGGCCTTGGAGACACCCGCCGCGACCGTGCCGACGCCGACCTCGGAGACCAGCTTCACGTGGATGCGGGCGGCCGGGTTGGCGTTCTTCAGGTCGTGGATGAGCTGCGCCAGGTCCTCGATGGAGTAGATGTCGTGGTGCGGCGGGGGCGAGATCAGACCGACGCCGGGGGTGCTGTGCCGGGTCCTGGCCACCCACGGGTAGACCTTGTGGCCGGGCAGCTGACCGCCCTCGCCGGGCTTGGCGCCCTGGGCCATCTTGATCTGGATGTCGTCCGCGTTGACCAGGTACTCCGAGGTCACGCCGAAGCGGCCGGAGGCCACCTGCTTGATCGCGGAACGGCGCGCCGGGTCGTACAGGCGGTCCGGGTCCTCGCCGCCCTCGCCGGTGTTGGACTTGCCGCCCAGCTGGTTCATGGCGATGGCCAGCGTCTCGTGCGCCTCGCGCGAGATGGAGCCGTAGGACATGGCCCCGGTGGAGAAGCGCTTGACGATCTCGGAGACCGGCTCGACCTCGTCGACCGCGATGGGCGCGCGCTCACCGTCCCTGAGCCGGAACAGGCCGCGCAACGTCATCAGGCGCTCGGACTGCTCGTTCACCCGGTCCGTGTACTGCTTGAAGATGTCGTAGCGGCGCGAGCGGGTGGCGTGCTGCAGCCGGAAGACCGTCTCCGGGTCGAACAGGTGCGGCTCGCCCTCGCGGCGCCACTGGTACTCGCCGCCGATCTCCAGTCGGCGGTGCGCCGGGGCGATCCCGGAGGCGGGGTAGGCCTTGGCGTGCCGGGCGGCGACCTCCTTGGCGACCACGTCGAGACCGGCGCCGCCGATCTTGGTGGTGGTGCCGTGGAAGTAGGTGTCGACGAAGTCGGTGTCCAGGCCGATCGCCTCGAAGACCTGGGCGCCGCGGTAGGAGGCGACGGTGGAGATGCCCATCTTGGACATCACCTTCAGCACGCCCTTGCCCAGCGCCTTGATCAGGTTCCTGATGGCCGCCTCGGGCTCGACGCCCGAGATGAAGGTGCCCGCGCGCAGCAGGTCCTCGACCGACTCCATCGCCAGGTACGGGTTGACCGCTGCGGCGCCGTAGCCGATGAGCAGCGCGACGTGGTGCACCTCGCGGACGTCGCCGGCCTCGACCAGCAGCCCCACCTGGGTGCGCTGCTTGGTGCGGATCAGGTGGTGGTGGACGGCCGAGGTGAGCAGCAGCGACGGGATCGGCGCGTGCTCGGCGTCCGAGTGCCGGTCGGAGAGCACGATCAGCCGGGCGCCGTCCTCGATGGCGGCGTCCGCCTCGGCGCAGATCTCGGTGAGCCGCGCGGCCAGCGCCTCCCCGCCGCCGGAGACCCGGTACAGACCCGACAGGGTCGCGGCCTTGAGGCCCGGCAGGTCGCCGTCGGCGTTGATGTGGATGAGCTTGGCCAGCTCGTCGTTGTCGATCACCGGGAACGGCAGGGTGATGGTGCGGCAGGAGGCCGGGGAGGGCTCCAGCAGGTTGCCGGACGGGCCGACGGCGCTGATCAGCGAGGTGACCAGCTCCTCGCGGATGGCGTCCAGCGGCGGGTTGGTGACCTGCGCGAACAGCTGCGTGAAGTAGTCGAAGAGCAGCCGGGGCCGCTCGGAGAGCGCCGCGATCGGGGAGTCGGTGCCCATGGAGCCCAGCGGCTCGCCGCCGGTCTTGGCCATCGGCGCCAGGATGATCCGCAGCTCCTCCTCGGTGTAGCCGAAGGTCTGCTGGCGGCGGGTGACCGAGGCGTGGGTGTGCACGATGTGCTCGCGCTCGGGCAGGTCGTTGAGGTGGATCAGGCCGGCGTCCAGCCACTCCGCGTAGGGGTGCTCCGCGGCGAGCTGCGCCTTGATCTCGTCGTCCTCGATGATCCGGTGCCCGACCGTGTCGACCAGGAACATCTTCCCGGGCTGCAGCCGGCCCTTGCGGACCACCCGGTCCGGGGCGATGTCGTGCAGCACGCCGGACTCGGAGGCGAGTACGACCAGGCCGTCGTCGGTGACCCAGTAGCGGCCGGGGCGCAGGCCGTTGCGGTCGAGGACGGCGCCGACGACCGAACCGTCGGTGAAGGTGACGCAGGCCGGGCCGTCCCAGGGCTCCATCAGCGTGGAGTGGTACTGGTAGAAGGCCCGCCGGGCCGGGTCCATGGAGTCGTGGTTCTCCCACGCCTCGGGGATCATCATCAGCACGCTGTGCGGCAGCGAGCGGCCGCCGAGGTGGAGCAGCTCCAGCACCTCGTCGAAGGTCGCCGTGTCGGAGGCGTCCGGGGTGCAGACCGGGAAGATCCGCTCCAGGTCCCCGTCGAAGAGGCCCGAGGCGAGCTGCGACTCGCGGGCGCGCATCCAGTTGCGGTTGCCCTTGACGGTGTTGATCTCACCGTTGTGGGCGACGAAGCGGTACGGGTGCGCCAGCGGCCAGCTGGGGAAGGTGTTGGTGGAGAAACGCGAGTGCACCAGGGCGATCGCGGTGGCGATGCGCTCGTCGGACAGGTCCGGGAAGAAGGGCTCCAGCTGGCCGGTGGTCAGCATGCCCTTGTAGACCAGCGTGCGGGCCGACAGCGACGGGAAGTAGACGTCCGCCTCGCGCTCGGCGCGCTTGCGGAGCACGAAGGCCGGGCGGTCGAGGGCGGTCCCGGCCCTCCCGGCGCCCTGGGCATCCGCCACGAAGAGCTGGGCGAAGTGCGGCATCGTCGAGCGGGCGGTGGCGCCCAGGCTCGCGGGGTCGGTCGGCACCTCGCGCCAGCCGAGGACGGCGAGGCCCTCCTCGGCGGCCAGCCGCTCGATGGACTCGACGGCCTTGCGGCGGTCCTCGTCCTCGACGGGCAGGAAGGCCGTGCCGACCGCATAGTGGCCGGCGGCGGGCAGCTCGAATCCGGCTACCGCCCTCAGGAACGCGTCCGGGACCTGCATCAGGATGCCGGCGCCGTCGCCGGAGTCCGGCTCGGAGCCGGTGGCCCCGCGGTGCTCCAGGTTGCGCAGCACGGTCAGGGCCTGCTCCACGAGCGCGTGGTCAGCCTCACCGGTGAGGGTGGCCACGAAGCCGACGCCACAGGCGTCGTGCTCGTTGCGGGGGTCGTACATCCCCTGGGCGGCGGGACGGCCGTCCATGTGGGACCGGCCGGAACCGGAGCCGCCGGCGGCCTGGGGGTGCGTGGACGCGGAACGCATCGGCTCTCCCGTCGTCGTCATCTGGCATATGACATGCGCACTAGGGACGACGTTGGCCCTCTGCGATTTCGTGCAGGTTACATGATGGCCGGATGGCCGAAAAGTGGATAGCCAGTTCCATCATGTGGACTAAGCAGCGCTACGAGCAGGCAGTTTTGGGCCAGCATCGCTCACGTGAGACGCAGGCGACTCTGCCCACGGCGCCACAGACTGATGCCCTGTGCCGGTCGCGCTGAAACGAGCGGGTAACACGTGGCTTGTGGCCGTCACCCGGCTCAGCCGACGGCGGTGCCGAACAGCGCGCCCAGAACGAAGGTAACCCCGGCGGCGGCTCCGCCCAAGACGAGCTGCCGAAGTCCGCTGAACCACCAGCTGCGCGCCGTCACACGCGCCACAGCCGCCCCGCACAGGAAGAGACCGACCAGCGCGACGATCACGGCGGGCCAGACCACCGTTGCGCCGAACAGGTAGGGGAGCACCGGCAGCAGGGCGCCGATGCCGAAGGACAGGAACGAGGAACCGGCCGCGACCAGCGGCGACGGCAGGTCGGTGGGGTCGACGCCCAGCTCCTCGCGGGCGTGGATCTCCAGGGCCTGCTCAGGGTCCCTGGACATCTGCCGGGCCACCTCCTCGGCCAGCTCCGGCTCGACGCCCCGGGCGACGTACAGCGCGGCCAGTTCGCGCATCTCGTCCTTGGGGTTGCGGCGCAGTTCCAGCCGCTCGACGTCCAGCTCCGCCTGGACCAGCTCCCGCTGGGAGGCGACCGAGGTGTACTCGCCCGCGGCCATCGAGAAGGCGCCCGCGGCGAGACCCGCCAATCCGGTGATCACGACGGTGGAGGGGGCCACGTTGCCGCCGGCGACACCCGTCATCAGCGCCAGGTTCGACACCAGACCGTCCATCGCGCCGAACACGGCCGGGCGCAGCCAGCCGCCGCTCACGTCGCGGTGGGTGTGGTGCGCCACGTGGTAGGGCGTGGCCTGCTCGTCCTGCCCCGGTGCCCGCTCGGGGGCCGTGCCCGTTGCGCTGCGTTCCGCGGCTGACGGCATGGTGGTCACGGTGCTCCTTCCCCCGGGGCGCTGGTCCCCGCGTCCCTCCCTCGAACACCTCGACCGTACGCGCGAATTCCCTGCGTTTCCAGCAAGGAAAGCCTGCCCTACCTGCGAAAACGCGCCGCGGCCGCCGTCACCGGATGGTGGACGGCGGCCGCGGGCGCGCGACGTAGGCGTCAGAGGTTCTTGGCGGGCTTGGCCTCGGCGTCCACGGGGACGGCGGCGCCGTCCTCCTCGTCCCCCCGGTCCGCGCCGGGCTCCGTGGCACCGGCGTCCGCGTCTTCGGTCTCGGGGTCCTTGGTACCGGCGGCCTCGGCACCGGCGGCCTCGGCACCGGCGTCCTTGTCCTCGCCGGAGGTCTCGGCCACGGCGGCGGCGGCCGCCGGCTCGACGATCTCCTCACGGCCCGGCCGCAGCCTCGCCGAGACCACGAAGTAGGCCACCGCGGCGAGGAAGACCAGGATCGACGTCCAGTCGTTGAGCCGCAGGCCCAGGACGTGGTGGGCGTCGTCGACGCGCAGGTACTCGATCCAGAAGCGCCCGACGGTGTACGCCGCGACGTAGAGCGCGAAGGCGCGGCCGTGGCCGAGCTTGAAGCGCCGGTCGGCCCAGATGACCAGCAGCGCCACACCGACGCACCACAGCGACTCGTAGAGGAAGGTCGGGTGGTACGTCGCGACGTCCAGGGTGTCCGCCGGCCGGTGCGCGCTGTCGATCTTCAGCGCCCAGGGCACGTCGGTGGGCCGCCCGTACAGCTCCTGGTTGAACCAGTTGCCCCAGCGGCCGATGGCCTGGGCGAAGGCGATGCCGGGCGCCACGGCGTCGGCGTACGCGGGCAGCGAGATGCCCCGGCGCCGGCAGGCGATCCAGGCGCCGAGGGCACCCAGGGCGATCGCGCCCCAGATGCCGAGGCCGCCCTCCCAGATCTTGAACGCGTCGACCCAGTTCTTGCCCTCGCCGAAGTAGAGCTCGTAACTGGTGATCACGTGGTAGAGGCGACCGCCGACCAGGCCGAACGGCACCGCCCAGACGGCGATGTCCGCGACCGTGGTCTTCAGTCCGCCGCGGGCGGCCCATCGCCTGCCGCCGAGCCACACGGCCACGAAGACACCGATGATGATGCAGAAGGCATAGCCGCGCAGAGGGATGGGGCCGAGGTGGATGACCCCGCGCGACGGGCTGGGGATGAATGCGATGAGTTCCATGGCACTGCCGACGCTACCGTGCCGGGCGGGTGCGGCGGGCACCCGCCCGGCAACGGCTGGATAACGGGCGGCAGCCTCAGCCGCTCTGCGCGGCCGTGGGAGAGCCCTCCGCGGGCGTCGAAGCGCCCCGCGGACCTGACGCACCCGGGGTCGCGGACGCGCCGGGCGGAGTGGCCCCCTGGGTCTCGGTGCCGGGCTTCTTGCCCTTGTTGGCCTCGGTGACCAGCTGCTTGAGCCGGTCCGCGGTCAGGTTGGGCTGGCCCTTCGCGAGCAGGTTCTCGCCGCCGTTGAGCAGGATGGTGGGCGTGGAGTTGAACCCGGCGGTGCTGAAGGCCGCGTTGTTGGCGTTCACCCAGTCGTCGTAGGTGCCGTCCTTCACGCAGGTGGTGAAGGCGGAGTTCTTCAGCCCCGGCACCTTGCCCGCCAGCTCCAGCAGGTGGTTCTTGTCGGCGAAGCGGTCGTCGTTCTCCTGCGGCTGGTTCTGGTACAGGACGTCGTGGTAGGCGCGGAACTTGCCCTCGTCCTGGGCGCAGGCCGCGGCGTTGGCGGCGTTGAGCGAGCCGCTGCCGCCCAGGTTCCCGTCGATCAGGCGGACGAGGTGGTACTCGACCTTGAGCTGGCCCTGGTCCTGGAGGCCGTGGATGGTGTCGCGGAGCTCGTTCTCGTACGCCGCGCAGGCCGGACAGCGGAAGTCCTCGTACACGGTGAGGGTGGACGGCGCGTCGCTCGCGCCGTTGGGCAGGGCCAGCCTGTCCTTGCCGGTCGCCCCCACCGGGGTGACGGCCGGGGCGGCGGAACCACCGCCGCCGCCGCTGTTGGACACCACGACCCCGATGACCGCGCCGACGGCCAGGACCCCGATCACGGAGCCCGCGACGACCAGCGTCCTCTTGCGCTTCTGCCGGCGCTCGTCCTGTGCGCGCTGCTCCTGCATCCGGTCCCGGGCGCTGCGCTTTCCTTCACGGTTCTTCTCGCTCACACCCAGGCACAACGAACCGGGGGCACGCTCGCGCGTACCCCCGGCCCGTGTTTCGCCCTTACGAGTGAGCCGGCGTCACCTGCGGACGCCCCTGGCGAGGTCCGCCGCGAGCTCGCGGACGCCGGCGAGGCCCTGCTCCAGGTCCGGGGCGTCCAGCAGCCGCTTGACGAACGCCGAGCCGACGATCACCCCGTCCGCGAAGCCCGCCACCTCGGCCGCCTGCGTGGCGTCGGAGACGCCCAGCCCCACGCAGACCGGCAGTTCGGTGGTGGCCCGGGTGCGGCGCACCAGGTCCGCCGCCTCCGCGCCGACGCTCTCGCGGGTACCGGTGACGCCCATCAGCGAGGCCGCGTAGACGAACCCGGAGCCCGCCGCCGTGATCTTCGCCAGCCGCTCGTCCCGGCTGCTGGGGGCGACCACGAACACGGTGGCCAGGCCGTGCTGCTCGGCGGCCTTCCGCCACACCTCGGACTCCTCCACCGGCAGGTCCGGCAGGATGCAGCCCGCGCCGCCGGCCTCGGCCAGCTCGGCCGCGAAGCGCTCGGCGCCGTAGCGGTCGACGGGGTTCCAGTAGGTCATGACCAGGATCGGCTTCCCGGTCACGGCGTGCGCCTCGCGCACCGTGCGCAGCACGTCCTTGATCCGTACGCCGCCGCGCAGCGCGATGTCGTCCGCGGTCTGGATGACCGGGCCGTCCAGCACGGGGTCGCTGTGCGGCAGGCCGATCTCGACGACGTCGGCGCCGCCCTCCAGGGCGGCCTTCGCCGCCTCGATGCCGCCCTCGACGGTGGGGAAGCCCGCCGGGAGGTAGGCGACCAGGGCCGCGCGCCCCTCGGCCCTGGCGTCGGCCAGGGTCCGGTCCAGCAGCTCGATCCGCCCGCTCACCGCTGTGCTCCTTCAGCCTCGTCGTACAGCCCGAAGTAGCGGGCGGCCGTGTCCATGTCCTTGTCGCCGCGGCCGGAGAGGTTGACCAGGACCAGGCCCTCCTCGCCGATCTCCCGGCCCACCCGCAGCGCTCCCGCGAGGGCGTGCGCGCTCTCGATGGCCGGGATGATGCCCTCGGTGCGGGACAGCAGGCGCAGCGCCTGCATCGCCTCGTCGTCGGTGACCGGACGGTACTCGGCGCGACCGGTCTCCTTGAGGTAGGCGTGCTCGGGGCCGATGCCGGGGTAGTCCAGGCCGGCCGAGATCGAGTACGGCTCGGTGATCTGGCCCTCGTCGTCCTGCAGGACGTAGCTGCGCGAGCCGTGCAGGATGCCGGGTTCGCCGACGGTCAGGGTCGCCGCGTGCTCGCCGGAGTCCACGCCGTGACCGGCCGCCTCCAGGCCCAGCAGGCGCACCCCCTCGTCCGGGATGAAGGCGTGGAACAGGCCGATCGCGTTGGACCCGCCGCCCACGCACGCGGCGACCACGTCCGGCAGCCGGCCCGCGCGCTCCAGGACCTGGCGGCGCGCCTCGACGCCGATGACGCGGTGGAAGTCGCGCACCATCGCCGGGAAGGGGTGCGGGCCGGCGACCGTGCCGAACAGGTAGTGGGTGCGGTCCACGTTGGCGACCCAGTCGCGGAACGCCTCGTTGATGGCGTCCTTCAGGGTCCGGCTGCCCGACTTCACGGGGATGACCTCGGCGCCGAGCATGCGCATGCGGGCCACGTTGAGCGCCTGGCGCTCGGTGTCGACCTCGCCCATGTAGACGGTGCACTCCAGGCCGAACATGGCGCAGGCGGTGGCCGTCGCCACGCCGTGCTGGCCGGCTCCGGTCTCGGCGATGACCCGGGTCTTGCCCATGCGCTTGGTGAGCAGCGCCTGGCCCAGCACGTTGTTGATCTTGTGCGAGCCGGTGTGGTTGAGGTCCTCCCGCTTGAGGAAGACCCGTGCCCCGCCGGCGTGTTCCGCGAAGCGCGGCACCTCGGTGAGCGGGCTGGGGCGGCCGGTGTAGTGCACCAGCAGGTCGTTCAGCTCCGCGGCGAAGGCGGGGTCGGACTTCGCCTTGTCGTACTCGACGGCGACCTCGTCCACGGCGGCGACCAGCGCCTCCGGGATGAACTTGCCGCCGAACCGGCCGAAGTAGCCCTCGGCGCTGGGCACCCGGCCCTCGGGGTCGGGGATGAAGAAGTCTTCGGACATGACGTTCTCGGCTCCTTCGGGGGCGCGTCGGCAGCCCCCAGGGGTTCGCGTACCAATGGTCACGTTACGGCGCCGGCGGCACGTGGGCGCCGCCGGCGGCATGGGCGCGCGTCCACGGCCGGGGAGCACGACGGGGCGCTCGCCGGCGGGACGCCGGTGGGCACACCCCGTGCCCCGGTCTTCAGGAGGACGGCGCCGCCGTCAGCGCCATCGGCGCCCGTTGATCTGACCCGGCTCGCAGCCGATGTGGTAGCGCACGCGGCGACCGAGGACGCGCCGCGCGGGCGCGCGGCAGCCACGGGGACGGCAGCCCCGGGCCAGTCGCGCGTACGAGGTCATGGTGCCGGTCAGCCGCGTCCGTGGCGCAGCGCGGGGTGCGCGCCGGCGGCGACGAGGTCGGCGACGGCCGCCTTGGGGTCGCGGCCGGTGACCAGGGACTCGCCCACCAGGACGGCGTCGGCGCCGTCGTTGGCGTAGGCGATCAGGTCGTGCGGGCCGCGGACACCGGACTCGGCCACCTTGACGATGTGGTCCGGGATCTCCGGGGCGACGCGGGCGAAGGTGCCGCGGTCGACCTCGAGGGTCTTGAGGTTGCGCGCGTTGACGCCGATGATGCGGGCGCCCGCGTCGACGGCCCGCTCGACCTCCTCCTCGTCGTGCACCTCGACCAGCGGGGTCAGCCCGATGGACTCGGCCCGCTCGATGAGGGAGACGAGGGCGTCCTGCTCCAGCGCCGCGACGATCAGCAGCGCCAGGTCGGCGCCGTAGGCGCGGGCCTCCCAGAGCTGGTAGGCGGTGACGATGAAGTCCTTGCGGAGCACGGGGATGTCGACCTTGCCCCGGACGGCCTCGAGGTCGGCCAGCGAGCCGCCGAAGCGGCGCTGCTCGGTGAGGACGGAGATGACCGCGGCGCCGCCCGCCTCGTAGTCCGCGGCGAGGCCCGCGGGGTCGGCGATGGCGGCGAGGGCTCCCTTGGAGGGGCTGGACCGCTTGACCTCGCAGATGACCTTGACGCTGTCCCCCCGCAGGGCCGCCACGCCGTCCTTGGCGTCGCGCGCCTTCGCGGCCCGCTCCTTGAGCTCGTCGAGGGAGACCCGGGCCTGCCGCTCGGCGAGGTCCTCGCGGACTCCGTCGATGATCTCGTCGAGCACACTCACGCGAGAGGACCCCTTCCGAAAGCGAAACGATCAAGCCAGTGAGATGTTCCACCGGCACTGCGATGGTAACCGCCGGGGGACGGTGGACCTGCATCCGGCGGATCGGGGGCCCACGCCGGAGACCGGCCGGACACCCCGTCGACGCAGGTCAGGGCGCCAGGGCCGCCCCGAACGGAAGGTTCCTGACGACGGTGAAGAGCGCCACCACGCCCGCGATCGCCCACCAGTGCACGGCCCGCGGCGCGAGCGTGAAGGGCCTGCCGCGCAGCGTCCGGGTGAACCAGACCGTCCAGATCACGGCGAAGGCCACGTAGCCCGCCACGGCCAGGGCGTTGAGGCCGATCGCCGCGCCGAAGTCACCGTGCACGACCGCGTACGCGCTGCGCAGACCGCCGCAGCCGGGGCAGTACTCGCCCGTGTACTGCAGCAGGGGGCAGACCGGGTAGTGGCCGGTCACGTTCGGGTCGAAGGTGCCGACGTACGCGAAGGCGGCGGCGACTCCGCCGAGGACGCCCAGCGGGGCGGCGAGGGCACTCGGCTTCGGCCTGGCAGCAGTCTCGGTCACCCGGTGATTGTCCCGCGCCGGGCCCGCCCGGAACAGCCGGGGTGGCCGGAAAGCACGGAGCCGCCGCCGGCGGAGGTGCCGGCGGCGGCCCGGGGGCCGTTGCGCGGGTCAGCCGCGCTGCTTCTCCGGCATCGCCTTGCCGAGGCCCGCGGCGCGCATGCCGAGACCGACCACACCGCCCAGGGCGGCGACCGCCAGGCCGGCGAACATGCCGATCGGCTCCGCCAGGACGACGAAGGCAGCCGCGACGCAGAAGCCGATGAAGGCGATGGTCACGCCGGTCCAGGCGGCAGGGGTGTGTCCGTGGCTGTTGCCCGCCATGAGTGCTCCCAAGTCGTTCTTCGAGAAAGGGTCGTCAGTTCGTCCGCCCGCGCGACGGCGCGGGTCACGCGCCATTGTCCCCCGTTGCGCTCACGCTCCGCGCGCGGGGGGTGGCCCGGCGCGTCAGGACGCGTCGGTGGGGTCCTCGCCGCGGTCCAGCGCCTTCCACAGGTCCTCGGGGCGCTCCTCGCCGGCGGCCGGTGCGGAGGGGCGGGCGGGACGCGCCGCCTTCGGGGTGTCGCGGTCGTACCGGTTCGACATGCCGGGCCAGGTCCGCGCGCGGAGCAGGGCGACGGTGCCGGCGAGCAGCAGGAGCACGCCGCCCGCCGCGGACACCCCGGGCCACGCGCTGGTGGAGGAGCCGGAGACGGCGGTGCGGGACAGGCCGCTGGCGGTCGCCGCGGCCGCGTCGAGGGCCGTGGTGTCGCCGAGCGCGAGCAGCGCCGCCGCGACGGCCCCGGCCCCGCACAGCGCCAGCAGCCCGGCGACGAGCAGCCGGGCCGCTCCGCGTACGGCGAAGACCGCCACGAGGGCGGCGAGGCCCACCAGCGCGAGCGCCCCCGGCACCCCGGTGACCTGGTGACCGGAGACCGTGACCGGCACCCCGCCGTCGGCGAACGGGGCATTGCCCTCCTGCCACGTCTTGCCCGAGGCCAGCAGCACGACGGCGGCGCCGAGCACACCGCTCGCGAGGGCCAGGACGAGGCTGCCGCGGCCCCCGGACCGGCGGGCGGCCGGTCCGGCGGCGCTCTCGGGGGCCGGTTCTGCGACGGTGCCGGACGCGGCGGTGCCGGGCTGCGGTACGGAGCTGCTCACCCGACCACTATCCCCCGTCGCCGCACCGCCCCGGCACGCGGGGCCCGGCCGGCGGCGGTCACGCCCCGGAGCGCATCCGGTTGGCCGTGCCGACGGCGCGGAGCACCGCGGCGGCCTTGTTCCGGCACTCGGTGTCCTCGCCGACCGGGTCGGAGTCGGCGACGACGCCCGCGCCGGCCTGCACGTACGCGGTCCCGTCGCGCAGCACCGCGGTACGGATGGCGATGGCGGTGTCGGAGTCCCCGGCGAAGTCCAGGTAGCCCACGGCGCCCCCGTACAGGCCGCGCCGGGTGGGCTCCAGTTCGTCGATGATCTGCATCGCGCGCGGCTTGGGCGCCCCCGACAGGGTGCCCGCGGGGAAGCAGGCGGTGAGGACGTCGAAGGCCGTGCGGCCGGCGCCGAGGCTGCCGGTGACGGTGGAGACGATGTGCATGACGTGGCTGTACCGCTCGATCGACATGAAGTCGACGACCTCGACGCTGCCCGGCTCGCAGACCCTTCCGAGGTCGTTGCGGCCCAGGTCGACCAGCATCAGGTGCTCGGCGCGCTCCTTGGGGTCGGCGAGCAGTTCGTCGGCGAGCGCCTGGTCCTCCTGGGGCGTCGCGCCGCGCGGCCGGGTGCCGGCGATGGGGTGCACCATGGCGCGGCCGTCCTCGACCTTCACCAGCGCCTCGGGGCTGGAGCCGACGACGTCGAAGCCGTCGAAGCGCAGCAGGTACATGTAGGGCGAGGGGTTGGTCGCCCGCAGCACGCGGTAAACGTCGAGGGCGCTCGCCGGGCACGGCGTCTCGAACCGCTGCGAGGGCACGACCTGGAAGGCGTCGCCGGCCCGGATGTACTCCTTGGCGGTCTCCACCGCGGCCTGGTAGGCGGCGCCGCCGAAGCGCGAGGTGACCTCCTCCGGGAGCCGGGAGGGCGGCAGTTCGGCGGGCGCGGAGTCCACCGGGCGGGCCAGGTCGGCGGTCATCGCGTCGATCCGCCGCACGGCCTCGGCGTACGCCTCGTCGACACCGGTGTCGAGGTCGTTGTGGTTGATCGCGTTGGCGATCAGCAGCACCGAGCCGTCCCAGTGGTCGAGCACCGCCAGGTCGGAGGTGAGCAGCATGGTGAGTTCGGGCAGCCCCAGGTCGTCGCGGGCGTGGTCGCCGATGCGCTCCAGGCGGCGTACGACGTCGTAGCCGAGGTAGCCGACCATGCCCCCGGTGAACGGCGGCAGACCGGCGTCGTCGTGCAGGTCGCGCGGGGTGTGCAGGGCCTCGATCGTGGCCCGCAGCGCCTCCAGCGGGTCGCCGCCGGCCGGCACGCCGACCGGCGGCGTGCCCACCCAGTGGGCCTGGCCGTCGCGCTCGGTCAGGGTGGCGGCGCTGCGGACGCCGACGAAGGAGTAGCGGGACCACGAGCGGCCGTTCTCCGCGGACTCCAGCAGGAAGGTGCCGGGGCGCTCGGCGGCGAGCTTCCGGTACAGGCCGACCGGGGTGTCCCCGTCGGCCAGCAGCTTCCTGCTGACCGGGATGACACGGCGGTCCTGCGCCAGCTTGCGGAAGGTGTCGAGGTCGGGGGTGACGGTGCCCGTGGTCATGGTCCGCAGCCTAGTGCCCGGGCGCGGGCGGTTCAGGTCAGCGGCAGTTCACCGGCGTCGAAGCAGGTGCGGTCGCCGGTGTGGCAGGCCGCGCCGACCTGGTCGACCTTGACCAGGATCGTGTCGCCGTCGCAGTCCAGGGCCACGGACTTCACGTGCTGGACGTGCCCGGAGGTGTCGCCCTTGACCCAGTACTCCCGGCGGCTGCGGCTCCAGTAGGTGCAGCGGCCGGTGGTGAGGGTGCGGTGCAGCGCCTCGTCGTCCATCCATCCGAGCATGAGGACCTCGCCCGTGTCGTACTGCTGCGCGACGGCGGGCACGAGGCCGTCGGCGGTGCGCTTGAGACGGGCGGCGACGGCTGGGTCGAGCGGGGATTCCATACCCCCATTCTGCCCGCTCCGGGCGGTGCGACTTCGGCTCCTGGCCTCACCCCGCTCACCCGTATGGGGCATGCTTCGTCCATGAGTTTTCCTCCGCCGTCGCCGCCCGACGACCCGCGCTCAGGACAGGGCGGCGGTTTCGGGCCGCCCCCGGGGGGTTTCGGCCCGCCGCAGTACCAGCCCCAGCAGCAGCCGCAGTACCAGCCGCAGCCGTTGCCGCCCTACCAGAACCAGCCGCAGTTCCCCGGCCCCGCGCAGCCGGGCGGCGGTTACGGCTACCCGCCCCCGCCGCAGCCCCCGCGCAGCGGTGGCGGCGCGAAGGTGGCGGCGATAGCCATCGGCGCGGTCGTCCTGGTGGCGGTCGTGATCGGCGGCCTGGCGATCGCGCTCAGCGGCGGCGAGGACGACAAGGGCGCCACCGGGTCCACCAGCAGCAGCCCCACGGCCTCGACGCCCACCACCCAGGACACGGCGACCACGTCCACGGAGCCCGACCCGTCGGAGACCTTCCGCAAGTACGTCGTGCTCAGCCCCGGCCAGTGCTTCGACGACCCGGGCCTGGACAGCGGCGTCACCGAGGTCACCACGGTCTCCTGCAACGGCCCGCACGACGCCGAGGTCATCGCCAACGAGACCATCACGGGCACCTTCGCCACCGAGGCCGCGCTCAAGGCCAAGGTGCTGAAGCTGTGCGAGGCGGACGCCGCCAAGCGCCTGAAGGACGTCAAGGACAACCCCGGGTACTTCTACTACGCGCTGTACCCGAAGCTCACGGGCTACCAGTTGCAGGGCAAGGACACCATCTCCTGCTCACTGACCCTCAGCAACAAGCCGGACGGCAAGAAGCTGACCAAACCGCTGCCGTAGCTGCTGCCCACCGGCGGGGGCCGGACGTAGGCTGACGGCATGTCGACTCATGCCCAGCGTGAACGTCTGCTCCTCGCCGACCTGCTGGAGAGTGCCGGACCCGAGGCGCCAACCCTCTGCGAGGGCTGGACCACCCGCGACCTCGCCGCCCACGTCGTGGTGCGGGAGCGCCGCGGTGACGCCTCGGCCGGCCTGGTCATCCCCTTCCTCGCGGACCGGTCGGAACGGGTGCGCAAGGAGTTCGCCGAACGGCCCTTCCAGGAACTGATCCGCCTGATCCGCACCGGGCCGCCGCGGCTGTCGCCGTTCGGCCTCAAGCAGATCGACGAGGCGGCCAACACCGTCGAGTTCTACGTCCACGCCGAGGACGTGCGCCGGGCCCAGCCGGACTGGTCGCCGCGCGAACTGGACCCGGTCTTCGCCGACCTGCTCTGGTCCCGGCTGGAGCGCTCCGCCCGTCTGCTGGGCCGCAAGTCCCCGGTCGGTGTGGTGCTGCGCCGCCCGGACGGCCAGACGGCGGTGGCGCACCGCGGCGCACCGGTGGTCACCGTCACCGGCGAGCCCGGCGAACTGCTGCTGTTCGCCTTCGGCCGCCAGGACTCCGCCCGGGTGGAGACGGAGGGCGACAAGGACGCGGTGGCCCGGCTGTACGACGCCAGGCTCGGCATCACCGCCTGAGTCCGGCTACCCGGGGCGGCGGGCGAGTTCCGCCCGCCGCAGCGCCGGTGCGGCGAACCCCACGACGGCCCCCGCGGCCGCGACCGCCGCGCTCCCGGCGAACACCGGCTGCACGCCCCAGGCGCCGATGGCAGCACCGGTGAGCGGATAGCTCATCGGTGCGACGCCGAGCGAGAACAGGGCCGCCACCGAGCTGACCCGGCCGAGGTAGGCGGGGTCGGTCAGGGTCTGCAGCAGGGCTCCGCACAGTGCGCCGCTCAGCCCTGCCACGAGGCCGGCCACGACCGCCGCGGCCACCGCCCCCGGCAGCGCGGGGACGAAGGCGAAGGCGGCCACCGCGACCGCCGCGAGCCCCAGGCAGCAGGCCTGCGCCAGGCCGGCGCGCGGCAGCCGGCCGCGTACCGTCAGCAGCAGGGAGGCGGCGCCCGCTCCGGCGCCGAAGCCGCTGACGATCCAGCCCAGCCCGGCCGCTCCCCAGCCCCGGTCGGCGGCGACCAGCGCGAGGCCGATGTTGAACGGCCCGGCGAAGCCCAGCTCGCCCACCGCGATGACGGCCATGAGGGCGGTGAGCACGCGCCGTCCGCGTATGTAGCGCAGGCCCTCCACCAGGTCCCGCCACGCGGAGCCGTCGGCCGGGGCGGCCCGGTCGCCGGGTGGCAGCGGGTCGACGCGGACGGCCAGCAGCAGCACGAGCGAGACCGCGAACAGCACGCCCGCCGCGGCGAACGCGGCCGCGGCGCCACCGGTCGCGACCACCGTGCCGCCCAGCGAGGCACCGGCCACGTTGCCGACGCGCATCGCGATCCCCTTCATGCCGTGCAGCCGCCCCAGTTGGTCCGTGCCGGTGATCCGGGGCGGCAGGGCGCCGACCGCGGGCAGGAACACCGCGTCCACCGCGCCGAAGAGCAGCGCGATCACGGCCAGCGCCCACAGCCCGGGGGTGGTGAGGACGAGCAGCGCGGCCGCCGCGAACATCACCGCGCACCGCGTCAGGTCGCTGCCGATGACGATGCGGCGCGGCCCGAACCGGTCGGCCAGCACTCCCCCGCCGAGCATCAGCACCGCGCGCGGCACGGCGCCGGCCGCGAGCACCAGACCCGCCCGCCCGGGGTCCCCGGCGCGGGTGGCCGCCCAGGACAGGGCGAGGAACCACACGGCGTCACCGACGATCGAGGAGGTGAACGCGGCCAGCCAGCGCAGGACGTTGGCGTCCCGGTGGGCGGGGGCACGGGAGGGGGACAGGGGCGGTGCGGCGGTGGCGGGCGCCGTCATGGGGTCGCGCCTCCTTCGGTGTTCACGGCCGGTAGGGGAATCCGTACAGGTGCACCGCGACGTGCTCGCGGCCCTCGGTGTCGCCCGCCTCCTCGGCGGCGCGCCCGCGGTCGGTCCAGCGCTTCATCAGCTCGTCCAGCTCCTCGGCGAACCGCCGCGTCTCGTCGGCGGTGAGCCGGGGCAGGTACTCGGAGCTGAAGGAGGCGTCGGTCCACTCCTTGCCCCAGGCGAGCTGCTGGTCGAGGTAGGCGGCGTAGCGCGCGTACCGGGTGGCGAGGAGCTGCCGGGTCACCTCGCCCATGACGGCGGCGCCCTCGGGGCGGTCGGCGAAGTCCGAGGCGCGGAAGGTGAATCCGCGCTCGGAGCCGACCTTCCACCACCGCTCGCGGCCGTCGGAGCTATGCCCGGCGGCCTCGGTGATGAACCCGTGCGCGGCGAGCTTGCGCAGGTGGTAACTGACCAGCGAGACCGCCTCGTCGACCTGGTCGGCCAGCTGGGAGGCGGTTGCGGTACGGGCGGTGAACAGGGCGCGGTAGAGCTCGATGCGCAGCGGGTGGGTGAAGACCTTGAGCGCGTCGAGGTCCGTGATCCTGCGGGGGTCCGCGCCGGTCTCTTCCGGCTCTTCCTCGGTCATATCCGGGAGGCTAGACAGGAAAGGGAATTTGCGCAATGGAAATTGCGCAATTGATCGTGCGCATCGGGGCGGTGGTCGCCCAACGCCGCTCCAGGTCGACGTCGGCAGGGACCGCGTGCGTCCGCGCCCGGAACCGGGCAAGCGCACCGAGTACGGCTGGTCCGGCCGGGAAGATCTCGAACGGCTGGAGGAGAACCGGGCGTCCGGTGAGACCCTGGTGCACGACGTGATCGCCGCAGCGCTCGACCTCCGTGGGTGACGTGTGCCGTACCTGAAGCTGCTCCGCCGGCCCCATGTGGGCCGTCTGCTGTCCGGTTCGCTCGTCGGACGGCTGCCGACCGCCATGGCGGCCCTGGCCATCGCCCTGGCGCTGCGCGCGGCCGGTGCCGACTACCGGCTGGTCGGCGCCGCCGGGGGTGTCTACGCGGTGTCCGGGGCGATCGGCGGGCCGCTCCTGGGACGGTGGGTGGACCGGCTGGGGCAGCCGCGCGTGCTCGTCGTCTCGTCGCTGGTCTCGGCCGCCGGCTTCGCCGCGCTGGCCGCCGCTCCGGGCAGCACGGCGGTGGCGGTGCTGGGCCCGGCCGTCGCCGGGGCCGCGTCGCCTCCGCTGGAGCCGTGCCTGCGGGCGCTGTGGCCCGACCTGGTGGAGCCGGACGAACTGGAGTCGGCGTACGCCGTGGACGCGGGCGCGCAGGAACTGGTCTTCATCGGCGGCCCGCTGCTGGTCGGCGGTCTCGCCGTGGCCGGACCGCCCCGGCTGGCGCTGCTGGCCGCGGCCGTACTCGGGGTGGTGGGCGCGCTCTCCGTCGCGACCTCCGCGCCGTCCCGGGCGTGGGCCTCGGCCGCCCGTTCCGTCCACTGGCTGGGGCCGCTGCGGAGCCGGGCCCTGGTGGTGCTGCTGTGCGCGCTCACCGGCTGCGGCTGGGCGCTGGGCACGTTCAACGTCTTCGCCGTCGCCTACGCGGAACGGCACCCGCTGCCCGGCGGCGCGGGCACGCTGCTGGCGCTGAACTCCACCGGGGCCCTGATCGGCGCCCTGCTGATCGCCGCGCTGCCCTGGCGGGCGGACGCGGCCACCAAGGCGGCCGTCACCGGCGCCGGGATGGCCCTCACGTTCTGGCCGTTCACCCTCGTCCCCGGCCCGCCGGCGATGGCGCTGGTCGCCCTGCTCAGCGGGGTGTTCTTCGCGCCTCTGCTCACCGTGGTGTTCCGGCTCACCGGCGAGCTGGCCCCGGTGGGCACCGTCACCGAGGCCTTCGCCTGGCTGGTCACCCTCGTCACCACGGGCATCGCGGGCGGCTCCGCCGTCAGCGGCCTCATCCTCGCCGACGGCTCCCTCCCCGCGGCGGCCGTCAGCGCCGCGAGCGGCGTCACCCTCTCCGCCCTCACCCTCACCGCCACGCGCCCCCTGCTCGCCCGCGACACCGCCGCCGTCCAGCCCGCCGGCGGGGCGTGAACCGAACGGACGGCCGCCCGCGCGGGCCGCGTGCGCGACGCCGTCGCGCTAGCGCACCGGGTGCCCGGCGTCGCGCAGGGTCTGCTTGACCTCGCCGATGCGCAGGTCGCCGAAGTGGAAGACCGAGGCCGCCAGGACGGCGTCGGCGCCGGCGGCGACGGCCGGGGGGAAGTCGGTCAGGCGGCCCGCGCCGCCGGAGGCGATGACGGGGACGGTGACGTGCTTGCGGACGGCGGCGATCATCTCCGTGTCGTAGCCGTCCTTGGTGCCGTCGGCGTCCATCGAGTTGAGCAGGATCTCGCCGGCGCCCAGTTCGGCGGCGCGGTGCGCCCACTCCACCGCGTCGATGCCGGTGCCCCGGCGGCCGCCGTGCGTGGTCACCTCGTACCCCGACGGGGTCCCGGCGTCGGTGCGGCGCGCGTCCACGGACAGCACGAGCACCTGCCGGCCGAACCGCTCGGCGATCTCGCGCAGCAGGTCGGGCCGGGCGATCGCGGCGGTGTTGACGCCGACCTTGTCCGCGCCGGCGCGCAGCAGCCTGTCGACGTCGTCGGCCGAGCGCACGCCGCCACCGACGGTGAGCGGGATGAAGACCTGCTCGGCGGTGCGCCGCACCACGTCGTAGGTCGTCTCCCGGTTGCCCGAGGACGCGGTGATGTCGAGGAAGGTCAGCTCGTCGGCGCCCTCGGCGTCGTAGAGCTTGGCCATCTCGACGGGGTCGCCCGCGTCCCGCAGGTTCCGGAAGTTGACGCCCTTGACGACCCGGCCGCCGTCCACGTCCAGGCAGGGGATGACTCGGACCGCCAGGGTCATGTGCTCAAGCTCCTCGGAATGCTTCCAGTTCGACTTCGACCAGGACCCGGGAGTCCACGAAGCCGGAGACGACGACCACCGTCGCGGCGGGACGCACGGCGTCGAAGAACTCCTTGTGGGCCCGGGCCACCGCGTCCACGTCGCGGGTGTGGGTGAGGTACATGCGGGTGCGCACCACCGATCCGGCACCGAGGCCGAACTCCTCCAGCGCGGCCAGCGCGTTGGAGAAGGCGGTCTTCGCCTGCTCGTACGGGTCGCCCTCGCCGTACAGCGTGGTGCCGACGAACGGCATCGTGCCGCCGACGAGGACCCGGTCCCCCGCCTCGACGCCACGTGCGAAACCGAACTGCTCCTCCCAGGGGCTGTCGCTCTGCACACGCCGTACGGCAGGGGTTTGGGTCATCGCGACACAGCCTCCAGAGCCTCTTCCAACGTGAACGCCTTGGCGTACAGGGCCTTACCCACGATGGCGCCTTCGACGCCCTCCGGCACCAGGCCCGCGAGGACGCGCAGGTCGTCGAGGGAGGAGACCCCGCCCGAGGCGACCACCGGCCGGTCGGTGGCGGCGCAGACGTTCCTCAGGAGCTCGACGTTGGGGCCCTGGAGGGTGCCGTCCTTGTTGATGTCGGTGACGACGTAGCGGGCGCAGCCCTCGGAGTCGAGGCGGGCCAGCGTCTCGTAGAGGTCCCCGCCGTCGCGGGTCCAGCCGCGGCCGCGCAGCGTGGTGCCGCGGACGTCCAGGCCGACCGCGATCCTGTCGCCGTGCTCGGCGATGACCTTGGCGACCCACTCGGGGGTCTCCAGCGCGGCGGTGCCGAGGTTGACCCGGGTGCAGCCGGTGGCGAGGGCCGCGGCGAGGGTGTCGTCGTCGCGGATGCCGCCGGACAGCTCGACCTTGATGTCCATGGAGCGGGCGACCTCGGCGATCTGCGCGCGGTTGTCGCCGGTGCCGAAGGCGGCGTCCAGGTCGACCAGGTGCAGCCACTCGGCACCCGCCTGCTGCCAGGCCAGGGCGGCGGCCATCGGGTCGCCGTAGGACGTCTCGGAACCGGACTCGCCGTGGACGAGGCGGACGGCCTGGCCGTCGCGGACGTCGACGGCGGGGAGGAGTTCGAGGCGGTGCGTCGTGCTCATGGCGGCGTACGTCCTAGTCCTTGAAGGTGTCGAGCCAGTTGGTCAGGAGCTGGGCGCCGGCGTCGCCGGACTTCTCGGGGTGGAACTGGGTGGCCCACAGCGGGCCGTTCTCCACCGCGGCGACGAAGGGCTCGCCGTGCGTGGCCCAGGTGACCTTCGGGGACCGCATCGTGGGGTTGGCGGTCTCCAGCTCCCAGGCGCGCACCGCGTACGAGTGCACGAAGTAGAACCGGGCGTCGGCGTCCAGGCCGGCGAAGAGCCGCGAGTCCTCGGGTGCCTCGACGGTGTTCCACCCCATGTGCGGCACGACCGGCGCGCGCAGCGGCTCGACGGTGCCGGGCCACTCGTCGCAGCCCTCGGTGGTCACGCCGTGCTCGACGCCCTTCTCGAAGAGGATCTGCATGCCGACGCAGATGCCCATCACGGGCCTGCCGCCCGACAGCCGGCGCCCGATGATCCACTCACCGCGCACCGCCTTCAGCCCGGCCATGCACGCCGCGAAGGCGCCGACGCCGGGGACGAGCAGCCCGTCGGCGTTCATCGCCTTGTCGAAGTCCGCGGTGATCTCGACGTCCGCGCCGGCCCGCGCGAGGGCGCGCTCGGCGGAGCGGACGTTCCCGAAGCCGTAGTCCAGGACCACGACCTTCCTGTCGCTCATCTGCGGTCCCCCTACAGCCGCAGCAGACCGGCCGCCAGCGACATGGCGGAGCCGATGCCGAGCAGCACGACGACGCCCTTGGGCATCTTCTGCTTCCAGAACGAGTAGACGCCGCCGGCCAGGAAGAGGCCCAGCAGGATGAACAGGATGGCCGGCTTGCTCACAGCGCGCCCTTCGTCGACGGGAGGATGCCCGCGGCGCGCGGGTCGCGCTCGGAGGCGTAGCGCAGGGCCCGGGCCAGCGCCTTGAACTGGCACTCCACGATGTGGTGGGCGTTGCGCCCGTACGGGACGTGGACGTGCAGCGCGATCTGCGCCTGGGCGACGAAGGACTCCAGGATGTGCCGGGTCATCGTCGTGTCGTAGGAGCCGATCATCGGCGCCATGTTCTCGGGCTCGGTGTGCACCAGGTACGGGCGGCCCGAGAGGTCCACGGTGACCTGGGCGAGGGACTCGTCCAGCGGCACGGTGCAGTTGCCGAAGCGGTAGATGCCCACCTTGTCGCCGAGCGCCTGCTTGAAGGCGGCGCCCAGCGCGAGGGCGGTGTCCTCGATGGTGTGGTGGGTGTCGATGTGCAGGTCGCCCTCGGTCTTGACCGTGAGGTCGAAGAGGCCGTGGCGGCCGAGCTGGTCGAGCATGTGGTCGTAGAAGCCGACTCCGGTGGAGATCTCGGTCCTGCCGGTGCCGTCGAGGTCGAGCTCGACGACGACGGACGTCTCCTTGGTCGTGCGCTCCACGCGGCCGACGCGGGTCATGTGGTTACTGCTCCTTCTTCAGCTCGCGTACCGCTTCGAGGAACGCGTCGTTCTCGGCCGGGGTGCCCGCGGTGACCCGCAGCCAGCCCGGTACGCCGTTGTCGCGGACGAGGACGCCGCGGTCGAGGATCGCCTGCCAGGCGCGGTGGCTGTCCTCGAAGCGGCCGAACTGGACGAAGTTGGCGTCGGAGTCCGTGACCTCGCAGCCGATCGCCCTCAGCTCGCCGACCAGGCGGTCCCGCTCGGCCTTCAGCTGCTCGACGTACCCCAGCAGCGTATCGGTGTGCTCCAGGGCGGCCAGCGCGGTGGCCTGGGTGACGGCCGACAGGTGGTACGGCAGGCGCACCAGCTGGACGGCGTCGACGACCGCCGGGTCGGCGGCGAGGTAGCCCAGCCGCAGGCCGGCGGCGCCGAAGGCCTTCGACATGGTGCGGCTGACCACCATGTTGGGGCGGCCCTCGATCAGCGGGAGCAGGGACGGACCGTGGCTGAACTCGCCGTACGCCTCGTCGACCACGACCAGCGAGGGCCGGGCGGCCTGGGCCGCCTCGTACAGCGCCACGACGGTGTCGGCGGCCACGGCCGTGCCGGTGGGGTTGTTGGGCGAGGTCACGAAGACCACGTTCGGCCGGTGCTCGGCGATGGCCCGCCCGGCGGCGGCCGCGTCGATGGTGAAGTCCTCGCGGCGCGGGCCGGTGATCCAGCCGGTGCCGGTGCCACGCGCGATCAGGCTGTGCATCGAGTACGAGGGCTCGAAGCCGATCGCGGTGCGCCCGGGGCCCCCGAAGGTCTGCAGCAGCTGCTGGATGACCTCGTTGGAGCCGTTGGCGGCCCACACGTTGGCCGGGCCCACCTCGTGCCCGGCGGTCCGGGTCAGGTACCCGGCGAGTTCGGTGCGCAGCTCCACCGCGTCCCGGTCGGGGTAGCGGTTGAGGTCGCGGGCGACCTCGCGGACCCGCTCGGCGATCCGCTCGACCAGCGGCTCGGGCAGCGGGTACGGGTTCTCGTTGGTGTTCAGGCGTACGGGCACGTCGAGTTGCGGGGCGCCGTAGGGGGACTTGCCGCGCAGTTCGTCCCGGATGGGAAGGTCGTCGATGCCGGTCACGAACCCGGTACCGTCCAATCGAATCGGGCGCGGACCGCGGCGCCGTGCGCGGGCAGGTCCTCGGCGTCGGCCAGGGTCACCACGTGCGGCGCGACCTCCGCCAGCGCCTCGCGGGTGTAGTCCACGACGTGGATGCCGCGCAGGAAGGACTGCACCGACAGGCCCGAGGAGTGGCAGGCGCAGCCGCCGGTGGGCAGGACGTGGTTGGAGCCGGCGGCGTAGTCGCCGAGCGAGACCGGGGCGTACGCGCCGACGAAGACCGCGCCCGCGTTGCGCACCCGGGCGGCGACGGCGGCGGCGTCCGCGGTCTGGATCTCCAGGTGCTCCGCCGCGTAGGCGTCCACCACCTGCAGGCCCTGCTCGATCCCGTCGACCAGGACGATGCCGGACTGGCGCCCGGCCAGCGCGGGGGCGATCCGGTCCTCGACGTGCTTGGTGGCGGCGACCTGCCGCTCCAGCTCCTTCTCCACCGCCTCGGCGAGGTCCACGGAGTCGGTCACCAGGACGGCGGCGGCCAGCGGGTCGTGCTCGGCCTGGCTGATGAGGTCGGCGGCGACGTGCACCGGGTCGGCGGTGGCGTCGGCGAGGACGGCGATCTCGGTCGGGCCTGCCTCCGCGTCGATGCCGATGCGGCCCTTGAGCAGGCGCTTGGCGGCGGCGACATAGATGTTGCCGGGGCCGGTGACCATGGTCGCCGGGCGGCACTCCTCGGTGCCGTACGCGAACATGGCGACGGCCTGGGCGCCGCCCGCCGCGTACACCTCGTCCACGCCGAGCAGCGCGCACGCGGCGAGGATCGTCGGGTGCGGGAGCCCGCCGAACTCCTTCTGCGGGGGCGAGGCGACGGCCATGGAGCCGACCTTGGCCTCCTGGGCGGGCACCACGTTCATCACCACGGAGGACGGGTAGACCGAGCGGCCGCCGGGCACGTACAGGCCCACCCGGTCGACCGGCACCCAGCGCTCGGTGACCGTGCCGCCCGGCACGACCTGCGTGGTGTGGTCGGTGCGGCGCTGCTCGCCGTGGACGAGCCGGGCGCGCCGGATGGACTCCTCCAGCGCGGCCCGCACCTTCGGGTCCAGCTCCGCCAGGGCCCGGGTCAGCGCCTCGGCGGGGACGCGTACCCGGTCGATGGTGACGCCGTCGAACCTCTGCGCGTAGTCGATCAGTGCCGCGGTGCCACGATGCTTGACGTCCTCGCAGATCGGGCGCACCTTCTCCAGTGCGGCCTCGACGTCGAGCTCGGCACGGGGCAGCAGGTCGCGGTCGATGCCGTCCGACGGGAAGGCGTCGCCGCGCAGATCGATTCGGGAGATCACCCTCCCAAGTGTAGAGAACCGCCCTCGTCGCCTCCGTCGAGTATCAGTCCGTGATACGCGTACCGGCCCCGCCCGGTGATCTCCCCGGCTAGCGTTTCGGTCGTCGTCGCCAGCCACGGGAGGGAAACCGGTGACCGAGCCGTCGGACGTCGCGCCGCCGCACGACTGGACCGCTGTGGAGCAGGGCCTGTGGGAGGCCTTCCGCCGGGGGGAGCTGTACGACCTGCGCACCGGCATCCCGGAGCGGGACGACCCGGCCGCCGACCGCTTCTGGGGCCCGGACCGCACGGTACGGGCGGAGGTGATCGCCAAGCTGCTCCTGGACGGGCCGCAGGCCGCCTCGGGGCGCGTGTCGTGCGTGAAGCTGTCCGGGGCCCAGATCAGCGGGCAGCTCAACCTCTCGGGCGGCACGGTGGTGCCGTACGTGGAACTGCACGACTGCCGCTTCGAGCAGCAGGTGCTGCTCGCGGAGTGCAACTTCACGACCCTGCGCATGGTGCGCTGCGCCATACCCCGGCTGGAGGCGGCCCGACTGCACACCTCCGGCGACCTGCACCTGCCGCAGTGCACGATCGAGGGAGGGATACGGCTCACGGACGCCCACATCGGTACGGACCTGCTGCTCAACCAGATCACCCTGCGCAAGGACCGGCACGGCCGGGCGCTGGCGGCCGACGGGCTCAGCGTCGCCCAGGACGTCGAGGCCGAGCTGATCGAGGCGACCGGCGAGGTCAGCCTGCGCAGCGCCCGCATCGGCGGCCGCCTCAGCCTGCGCGGCAGCCGGCTGCACAACCCGTACGGGCGCTACGCGCTCAACGCGGCCCGGGTCACCGTCGAGCACACCCTGTACCTCAGCGCGGGCTACGTCGGCACGGGCGGCTCCGGCGGCGGCACCCCTCCGCTGGGCGTGCGCACCCGGCGCTTCAGCTCCGACGGCGGGGTGCGGCTGGACGACGGCCGCTTCGGCAACGCGGTGATCATCCACCAGGCGCGGTTCCGGCTCACCGGCGGGCAGCAGCTGTCGCTGCGCCGCGTCCAGACGCCCGAGCTGCGGCTCACCCTCGACCAGCCGCCGACCGGGACGATCTCGCTGGCCGGCGCGCGCGTGGGCAACCTCACGGACAGCCGCACCTGCTGGCCCGATGCCGGCGGTCTCGACCTGACCGGCTTCGCCTACGGCTCCCTCAGCCCCGAGGGCGCCTTCCCGCTGCGCGCCCGGATCGGCTGGCTGGCCGCGGCCACCCCGGAGTACAGCCCCGAGCCGTACGAGCACCTGGCGGCCGCCCTGCGCGCGAGCGGCGAGGACGCCGACGCCCGCGAGGTGCTGCTCGCCAAGCACCGGCGGCGCCGCGAGACCCTCCCGCTCGCGGGCAAACTCTGGGGCTACCTCCAGGACGTGACCGTCGGCTACGGCTACCGGCCCGGTCGCGCGGCGATCTGGATGGCCTTGCTCTGGGCGTTCGGGGCCGTCTTCTTCGCCGTCCACGGCGAGCCCGAGCCGGTGGACGGCGGCGCCTTCCCGAACTGGAACGCGCCCCTCTTCGCCCTCGACCTCCTCCTCCCGGTCATCAACCTCGGCCAGGACAACGCCTGGCGCCTCAACGGCGACGCCCAATGGGCCGCCGCGGTCCTCACCATGCTCGGCTGGATCCTCGCCACGACCGTCGCCGCCGGCGCCTCCCGCCTCCTCCGCCGCGGTTGACGCCGCATGTCCGTCCGGGCCACCCGGGAGGCCCCTGACAGCCCCGCTTATCCGGCCGCCCCCGGCCGCGCACCGCGGGGAGACACCCGGGGGCGGTACGGCACGAAGCCGACGAGGGGTGGGAGCCGCACCGACGCCACACCTCGGGCGGCAGCCCTCACCGTCCCCGGGTGCCACCGCGAACACGGCCCTGGCCCACCCACCGCGAACCGCGCGGGACACACCCGGGGGCGGTGCAGCACGAGGGGCCGACGACGGTGCGCGCCGCACCGGCCGCCAGGCCACGGGCCGCGGGACCTCCCGGGCCCCCACCACCCACGCGCCCGCGACAACGCCACCGCGTCGCGCACCTAGCGTCATCACGGCGGGGCCCCAGGTATCCCCGAGTCCAGGACGCGGACCGCCACAAGGCCGCGCCAAGCGAAGGTGGAAGGCAGGGTGGCACGGCACGAGGTCGGCGATGAGACGCACCCGCACCGGCCACCAGCCACGAGCGACGAGCCCCCACGCGCCCGCAACAACGCCCACCGCGACGCGTACCCGGCATCGTCACGGCGGCCCCGACCGGCACCACGCCACGGGCGGCAGCCCTCACCGCCCCGAGTGCGGCAGCGAACACGGCCCCAGCCCACACGCGCCCGGCGTCCCCACGGCGGCCCCGCACACCCCCGAACCCCGGACGCGGACCGCCGCAAAGCCGCGCCAAGCAAAGGCGAAAACCGAGCGGCACGGCACGAGCCGGCGAGGGAACGCACCCGCACCGGCGCCACGCCAGCGGCGGCGGGCTCTCCCGGGCCCCCACCGACGCGCCCGCGGCAACGCCCACCGCGTCGCGCACCCGGCGTCGTCACGGCGACCCCGAGCGGCGCCAAGCCACGGGCGGCAGCCGTCACCGGCCCCGAGGTGCCGCAGCGAACACGGCCCTGGCACACACGCGCGCGGCGTCGTCGCGGCGGAGAAAACGGGGCGGTACGGGACGAGGCCGACGAGGGGTGGGCGCCGCAGGCCCTAGGCTTGCTGACCGTGACCGCTCGTCTTCCGCTCTTCCCGCTCGGCTCCGTCCTCTTCCCGGGCCTCGTGTTGCCGCTCAACGTCTTCGAGGAGCGCTACCGCGCGCTCTTCCGCGATCTGCTGGCCCTGCCGGAGGACGCCCCGCGCCGCTTCGGTGTCGTGGCGATCCGCGACGGCCACGAGGTCGCCCCCGCGGGGGCGGAGGAGGCGGCGGCCAGGTACGCGCCGGACCTCTCCGGGGCGCTGTACGCGCTGGGCTGCACCGCGGACGCCGCGACGATCGGGGAGCGCGAGGACGGCGGCTTCGACGTCGTGGCGACCGGCACGACACGCTTCCGGCTGCTGTCGGTGGACGCCTCGGGGCCGTACCTGGTCGGCGAGGTCGAGGAGGTCGCGGAGGTGCCCGGCACCGGCTCGGGGGCGCTGGCGGCCAGCGTGGCCCGGGCGTTCCGCACCTACCAGAAGCGGCTGGCCGGGGCCCGGGAGCGGAGCCTGGCGGGGAGCCAGGAGCTGCCGGACGACCCGACCGTGCTGTCGTACCTGGTGGCGGCCGCGACCGTCGCCGCGGTCCCGGCGAAGCAGGCGCTGCTGGAGGCCCCGGACACCGCGGCCCGGCTGGAGCAGGAGCTCGCGATGCTGCGCCGCGAGGCGGCGGTCATCGACAAACTGCGCACCCTGCCCGCCGTGGACCTGACCCGGCAGGTCCCGAGCCCGAACTGACGTATCCTCGCAGCGCCATGGCCAAGAAGAAGCAGTCATCCTCCGGCGGCACGCCCGCCACCGTCGCGCTGGAGAAGGCGGACGCCGTCTTCACGGTGCACGCGTACGCCCACGACCCCGCCTCGGAGCTCGGCTACGGGGAGGAGGCCGCGCAGGCGCTGGGCACCTCCCCCGACCGGGTGTTCAAGACGCTCGTCGCCGACGTGGACGGGGCGCTGACCGTCGCCGTGGTCCCCGTCGCGGGGTCGCTGGACCTCAAGGCGCTGGCCTCCGCGGCCGGCGGCAAGCGCGCCGGCATGGCGGACCCGGCCGCCGCCGAGCGGACCACGGGGTACGTCCGGGGCGGGATCTCCCCGCTGGGGCAGCGCAAGCGGCTGCGCACCGTCGTGGACGCCTCCGCGCTGGAGCACCCCACCGTCTTCGTCTCGGCAGGCAAACGCGGCCTGGAGGTCGAGCTGGCCCCGCAGGACCTGGTGCGGCTCACGGACGCGGTCGTCGCGCCGATCGGACGTGCCTGACCCCTGGACGGCGGGGCCGTACGGGCGCACGCTGCCCGGAAGCGCACCCGGCTCAGGGGAGGCCCGATGTCCAAGCGCACCCGCAAGCGCAAGTGGCGGATCAAGAAGCGCAACGCCAACCACGGCAGGCGCCCGGCGTGACCTCCCGCCCCCGGGTCAGACGCCCGGGGGCGGTTTCCAGTGCACGGCGGGGTGCTGCTGCTCCTCGCGCGGGCCGAAGCCCGTGGTGAGCACCAGATGGGTGAGGACGGCCCCTATGGGCCAGGCCAGGAACGCGCCCTTGGCCTGCAGTTCCAGGGGGCCGTCGAACACCTTCTTCGCGCCGACCGCCCGGGCGTGCGCGATCAGGTCGCTGGTGGGGCCGAGCCAGGTGCCCAGCCGCCAGGCCAGCACGGAGCCCAGGACAGCGCCCACGGCCATGCCGAGGACGACACCGACGCCCCCGCGCCGGCTGCGCCAGAAGACGAGCGCCCCGGTCAGCACCCCGATGCCCAGTCCGAGCAGCACGAAGGTGCCGTCGGCGCCGATCGCCTGCTCCCCCTCGGTGTCCTTGAGGTAGACCGCCTTGCCGTCCGAGACCAGCGGGATCCGCGGCGCCAGCCACAGCCACAGCAGGCCGAGGACCACGCCCGCCACGGCCACGAGCACCGCGGTCAGGGCACCGCTCTTGAGCTCCCGGACGGGGTCCATGCGGCTCTCCTGCTCCGGGAACGGCGGCAGCGGCGCGGGCGGCCAGTGGTCGTGGGGGGTCAGGGGTGCGGTCACCCTGCCATCGTGCCAGGTCCGTCCGTGGCCCGCGTCACCGGCACCTCACCGGCACCACACCCGCGGGTCACCGGCAGGCCGCGCGGCGGTAGGCCCAGGTGGCCACCGCCAGCGACACCAGGCCCACGGCCGCGCACACCGACAGGTCGGTGGTGATCGCCACCCAGTCGGGGTGGTCGTCGAAGCCGCGGATGAGGGCCTCCACGCCGTAGGTGGAGGGCAGCAGGTCCCGTACGTAGCGGATCGGCTCGGGGAGGTTGCCGGCCGGCAGCACGCCCAGCAGCAGCGCCGCCGACATGCCGAGCTGGCCGGCCAGGGTGGCCAGCTCCTGGCGCGGCGCGAGCAGCCCGAGGGCCGCGCCCAGCCCGGACAGCGCCGCCCCCGCCAGCGGGATCACCGCGGCGAGGATCCACAGGTTGGCGAAGGGCAGCTGGAACAGCGCGCAGCCGATGCCCGCCGTCACCAGCGTCCCGGGCACGGTGAAGGAGGCGTACGCGCCCGCCGCGCCCAGCACCACGGCGGCCGGGGGCACCGGCAGGGTGGCGTAGTGGTCGAGGCCGCCGGAGGCGCGCAGCTGGCCGAAGTACTGGGCGAGCAGGTTGAGCGCCACGAAGGCGACGACCAGCACGCTCGACCCGGCGACCACCGCGCGCGCGGCCGGGCCGCCGTCGACGACGCCGCGCATCATGATCATGATGCCGACCGACTGGAAGGTCGCCACGAACAGCAGGGGGATCCGGGCGACCTTCGCCCGGGACAGCTGCGCCCGGTACACCGCGGCCATCGCGGGCAGCAGCCGGGCGCGCGGCGCGAGCGCCGCGGCCGCCATCCCGAGGGGGGCGGTGGGTGCCGCCAGTGCCGCCGTACGGGTGTCCGCTCCCGCGGAGATGATCGTCACTGCGCGCCGCCCCGCTGCGCGGTGCCGCGCGCCACGTCCAGGTTCACGTTCCGGTCCACGTCCAGGCTCACGTCCCCGCCGTTGCCGCCGTTCACGCCTTGACCAGCCCCTTCCGCCGGCCGCCGAGTGCCAGGTAGACATCCTCCAGGCTCGGCGCCGTCAGGGTGAAATCGTCGAGCGCGGTGAAGGCCGGTCCGCCGGTCAGCTCGGCGACCACGGCGCGGGCGCGCTGCTGCGGCAGCCGCAGGGTCCAGCGGCGTCCGGTGACGTGGGCGGCCTCCCGCAGGGCCGCGACCTCGGGCACGGCCAGCGGGGGCTGGTCCCGCCACACCAGGTCCAGCCGTACCTCGTCGGCGACGAGCGCCTTGAGCCCGGCCGGGGTGTCGCAGGCGATGACCCGGCCCTCGTCGATGACCGCGACCCGGTCGAGGACGGTCTCCGCCTCGATCACGTTGTGGGTGACCAGCAGCACCGTGGTGCCGTGCTCGGCGCGCCGGCGGTCGACCGCCGCCCACACCGCGCGCCGGGCGACCGGGTCCATGGCGGTGGTCGGCTCGTCCAGCACGAGCACCGGCCGCTCGCCCACGAGGGCGGCGGCGAAGCAGGCGAGCCGGCGCTCGCCGCCCGACAGCCGCTTCACCGGCCGCGAGGCGAGGGCGGTCAGCTCCAGTTCCTCCAGGACGGCGTCCCGCTCGGCGCGGGCGGCCCTGGCGTCGAGGCCGCGCAGCCGTCCGGTGGTCTCGGCGGCGAGGGCGACGGTCAGCTCGTCGAGCGCGCTCGACTCCTGGCCGAGGTAGCCGATCAGCCGCGCCGCGCGCTCCGGGTGCCGTACGAGGTCGTGCCCGAGCAGTTGGACGCTGCCCGCGTCGGGGCGCAGCAACCCCGTCAACTGACGTACGAGGGTGGTCTTCCCGGCGCCGTTGGGGCCGAGCAGCCCGAAGATCTCACCGCCCCGGACGTCCAGGTAGATGCCGTCGTTGGCGCGTACCGGGGGGCTCGCGGCGCCGCGCCGACCGCGACCGGCCGGGTAGCTCTTCACCAGCCCGCGCACGGTCACCACCATCGCCGTCCGCGCGGTGTCGCCCTGTTCCGTGCCGGTACTCACGAGCACCGAGCCTACGCTGCGTCCCGGCCGCGACGTGCCGCAGGGTGGGGTCCGGGCGCGCTCACTCCCCCGCCGAGGCCCCCGCGACGACCGCGCGGGCGTCGACCTCGCGCCAGAAGCCCGCCCGGATGGCGTAGCGGTCGTGCTCGTCGATCTGGTCGTCCTTGTGGGCGAGCAGCCCGAAGCGGGCGGCGTAGCGCAGCAGCTCGCCGTCGATCCGGTGCGGGACGCGCGGGTACTCGGCGGAGAGCACCTGGAGGTGGGACGAGTCGGCGATCCGGCCGATCCAGCGGCGGGCGAAGACCTGGCCGACCTCGTACGGGTCGCCGCTGACGTCGGTGATGTCCTCCTCGCGGTCCGCCCAGCGCTGTTCGGCGCTGGTGAGCTGGGCCAGCGTGGGCAGGCCGGCGTCGGCGGCCTCGGCGCCGCCGACCAGCCCGCGGTCGGAGGACCAGCGCAGGGTGGCACCGGCGGCGGCCGGGGAGGCCGGGTGCGGGGAGGAGTGGCCGCGGTGGACGATGCCGGCGACGTCCTTGGGGGTGGGCATCCCCTTGCCGGCCGCTGCGGCCGGCGCCCCGGTGCCGGGGCGGGTGCCGTTGCGCTCGGCGGTGACGACCTGGGGGGCGGCGGCGGCCGGCTCGGCGGGCTGCTCGGCCGCGGGCTGTGGTTCGGTCCCCCGGCCGGTCTCGGGCAGCGGCGCAGACAGGATGGCGGCGATCTCGGGGCGCGGGGTGAGCGGTGCGCAGACCCCGGCGGGCTCGCGCACGTGGATGGCCCGGGTGATCCACTCCCGGTCCAGGACGCGGCGTTCGTCGGCCTCGGCGACCAGGTCCTCGGACTGGTTGAAGTCGCCGTCCGCGGCCTGCACGGCCCACAGGTGGACGGCGACGCCGTGCTCCTTCGCCGACATCATGCCCGGCAGGAGGTCGCCGTCCCCGGTGACCAGCACGACGTCGGAACAGGCGCGGTTGCGGGCCAGCTCGGACAGCTCGGCGTGCATGGCCGCGTCGACGCCCTTCTGCGCCCAGCGTCCGTCGGTGCGGGTCAGTGCGCCGAGGCGGACCGTGACCCTGGGCATCACGCGCAGCCTCCGGTGCTCCGGCTGCGGGACGCGGTCGGGCGCGCCGTCGAACCAGTAGATCCGCAGCAGGGGCTGGCCGGTCTCCTTCTCGGCGCGCTCCCGCAGTCCCGCGACGATCTCGGAGTGGTCGACGGTGATCCGGGACCGGGAGGGCTCTCCGGCGAGGAGGCTCGCGGCGGCCCCGAGCAGGTACCCGGCGTCCACGAGGACGACGCAGCGGTCCATCGGTCTCACCCTCTTCTCCGAAAGTCCTGCCGTCCGTCCCCCCGGTAACGCTGTTGCCCCGAGTCTGCCCGAACACGGGGGCGTTGTGACCGGTTACGCGATCACCGGCGCGCCTCACCCTGCAACTGCCCGAAATGCGACCTTCGTACTCCCGTGCAAGCCTGAGTGCGGCCCATCATCCGAGATTTCCCCCGAGGAGGAATCGTGGGCAAGAACAAGAACCGGGGCGAACGTACCGGCCAGCAGCACGACCGCGGCGCCGCGACCACCGAAGAGCACGCGAAGAGCGCAGGCGGACGCGAGCAGATGGCGATGACGGTCCCGGGCGCCGAACCGCACGTGTCGCAGAAGCGGCAGAAGAAGTTCGGCCACAACTAGCGCGCGCACGCAGGACGCTCATGACCGAGGGTGGCACCCCGTCCGGAAGGGGTGCCGCCCTCGGCGCGTTCCGCCGCCCGCGCGGCGGTGATCAGCCCGCCTGCTGCTGGGCGGTGGCGAGGCAGGAGGGGCCCAGGAGGGCCTTGAGGTCGCCGAAGAGCGCAGGGTCGGGAGTGACGCGGTGGCGGTCGAGCCTCAGCACCGTCGTCTTGCGGGCGCCCTGCAGCCGCACCCGTACCTCGGTGCTCCCCTTGTGGCTGGCGAGGACCTCGCCGAGGCGGGCGACCAACGGCGGAGTCACCTTCACCGTCGGGATGGAGATGGTCACCGGGGCGTTGGTCCCGGCGTCCGTGAGGTCGGGCACCATCAGCTCCATGGCCACCAGGCGCGGCACGTCCTCGCGCTTGTCTAGCCGTCCCTTGACGAAGACGACGGCGTCCTCGACGAGCTGGGTCGAGATCAACTGGTAGGTGGCCGGGAAGAACATGCAGTCGATGGAGCCGCCGAGGTCCTCGACGGTGGCGATGGCCCAGGCGTTGCCCTGCTTGGTCATCTTGCGCTGCAGACCGGAGATGATGCCGCCGATGGTGACGATGGAACCGTCGGCGTAGTCGCCGGCCAGCGCCGAGACGGAGGCGTCGGCCTTGTCGTTGAGCACGTGCTCGATGCCGAAGAGCGGGTGGTCGGAGACGTAGAGGCCGAGCATCTCGCGCTCCTGCGCGAGCAGGTACGTCTTGTCCCACTCGACGTCGGAGAAGGTGACGTCGAGGCCGAAGCCCGGCTCGTCGCCACCGGTGTCGTCGCCCATGCCGCCGAAGAGGTCGAACTGGCCCTCGGCCTCCTTGCGCTTCACCGCGACCACGTTGTCGATCATCGGCTCGTAGTGCTCGGTGAGGCCCTTGCGGGTGTGGCCCATCTCGTCGTAGGCGCCGGCCTTGATCAGCGATTCCACTGTGCGCTTGTTGCAGACCACGGCCTCGACCTTGTCGAGGAAGTCGGGGAAGGAGGTGTACTTCCCCTTGGACTTGCGGCAGCGGATGACCGAGTCCACCACGTTCTGGCCGACGTTGCGGACGGCGGTGAGGCCGAACAGGATGACGTCGTCGCCCTGGGCGGTGAAGTTGGCGTCCGACTCGTTCACGTTCGGCGGGAGCACCTTGATGCCCATGCGGCGGCACTCGTTGAGGTAGACCGCCGACTTGTCCTTGTCGTCGCGCACCGAGGTGAGCAGCGCCGCCATGTACTCGGCCGGGTAGTTGGCCTTGAGGTAGGCCGTCCAGTAGGAGACCAGGCCGTACGCGGCGGAGTGCGCCTTGTTGAAGGCGTAGCCGGCGAACGGCACCAGGACGTCCCACAGCGCCTGGATCGACGCGTCGCTGTAGCCGTTCTTCCGGGCGCCCTCCTGGAAGATGGTGAAGTTCTTCGCCAGCTCCTCGGGCTTCTTCTTGCCCATGACGCGGCGGAGGATGTCGGCCTCGCCCAGCGAGTAGCCCGCGATGATCTGGGCGGCCTTCTGCACCTGCTCCTGGTAGACGATCAGGCCGTAGGTGACGTCGAGGACCTCCTTGAGGGGGGCCTCGAGTTCCGGGTGGATCGGGGTGATGTCCTGCTGCTTGTTCTTGCGCAGGGCGTAGTTGATGTGCGAGTTCATGCCCATCGGGCCCGGCCGGTAGAGGGCCGAGACGGCGGAGATGTCCTCGAAGTTGTCGGGCTTCATCATGCGCAGCAGGGAGCGCATGGGGCCGCCGTCGAACTGGAAGACGCCGAGGGTGTCGCCGCGGGCGAGCAGGTCGAAGGTCTTCGGGTCGTCGAAGGGCAGGGCCAGCAGCTCGATGTCGACGCCCTTGTTGCCCTTCACGAGCTTGACGGCGTCGTCCATGATCGTGAGGTTGCGCAGGCCGAGGAAGTCCATCTTCAGCAGGCCGAGCGACTCGCAGCTCGGGTAGTCCCACTGCGTGATGGTGACGCCGTCGGAGTGCCGCACCCAGACCGGGGCGTGGTCGACGATCGGCTCGCTGGACATGATCACGCCGGCGGCGTGCACGCCCATCTGCCGCACCAGGCCCTCCACGCCGCGCGCGAGGTCGATGACCTTCTTGGCGTCGGGCTCGTTCTCGTACATCGAGCGGATCTCGCCGGCCTCGCTGTAGCGCGGGTGCGAGGAGTCGGTGATGCCGGAGAGCGGGATGCCCTTGCCGAGGACGTCGGCGGGCATCGCCTTGGTGAGGCGGTCGCCGACGGCGTACGGGTAGCCCAGCACGCGGGCCGAGTCCTTGATCGCGTTCTTGGCCTTGATGGTGCCGTAGGTGCCGATCATGGCGACCTTGTCGGCGCCGTACTTCTCGGTGACGTACCGGATCACCTCGGCGCGCCTGCGCTCGTCGAAGTCGATGTCGACGTCGGGCATGGAGATGCGCTCGGGGTTGAGGAAGCGCTCGAAGATCAGGCCGTGGTCGATCGGGTCGAGGTCGGTGATGCCCATGGCGTACGCGACGATCGAGCCGGCCGCCGAGCCGCGGCCGGGGCCGACGGCGATGCCGTTGTTCTTGGCCCACATGATGAAGTCGGCGACGACCAGGAAGTAGCCCGGGAACCCCATCTGGATGATGGTGTCCATCTCGTACTCGACCTGCTTCATCCGGTCGTCCGGGATGCCTCCGGGGTAGCGGCGCTGCATGCCGCGCATGGTCTCCTCGCGGAACCAGGTGACCTCGCTGAAGCCCTCGGGGACCTCGAAGCGGGGCATCAGGTTCCGCGCCTGGAACATGCCCTCGGTGTCGACCTGCTGCGCCACGAGCAGCGTGGTGTTGCGGCAGCCCTCCTGCCAGGCGTCGGAGGAGTCGATGGCGAACATCTCGTCCGTCGTCTTCAGGTAGTAGCCCGTGCCGTCGAAGCGGAAGCGGTCCGGGTCGGAGACGTTCTTGCCGGTCTGGATGCACAGCAGGGCGTCGTGGGCGTCGGCCTCGCTGGCGTACGTGTAGTGCGAGTCGTTGGTGACGACCGGCGGGATGCCGAGCTTCTTGCCGATCTCCAGCAGCCCGTCGCGGACCCGGCGCTCGATCTCGATGCCGTGGTCCATCAGCTCCAGGAAGTACCGCTCCTTGCCGAAGATGTCCTGGTACTCGGCGGCGGCCTTCACCGCCTCGTCGAACTGGCCGAGGCGGAGCCTGGTCTGCACCTCGCCCGAGGGGCAGCCGGTGGAGGCCATCAGGCCCTCCGACCACTGGGCGATGGTCTCCTTGTCCATGCGCGGGTACTTGGTCAGCCAGCCCTCGGCGTAGGCGTCGGAGGAGAGCCGGAAGAGGTTGTGCAGTCCCGTCGCGTTCGCCGCCCAGATCGTCTTGTGCAGGTAGGAACCGGAGGCCGAGACGTCGTCGCGCTTCTGGTGCGGCTGGCCCCAGGTGACCTTGCGCTTGTTGCGCCGGGACTCCGGCGCCACGTACGCCTCGATGCCGATGATCGGCGTGATCCCGGCGCCCTTGGCCTGGTGGAAGAAGTCGTACGCCCCGTGCAGGTTGCCGTGGTCGGTCATGGCGATGTGCGTCATGCCCATCTCACCGCAGGCCTTGAACATGTCCTTGAGCCGTGCCGCTCCGTCCAGCAGCGAGTACTGGGTGTGGACATGAAGGTGGGTGAACGGCGTGGTCACGGGAAGCGACACCTCCGGCATCGGTCGTCATCTGGCGGCGTTGGAATCCTACGCCGGGGGTCCGACAGCCGGTGCCACTCCCGCCCTGCCCGCCCTCCCCGCCGCGGCCGGCCGGCCCCGTGTCCGGCCGGTCGCGGACGGTGGCGTCAGCTCGCCCGGTAGGCGGTCCACGAGCTCTTCATGCGGCTCACCTGGCCCGCGGTGAACTGGTACATGCAGGAGTCGTAGGTGTAGTCCATGAAGTTGTGGATCGGGTCGGTGCCGGCGGCCGTGCAGGTGTCGCGGCCGGTGGGGCAGGCGTTGGCGGCGGTCTTCTCGGCGGGCGTGTCGGAGACGTAGTCGCCACTGGCGCCGCAGCCGCCCTGGAAGGTGTGGTAGAGGCCCATCCAGTGGCCGACCTCGTGGGTGGCCGTGTCGCCCTGGTTGTAGTTCGTGGCGGAACCGCCCGGCACGGACGCGTCGAGGATCACGACGCCGTCGTCCTTGGGGTCGCCGGCGTACCAGCTCGGGAAGGTGGCCCAGCCGAGCAGGTCCTCCTGGAGGTTGGCCGAGTAGATGTTGAGCGCGCTCGCGCCGCCCTTGCGGAGGCTGGTCTTCATCGCCGTCTCCGCCGAGGAGCCCTCGGTCAGGTTGTACCAGGCGGCCCGGTCGGTGTAGTCCGTGGCGACCAGCGAGAACCGGAAGCCCGAGTCGACGTTGCCGGTGCCCTGGCCGGCGTAGGCGGCGTTGAGCACCGCCATCTGGCCGGCGATGGCCGAGGCGCTGAGCTTGCCGGTGCTGCCGCTGTGGACGACGTGCCAGTAGACCGGGATCGTCGTGGTCGCGGCGGCCGCGGCCCGGGAGCCCTTGGCCTCCGCCTTGACCATGGCGACGCGCTTCCTGAGGTCCGCGTCCATCGCCTGGGCGGCGGCGTCACTGAGGGCGTTGGGCTCGTGGGCCGTGGAGCCCTTCATCGTGCGGGCCGCGGCGTCGCCGCTGTCCGCGCACTGCTCGGCGGGGGTTCTCGTGTGCGCGGAGGCGCTGCTCACGGTCGCCGTGGCGCCGGTGAGGGGGAGCAGGGCCAGGGTTCCGACCACGGCGGCGAGACCGACGAGACGGCGGGAACGGGGGGTGCGTGACATGTGGGGGCACTCCTCGTGGGACGTACGGGAGGAATTTCCTCCTCGCCGCCCGGAGATTATGTGTCCATGTCAGAACCATGGCAGTCCTCTTCCGGCCCAATGGCGGACAGAGGGTAATCCCTGGACAACGAGCGCCCCTTGAGGGTCCGCGCCGGCCGACGCGAGGTCCCCGTGACGCGGGGCGGGCGATGTGTCCGGATACGGACCCGGGGGATCCCCACCGCCCGCCCCGCGCCGGCCCTTTCCCGCGCGGCGCGCGGGCGTGGCCGGAAATCGACGTACGGGAGGCTCAGCGTACCGGCGAGTAGACCCGCTCGGCCTTCTGCGTGCCCGACCGGGTGCGGTACGAACGCTCCCAGGTGGATGAGGCGTTCGGGTCGGTGCGGTCGGAGAGCGCGTAGTAGTCCATCTGCGCCCGCTCGCCGGTGATGTCCAGCACGCCGTAGCCGTGGGAGTCCATGTCCAGCCACTTCACGTGGCGGTTGGCGGCCTTCACCGCCGTCTCCGCGATCGTGGAGACGGTGTCCGGGGCGACCTTGAGGATGTCGTCCAGGTTGTCGGAGGTGACCGAGGTGACCACGAACTCGGTCGCGGCCGAGGCCGACAGCGGGTAGGTGGCCGCCTTCACGGGGACGTCGTTCGCCCACGCCATGTGGATGTCGCCGGTCAGGAAGACCGTGTTGCGGATGCCGTTGTCCCGCAGGTGGGCCAGGAGTTCGCGGCGGTCGTCGGTGTAGCCGTCCCACTGGTCGACGTTGACCGCCAGCCCCTCGGCGGGCAGGCCGAGCAGCTTCGCCAGCGGCGCCAGCAGGTAGTCGGGCAGCGCCCCGAAGGCGACCGGCGAGATCATCACCGAGTTGCCGATCAGCCGCCAGGTGGTGTCGGAGGCCTTGAGGCCGGCTTTCAGCCAGTCCAGCTGGGCCCGGCCGGTGATCGTCCGGTCCGGGTCGTCCACCGCGCCGCTGCCGATCGAGGCCTGCTGGGAGCGGAAGGAGCGCAGGTCGAGCAGGGACAGGTCGGCGAGCCTGCCGAAGCGCAGCCGCCGGTAGGTGGTGCCGGCGACCGAGGTGCGCACCGGCATCCACTCGAAGTAGGCCTGCTTCGCGGCCGCCACCCGGGCCGTCCAGACGCCCTCGGCGCCCTCGGTGTGGTTCTCGGCGCCGCCGGACCAGGCGTCGTTGGCGAACTCGTGGTCGTCCCAGATCGCCACCACCGGGGCCGCGGCGTGCAGCGCCTGCAGGTCGGGGTCGGTCTTGTAGCGGCCGTGCCGGGTGCGGTAGTCGGCCAGGGTGACGATCTCGTGGGCGGGCGCGTGCGGACGGACGACGGTGCCGCGGGCGGCGTAGCCCCCGGTGCCGTACTCGTAGAGGTAGTCGCCCAGGTGCAGCCACGCGTCCAGGTCGCCGCGTGCGGCCAGGTGCCGGTACGCGGAGAAGTAACCGGCCTCCCAGTTGGCGCAGGAGACCACGCCGAAGCGCAGCCGGTCGGCGGTGGCGTTCTCGGCAGGCGCCGTGCGCGCGCGGCCGGCCGCGGAGGTCACGCCGCCGGCGGTGAAGCGGTACCAGTAGTCCGTGCCGGGCTGCAGGCCGCGCACGTCGGCCTTGACGGTGTGGTCGGCGGCCGCGGTCGTGGTCGCCGTGCCGGTCGCCACGACGGAGGTGAACGCCTTGTCCCGGGCGACGGTCCAGGCCACCTCGGTCGCCGGGCCGAGCCCGGAGCCGGGGACGGCCTCGGGCACGGGCGTCACCCGCGTCCACAGCAGCACACCGTCGGGCAGGGGGTCACCGCAGGCCACGCCGTGCAGGAAGGCGGGCGACGCGGCGGCGGAGGCGGGGGCGGTGCCGGCCGTCAGCGGTATCAGCGCGGCGCCGGTCACGGCGGCGCCGGCCTTGACGACCGAACGGCGGGTGGGTGTTCTCGATGAAGTCCGTGAGGGTACAGAGGTCTCGGTCACGGCCGGTCAGATTACGCGTCAGTAACCCCTTTCCGGGACCCGACGCACAAGAGTTCGGGAGGACTTCGCCCTCCGGTCCCCGGCACGACGCCGGGGACCGGAGGGCGGAAGCGGCCCGCGGGCCGGTGCTAGCCCTTGCCGATGATCTGGTCGACGGCGGCCGTGTACTGCTCGGGGGTCATCGCCTGCACGCTCTCGATGGGCTTGTCGTCGAGCTTGACGGTCGGCGTCGCGCTGATGCCGTCGGCGGTGAACTGCTTGTCCATGGTCAGCGCCCACTTGTCGTAGGTGCCGTTGCGGACCGCGTCCTCGAAGGTCTTGTTGCCCTTGAGCGCGTCGACCTTCTGCGCCAGCTCGATCAGCTTGTCCGCGCTGCCGAAGTCGTCCTTGGTCTCCTCGGGGTGGACGTCCTTGGAGTACAGCAGCGTGTGGTAGTCGACGAACGCCTCCTTGCTGACGTTCAGCGCGGCGCCCAGCGCGCTCAGGGCCTTCTTCGAGCCCTGGCCCTGGCCGAGGCTGTTGTCGAGGAAGGCGCCCATGGTGTACGAGATCTTGTACTTGCCGTCCTTGGCGTCCTTCTGGACGGTCTCGCCCGAGGTCTGCTCGAACTGCGCGCAGACCGGGCAGCGCAGGTCCTCGTACACCTTCAGCGTGTGCTTGGCGCTCTCGTCGCCGATGACGATCGTCGTGCCGTCCTTGCCGGAGGAGTTGGCCGGCTTGACCAACGGCTTCTCCGCGGCCTTCTCCCAGTAGTCCGGCGCGTTCATCTTGACGACGGCCACGGCTATGCCGGCGCCGAGCGCCAGCACGCCCAGCACGCCGCCGACGACGAAGAACTGCCGCCGCAGCTTCTCCCGCTTCGCCTGCCGCTCGCGCTCCACGCGCAGCCGCTCGCGGGCGGCACTCTTGGCGGCCTGGGTGTTCCGCTTGCTCATGATGGTGTGATCTCCGACTCGTACGTGGGGTGGGTGAGGGGTGTGGGCCGTGCTCAGCGGAAGCCGAGGCGGGCGGGCGGCCCTCGCCGTACGACGGAGTGCAGGAGCAGGGGCAGCGCCGGGGCGGCGGCCACGGGGCCGGTCGCGCCGGGGCGGGTCACGGCGCGCGGACCGGCCGTCCGGAAGACGGCCACCGCGACGAACAGCGGCCGGACGGCGGCACGCAGCAGGCGGTGCAGGGCGTCCTCACCGCTGCGCAGCCACCCGGCGGCGACCAGGCCGACGCAGACGTGCGCCAGCAGCAGCAGCCACGGCGAGGTGGTGGGGCCGGACATCCCCGGTGCCGAGGCGAGCGAACCGCCGGCCTCGCCGTGGCAGACCAGCGCCTCGTTGATCGAGCGCCAGGAGCCGGTGACGGGACCGCCGCCGGGGCCGTAGCAGGTGTTCTGGCCCGCCGTGAACAGCGTGTCGACGGCCAGTTCGAGCGGGACGAGCAGGCCGGCGATCGGCCAGTAGCCGCGCTCGCGGCCGCCGAGCGCGTACGCGACCGCGAAGACGGCCACGAAGGCCCCCGCCGTGGTCGTCATCGGCAGGGGCTCCCGCGAGAGCATGATGTGGGCGGTCGCGGACAGCGTCACGCACAGCGCGGCGAAGCATCCCGCGCGCAGTGCCCTCAGCCGGGGTCCGGTCCCTTCCATGGCGCCGAGTGTGCCATGCCGCTGTGTAAGCAATGCCTAAACCCCGGAACAAGGCCCCGGCTCAGAGACCCGGGATGCGGCCGTTGCGGAACAGGTCCACGAAGATCTGGTGGTCGGCACGGGCCCGGGCCCCGTAGGAGTGGGCGAACTCCACCAGCGACTCGGCGAAGCCCTCCTCGTCCCGCGCTATGGCCGCGTCGATGGCGTCCTCCGTGGAGAACGGCACCAGGGAGTGCCCGCTCTCGTCGTCCGCCGCCGCGTGCATGCCGGCGGTGGCCCGGCCGAGGTCCGCGACGACGGCCTCGATCTGCTCCGGGTCGTCGATGTCCGACCAGTCCAGGTCCACCGCGTACGGCGACACCTCGGCGACCAGCTGCCCGACGCCGTCCAGCTCCGTCCAGCCCAGGTACGGGTCGGCGTGCGCCTGCAGCGCGCGCTGCGAGATCACGGTGCGGTGGCCCTCGTGCCGGAAGTACTCGCGCACCGCGGCGTCGGCGATGTGCCGCGAGACCGCCGGCGTCTGCCCCTGCTTCATGTAGATGACGACGTCGTTCTCCAGGGCGTCGGTGTGGCCCTCGAGCAGGATGTTGTACGAGGGCAGGCCCGCGCTGCCGATGCCCACGCCGCGACGGCCCACGACGTCCTTGACCCGGTGGCTCTCCGGGTTGATCCGGCTGGTCTCCGGCAGCGTGTCCAGGTACGCCTCGAAGGCCCGCAGCACCTTCTCGCGGGTACCGCCGTCCAGTTCCACCGCGCCGCCGCCCGCGGTGAAGCGGCGGTCCCAGGCGCGGATCTCGGTCATGGAGTCCAGCAGCCCGAACCGGGTCTGCGAGCGGGCGTGGCGCAGCGCGTCCAGCAGCGGGCCCTCGGCGGAGTCCAGCGTCAGCGCGGGCACCCCCTCGCCCTGGGCGAGGGCGCGGACGCGCTCGCGGTAGGCGGTGGCGTAGCTGCGCACCAGGCCGGAGATCACGTCGTCGGCCAGGGCCTTGCTGTAGCCGATCAGCGCTATGGAGGCGGCGAAGCGCTGCACGTCCCAGGTGAAGGGGCCGACGTAGGCCTCGTCGAAGTCGTTGACGTTGAAGATCAGCCGGCCGTTGGCGTCCAGGTACGTGCCGAAGTTCTCGGCGTGCAGGTCGCCGTGGATCCACACCCGGGAGGTGCGCTCGTCCAGGAAGGGGCTGCCGTCCCCGGCGTCGGCCAGGTCGGCGTAGTAGAGGCAGGCGGTACCCCGGTAGAAGGCGAACGCGGACGCCGCCATCTTGCGGAACTTGACCCGGAACGCCGCGGGGTCGGCCGCCAGCAGCTCCCCGAACGCGGTGCCGAAGACCTCGAGGATCCGCTCGCCGCGCTCTTCGTCCGTCGTCATGCCTGTGGCCATCGGTGCGGTGCCTCCTGGGCTGGTCCGTGTCTGCCGGGTCAACGCAGCAGCGTACGCCCGCGTGCCCGGCGACGGCCCCGGGCGGGGCGTTGTTCGCGTCACGGCCGCCGGGCGTTCAACCGGGCACTTCCGGCCACGGTCGCGCGTTCTGGCTTGCGATGAACACCACCAGGGGGCGGGACACCGCGCGCCGCGGCCGGCGGCGCACCATATTCGGGCTGCTGCTGATCGGCGGCCTCGTACTGGCCGCAGTGGCGTGGCCCACACTCTCCGCACAGGTCCGCGCGGCCAACTGGCCGAAGGAGCAACCCCGCGGGCCCCAGCACATCACCGCCCGCATGGAGACGGTCCGCGACGCCGTCGTCAAGGAGTTCGGCCCCCGCGGCCTCGAGGGCGCCCCCGGCTGCTACCGCGAGGAGGGCGGCATCGCCGGCGGCGGCGAACACCCCCTCGGCCGCGCCTGCGACTTCATGCTCATGCCCGCCGGCGAGAAGGCCACCGGCAAACCCGACGCCCTGGGCGAGGACATCGTGGCCTGGGTCCGGGAGCACGCGGACGAGTACGGCATCTGGTACGTCATCTACGAGCAGCACATCTGGTCCAGCCGCCTCCCGCAGCAGGGCTGGAAACTGATGGAGGACCGCGGGTCCATCACCCAGAACCACTTCGACCACGTGCACATATCGGTCTACTGAGCCGCCGCCTGGCTGAGCTGCAGCTCCGGACGGAACGGCCCGCTGACCAGCGTCGATGCCGTCACTGGTTGTCAACGTTGGTCAGCGCTGGTCCACCTTCCACGGCCCAGGGACGGCCCCGCGACGGTGTTCAACTTGCAGGACGACACCCGCTTTGGGAGTTCGTTCACAGCTACGCGCGCACTGCCGCACTCCAACTACGAGGGCACGAGACAGGCTCCCTGCAACCGTCAAGGTTCACGCGCGTACGGCTCTGTTGCCGTCCTCTTCTGCCGTCAGAGGTGCTCTCCCGTGTCGAGCGCTCAGCCCGGGACCCCTTCCAGCGGAAGGTGGTTGCGGTAGTACTCCGACTCCAGCCACTCCTCCTTCACGAAGAGCGGGCGAGTGAGGAGTGCTTCCCCGACCCTCTGCTCACGCAAGAGAACTCCGAGATCCGTCAACGAGAGCGACGCGTCAGGGGTGTAAAGCACCCAGTTCCCATGCTCGTCAGCGTAATCCAGGAGGAACTCGTGGCCCTGCGCTGGATCGCTGCCTGCCAGCGGAAAGCCTGCCAAAAAGACCTGAGGGCCGGCGACTGCGTCCAGCGCGACGCATGCCAGCTTGCCCACGTCGTAAAACGCCTTCACCCCGCCCGGGAACTCTTCCTGTCCGTACGGACCACCAACCCGCGCCTCCGGCTCGGAGACCAGCAGCGCCTCGGCGACCTCTGCCGGCGACATCCCGAACCACAGCGGCCCCACGCCGCCCTCGGCCCGCAACTTCCAGCGCTCGCGTTCTACATCCGCGCTCATCTGCCCCGCCCTCACGATCGCCTGGAGCTACCGGCGGCTCCGGGGCCTCGGAGGGACGCTATCGGACAGGGTCTGTACGGTACCGAGGCGCCCGTTCCCGACTAGGAACCGCGCTCTGAGCTTGGGAATCACCGCTCGTTGAAGTCCCCGTGTCGTTGCGAGCTGGGCGGATAGGCCACTGCTGTCCGTGCCTTCATGCCGCGTGGCGCCCGTCGTTGACCGTGGTGCACCGCTTGATCTGGCAAGCATCTGGCACGGTGTTGACCGCGGAGCGTCCTGCGGATCTGGGCGACGGAGTACGGTCCGCGCAATGGTTTCGGGAGGGAAGGCTCGTTCTGCTGTCAGTGACTGTCTCGCCCACAGAGTGCGCGATGGTAGCGCAGGTGCTCTTCGTTGATCTCATGAGCGGGATGCAGACGGAGATTGCCGATGGGACTGTTATCGGCGCTCAACCGGGCTGTTCCGTCGGCGTCGATGTAGATGGCGAGTGTGTCGAACTGGACGTGGTGGTTCGGGCACAGGACGAGCAGGTTGGACAGCTCGTCCGGGCCGTGGTGAGGGCGGCCCAGCCCCCGTATGTGGGCGGCCTCGCTATATGTGCTGAACCTGGCTTGCAGTTGCAGGTCGCAGATCTGGCAGCGGTTGGCGTGCAGCGTCTTCACCCTGACGGTCAGTTCGGTGTCGCGGACGATCCGGGAGATGGTCGTAGTGTTCCGCGGAGCGGCCCCGGACGCGGGCTCATGGTCCGGCTCGTCGTCCTGCACACCGCTCGCGCTCTCGTAGCCTTCCAGCCCCAGGCGTTCCATCAGCGCATGGTGGTCGACGTCCGCGAGGTAGGTCTCCCGCAGGACGGCGACCGCCTGGGAGCGCACGAAGGGATCTCCCAGTAGCTGTGCTGCCGGCTTGGTCAGCCCGCCAGCGGGGTTGAGCCTGTCGAACGTCGACGCGTGGGGTTTGGAGGTGTTCAGGGAACGGGCCCCGGAGACCTCCCACAGGTCGCTCGTCTGCAGGTGCCAGAACGGGTACTCGGGGGTGACGGAGGAGTCGGGGAGCCCGAACTCGGCCAGTAGCCCGCCGACCTCCTCACGGAACTGGCGCCACGGCACGAGGCGAGACCCTTTCGCGGCGACTCCGGAGATCGCCCACAGCAGAGTCAGGGGCTTGTGTCTGCTCGGTCGACCGTTTCTTCTGTGGACGCTCAGGTTCCGCAGCCTGCCCAAGAGCAGGTCCGCGGTCAGTTCCGCGGCTCCGGCTGCCGCGGCTCGGTCCTGAGCAGCAGCGTCAGGCTGGCGGGGCGCCGGGAACAGGCCCGGAGTCTCGTTAGCGTCCTCTGTCGGGCGCCGGCCCGGGAGAAGGACCGACCCGGTTCGGGCCGTCTGTCGCCGAACGTCGGGAAGCACCGCATGCCCGTGCTCCACCCACTGCTGCCAGGAACGGGGGGGCGTACTCGAGCGCCTCGACGGCCAGCATCGAAGGGGTGCCCCGGGGGTCGATCCAGGCCCAGTCGACCCGATCGTCCTCCGTGCTCAGGTCCAGGACGGCCAGGTCGTAGACGTAGTTGGTAAAGGTGCTCCGGTCGGCTTCGGCCTCCTGCACCACCTGTTCGGCGTGCTCGATGACCGCGGCTCCGCAGAACTCGACGTACCCCTTGGGGCTCTTGTTGCGGGAGACGGCCTTGAACAGCAGCAGGGGGACGGCCTGCGCACGTTCCTCCACGGTGGATGCACGGTGCTCCGCGAACGCTTCCAGCAGTGCCGCGTTCCCCCGGGTGCTTCCCGTCGGTACAGCAAGGCCAGCCTTGTGGTCCCCGAAGTAGCGCACGCGTCCGTTGTCCAATTCGAACACATCGTGCCAGGGGGTCTCCCTGGTGCCGGCCTTCCATGGGCTGGATCGGATCAGGAGTGCCGGCCGGCGAAGCCCATCCGATCCCCGCGTCTTGGCGATGACATTGATGCCGGACTCCAGCAAAACCCGTGGACGCCCCGGCAAAGCGGTGGCGTGGTGGAAGTTCCGGTAGCCATCGATGATCGGTACCGATGGGTTCTTCTCCCGGGTGTACCGAAATACCTCGCCAATCCGCAACAGACCCCCAATGATGACCCCTGACGTGACCTCACTCGAACACTCCGCAGATCTTGCCAGGTCCAGTGACTGACCGGTCCTCACCGCCAGCCCACGGTGGGGTACGGCGGGTGAGTACTGCCTTGTAAGTTTGATCGGGATACCGGGGCACCAGCCGGAACTACGAGGTCGCTGGTGGAGTCTGGTTTCCAGCGGCCGAGCTGATCCGGGGCCGTTCGTGGCCATTGATGTCATCGTTGGATGTCAGCCGAACACCTGCGGCACTGGGCAAAACTCCAATGGCTCGTCCGTCCGGTCGCCCCACCCCCCACCAGAAGTGCTGCTTGGCGCACTTCCATAGCGACCGGCAGACCCGCTGGCCACCGTCCTCGCGCCGGGAGAGCACCAGGCCACCAGACTTCATGGGCTGGCCGCACTCGGGGCAGGTGGGAGAGTAGCTGGTCGCGTCGAGCATCATAACGGAGCGACCTCTTCGTCCTGAGGCAAAGTGGGAGGCCGCCCAACCTGAGGCTACGCAGCTCGCGACCGACAAGGGCCATTCGCTAGCGTTCGTACTTGTACGCGTTGCAGCGCAGTTAAGAAACGCAGTCGCCTGGACGGTGCCACAGTGGATCCATGGAGTGGTTGACGTTGATCAGCACAGTAGTTGGAGCCGCCATCGCAACTGGTACTGACACGTTTCTAGACCTTCGGCGTTGGCATAGGGAGCGTTCTGATAGGGACCTGCAGATGCGCAGATCCTTTATGGCGGATCCCGGGCTTGGGGCGAGGCGCGCCTGCTCAGCCCCATTCTGGCAGCGCAGCCTCTTGGTGCTGCCGTCGGATCGCCAGAGAGTAGTGGCTCTATGGCCTGGCGCATCAGGCTGGGAAAAAAGGGAATTCCATGCCGGCGGTTAGCCGCGACTCGCCAACTTATTCACCGTTGCTGACTAATCCATTTAATGCGACTTAGACGCGAGCTGCTCGTTGAAAGATTGCAGCGAACGAGTCCCAGATCACCGTACCGATCCGGCGTACCTATGCTCACTCTCGCGCATTCTTGAGCCTGGTGCCAAATTCTTGATACGCAGCGTGGAGCCATTTCGGGGAGTCGACTGCGGGGAGCTTATTACCCTCCAGTGAGGCTGTAAGCAGGTGGCCGAAGAGGTGTTTACATTGCTCCGAGGAAAGGTGGAATTGACGCCTAATGCTCAAGTATGTGCCAGCAATATTCTCCCAAATTGTAATTTCCTTTTCGCGTGCTGCCGGAATGTCGCGTTGGAAGTTTTCGGAGATCTGCTCCCAGGTGCACCGGAAGACGTCAATGAGGGCTTCGTGAATAAGTCGAATGCGCCTTAGCTGGGCTTGGCTAAGCGGTTCGCGGAGCGGTCCTAGGGCTAGGTCTTCAATGGCAATTTTAATGCTATCCTCTTCCCTCGAACGTTGAGATTCGGCTCTCCGTAGGAGGGTGGAAAACTTCTCTGGGGCTGCCACTCGAATGATCTCTAGTGCCACCTCTAGCGGTTCTGCTTTAGTGGCAATGTAGGCAAATTTGTCAGCAAGATTCGGACTGTACTGGAGTACATCTTCTCGCGTAACGTTGTACCAGATGGGAAGAATTCTCTTGTCTCGTCCAGTTTCTAGAGCTACGAGGCTTCTGAATTCATACTCCGGCCAGGGTTTTTTGAGAAAATTCGGGCTGAGGATTACAGCGCCGAACTTAGAGTCGCGCAGCCCCATGTCGATGGATGCGGAAAGGCTATCTCCGATAGAGAGGGAATATTCGTCATACCAAACATCGATATCAAGTTGCCGAAGCTCGGCGACAAGTGGTCGCACAAAAGCATCTTTGTCCTCCGAGGCGTGAGAGATGAATAGGTCATGCTTTGTCAATTTTGCCTCCGTGCCGTGCTCTGCTGCGATTAATCCTGGCATGCCAGGCGCCGTCCCGGCAGGGGATTCATCGGTTTAGGCGGGCGATGTTGACGGCTAAAGACGGGTCGCATGGGTATCAGGGCTTGAACTCAGCATGGGCTGTCAGTGTTCCGGGACGGCTTCGAGGAGATTGGGGACGCCGCAGGCGGTAGCGAGGAGGTCGGCGTACGCGGTGAGGGTCGTGCGGGTGTCGCGCAAGGCAGCGCGGAGTTCTCCGGCCTTTTGCCAAGCTTGTTCGTGGTCCCGGCGGGAAACCTCGCCGGGGCGGCGGTTCTCCCAGTCCCCCAGGGCGGGGTGCCAGGAGGCGAGGAGGGGGCGGAGGCCGTAGTTGAGCATGGCTACGGCAAGGTAGCCGAAGTTGTACTGGCCGTTCTTCTTCGGCTCGGCCACATCGGGGCCGTACTTGCGCAGTACCTCGCGGGTGGTGTTGAACAGCGAGTACAGGCTGCTCAGCGCCTCCCGCAGAAGTCCCTCATCCTCACGGAGCGGCACGACCGAGACGCGCGTGACGAGCTCGACGTACAGCTCCCAGGCTGCGCGTCGTTCGGTGTCGTTGGGTTCCCAGGTGCCGGTGATTTCCAGCACGCGAAGGTTGAGTTTGACCTCTACGCTCTTCGGCGCCCGCGCCATCGTCCGCTCCTTCTTCCGGCTTCCGCGATCTGGAGGATTCTGCCTTCACGCTCACCGTATCGGCAGGATCATGGATCTGGTGCCGCAGCGTCGCGGCCTTGTGGGACCAGGGGGCTGGAATGGGTGATGTTTCGGAGGCGGTGTTCGTCAGCTACGCCGGGCCGGACCGGGCCTGGGCAGAGTGGGCGGCCTGGCATCTGCGCGAGGCCGGCCATCGGGTGGAGCTGGACGTCTGGGACTGGCGTACCGGTGACGACTTCGTCGAGCGGATGAACGATGCGCTGGCTCGCGCGACCGCGGTGGTGGCCTTGTTCTCAACCCACTACTTCGACCGTGAGCGGTGGACCACAGAGGAGTGGCGGTCTGTCGTCGCGCGCCGTGAGCGACTGGTCCCGGTCACCATCGAGCCTCTCCCCGGTGCCGATGTCCCCGCCATCCTGGCGGGGATCATCCGCAAAGACCTCCACGGCCTGGACGAGCCAGCCGCGAGAGCGGCGTTGCTGGATGCCGTCACCGGCCCCACCGGTCCTCTGGCAGAGCCAGCCTTTCCCGGCGAATCCCCACGGGCCGATGGCGGTGCTCCGGCTTCTGACAGTCGGCGCCCTCGGTTGCCCAGTAGCGCAGGCATGCCCCGGGTGTGGAACGTGCGCGGCCGCAACCCTCACTTCACCGGACGCGAGGACCTTCTCACCCAGGTCCGCGAGGGGCTGCTGGGCGGCCGACAGGCAGTGGTCCAAGCCCTGCACGGACTGGGCGGCATCGGCAAGACCCAGATCGCCCTGGAGTACGCACACCGCTTTGCCAGCCAGTACGACACCGTGTGGTGGATCGACGCCGAACAGGCCGACCAGATTCCCGTCCACTACACCGAACTGGCCGCCCGCCTAGGTATCGCCAAATCCGACGCCGGCGCTGACCACAACACCCGCATGCTCTTGGACGACCTGCGCACCCGGGAACGCTGGCTGCTTATTCTCGACAATGCCAGGGACCCTGCCGACTTCGACGGCCTCCTCCCCGCCGGTCCCGGTCACGTCCTGATCACCTCGCGCGACCCCGACTGGAACAACATCGTCCACAGCCTGGACCTGGGGGTCTTCAGCCGGGCCGACTCGCTGGCCTACCTCTCGGCCCGCATGCCCGGCCTCACCCGCCAGCAGGCCGACACCCTCGCGGACGATCTCGGGGATCTCCCCCTGGCCCTCGCCCAAGCCGCTGGCGTCATCACCAGCGGCATGACGGTCGATCGCTACCGCCAGCTCCTCATCGACAAGACCGCCGCACTCCTGACCAACGGCCTCCCACCCGGCTACACCGCCTCCCTGGCAGCCGCCGTGGATATCGCCACCATGCGACTGGCCGCCGATCGCCCCGACGCCGCCGCCCTGCTGCGCCTGGGCGCCTTCCTCGGCCCCGACCCCGTTCCCACCGCGTGGCTGGAAAACGCCCGAGACCAACTGACCACCATCGCTGTTGCCCCGGACGACTTCATGTGGCCCTGGGCCGCCCTACAACACCTAGCCCGATACGGGCTTGCCCGAGTCGACCACGAAACCTTCCAGATCCACCGACTCACCCAGGCCATCCTCCGCGACCACACCACCGAAGCAGACACCGCCCCGGCTGAGGAGGACGTCATGGCGGTCCTCTCCACCGTTGTGCCCGGCGACCCCAGAACCCCAGCCTCCTGGCCCCAATGGGCGTCCCTTGCCTCCCACCTCACCGCCCGCCAGCACACTGCAACTCGCGTCCCCCACTTGCGCAGAACGCTTATTCAAGCTGCCCATTACCTCAATCAAAGCGGCCAATCACGTGCCGCCCACGACCTGGCCACCTCCCTCCACCGCAGTTGGGCCACCGCCTTGGGCGAGGATCACCCCGACACTCTCGCCAGCGCATTCCAGCTCGCCACCTCTTTGGCCCATCGTGCTCAGTACGTTGAGGCCCGCCGCAGGCACGAGGATGCGCTGGAGCGGCGCCGCCGGGTCCTGGGTGAGGATCATCCCGACACCCTCCAGTCCGCCAACAACTTCTCCTCGACCCTGTTCAGCATTGGGGAGTACGCCGAGGCGCGCCGTCGGCATGAGGACACGCTGGAGCGGCGCCGCCGGGTCCTGGGTGAGGATCATCCCGACACCCTCCAGTCCGCCAACAACTTCTCCTCGACCCTGTCCCGCCTCGGGGAGTACGCCGAGGCGCGCCGTCGGCATGAGGATGCGCTGGAGCGGCGCCGCCGGGTCCTGGGTGAGGATCATCCCGACACGCTTAGTTCCGCCCAGAACCTCGCCATCGCCCTGGGCAATCTCGGGGAACACGCCGAGGCGCGCCGCAGGTGCGAGGATGTTCTGGAGCGGCGCCGCCGGATCCTGGGTGAGGATCATCCCGACACGCTTAGTTCCGCCCAGAACCTCGCCATCGCCCTGGGCAATCTCGGGGAACACGCCGAGGCGCGCCGTCGGCATGAGGATGCGCTGGAGCGGCGCCGCCGGATCCTGGGTGAGGATCATCCCGACACCCTCCAGTCCGCCCAGAACTTCGCCATCGCCCTGGGCAATCTCGGGGAACACGCCGAGGCGCGCCGCAGGTGCGAGGATGTTCTGGAGCGGTGCCGCCGGGTCCTGGGTGAGGATCATCCCGACACCCTCCAGTCCGCCCAGAACTTCGCCATTGCCCTGGGCAATCTCGGGGAACACGCCGAGGCGCGCCGTCGGCATGAGGATGCGCTGGAGCGGCGCCGCCGGGTCCTGGGTGAGGATCATCCCGACACCCTCCAGTCCGCCCAGAACTTCGCCATCGCCCTGGGCGATCTCGGGGAACACGTGAAGTCAGCTCGACTACTCAAAGACACTCGTGCGCGTTGCCGCCGCACGTATGGCAACGATCACCCCTTCACGGAACAGGTCACCCGTAATCTTGCACAGGCATTGACTGCTTCTGGCAGACCGTTCGAGGCCGCAAAGCTTCTTGGCGCTGGTAAACCGAAACGACAACGAACCAGGCAGAAGCGGCTATAGTTATCCATCTCTGACAAGCTGCCTGATTTGCTAGGGTTCTCGACATTGGGCTTGGCGCCACCGCGCGGGTTGGCGCGATACCCGGAATTGCCAAGCGGAGCACGTGCAAGAGGTCGGTGCAGCGGGTTTGGCCGGTGGCCTGCCTGGGCTGGGGCCGAGCATGATCAGGGGGCCGTACGCTGGCTGGCAACTCGGGCGGGCTTGCCCCTGCCCGCAATGTGTCCGAGTGGCCCCCTGGTCTTGGTCGGCGCGGGTCCCTGACCGGGAAGGTGGCTAAAGCCGCGGAGCCGACCGTCCCAGCCACAGCGGGTTTTCCCCAGCGATCTCATTGCCGTCTGGCGGGCGGCCGGCGGCCGGGCCGGAGCGGGGCGCAGACAGACATCCGATGCGGTTGATCAGTCAAGCCGTGGTGGGGAAGGCGATCTTCTCGTCGTAGGCGATTTGTTGGGTGAGGCAGTGGTGGAGGCAGCCGAGCATGCGGTTGAAGAGGTTGCGTTGGGCGGCGGTGTGGCGTTCTTCTGCGTCGCGGCGGCGGTCGTAGTGGGCTCGGGCGCCGGGTGAGGCAGTGAGTGCGGCGAAGGCCCAGAGGTAGCCGACGGCGGCCAGGCGCTGGTTCTTGATGTGCCTGGCCAGCACCACTGTTTTCTTCCCTGAGGCGCGGGTGATGGGGGCGGCGCCGGCGTAGGCCTTGAGTGCGCGGGCGTCGGCGAATCGGGTGTGGTCGTCGCCGAGTTCGGCGAGGATGCGGGCGCCGGTGAGGGCTCCGAGGCCGGGGAAGCTGGTGATGATCTCGGCGTCCGGGTGTGTTGCGAACGCGGTGACGGTGGCGGCTTCGAGTTCGTCTGCACTGGTGCAGGCCGCGGTGAACTGCCGGAGCAGTGCTTGGGTTTTGACTCCCATGGCCTGTTCGACCAGGGGTGGTTGCTGCATCTGTGGTTCGCGCAGCAGCTGGTGGAGGCGCTCGACTTCGGGGGTGATCTCGCGTTGACGGCCGGCCTTGATGAGCAGGGCCCGGAGCTGGGTGCGGGACAGTCGCGCGGCTTCGGTGGGGGTGGGGCGGCGGCCAGCAGGGTGCGGGTCACCTTCGAGGTGAGCGTCGGCCCGAGGTGCCGGGCCGCGCGCCGCCGCGCTCTGCGCGGCGGGAGCGCCTTGATGAGGTAGAGAAACCTGTAACAGCTCGCTTCACAGGGGCTGTGGCATGGTTCAACGAGTGCGCACAACCGTGCTGCGGGCGAGCCGGTCGTGCATCCCCTGCCGCTGCGCGTCCGTGCCGATTGAGGTGACGTTCTTGATGAGGATCACCGGGACAAGTCCTATCCCTACATTGGCGAGGTGACGTATCAGCGCATGCCCGTAACTGATCGGGTTGTCGCTGCCGAGTCTGACCACCTTCAGTCCCATGATCCGCTTCCCAGGCGTACGGCCCCAACGGCAGGTGCTCAGGGGCGAGTACGTCAGCAAGAAGGCCACAACCCACAGGGCCGCGACGAGTTGCCAGACGATGTCGCCCTCATCTCCGACCCCGGCAAGGACAATCCTGTCGAAAGCCAGCAGCGGCACAAGGATGACAAGCCAGGCAATCAAAAGATCGATGCCAGCGGCCCATAGACGCTGCCACACACTTGCAAGGGTCCCAGGACCCGAAGCGGGAGTAGGCGGGACTAGATCCATACCGCCCCCGAGCTGTCCGAACATGCTCCTATCGGCCCTCTTGATCGCGCGGAAAGTTCCGCGACTGAAAGTGCAAACGAAGGGTAACCCTCCTGCGACCCGACGGAGGAAGGTACACGGGGAAGCGGTTCATCGTCCTGCCGCCGTTCATGCGCAGGGACCTGGAACGGCGTCTCAAGTGGTTCGCCGAGAAGGAGCCGAACGGCCTGCTGTTCGTGGGCGAACGCGGCGCACCCTTCCGCCGCTCCTCTTTCGGCCGTAAGTGGCGGCAGGCCCGCACCAAGGTCGGGCTCCCGGAGAACTTCCGCTTCTACGATCTGCGACATACCGGCCACACCCTCGCCACTCAATCGGGCGCAACGCTCAAGGACACGATGGTCCGCGCGGGCCAGTCCTCCGAGCGGGCCGCGCTGATCTACCAGCACTCCACGTTGGAGCGGCAGCGGGAGGTCGCCACGGCTCTCGACGCGCGGGTGCGTGCGGAGCGCGCGAGAGCATCTGGTGCGGATCTGGTGCGCGACGCCTAGAGGGGTCTGGACAACAAAGAAGCCCCGGGCTGCTCGCCTGGGGCTTTCTGCTGGAGCGGGTGACGGGAATCGAACCCGCGCTCTGAGCTTGGGAATCACCGCGCTTCGGGGCCTGATCCGTCTCCTGACCAGCGGCGACGAGTGCCCGGACGAATCCTCGGAGGCACCCGGGCATCCGCTGTTGACCGCGGTTTACCGACCTGTCGGGCACGTATCGGGCACGAGTGCGCCAGGAGTTCAGGCGTCCTCACCGTGGTCGGCCTGCTTCGCTGCCGCGTTCTGAGCGTGTGCCTCGCGTCGCAAACGACGTTCGTAGTCGGCGATCTGTTCCCGCAAGGATCGGCCGGTAGTTGTCCGGATTAGCCGCGTTCTTGGTCGATGTGGTTGCGGCCTCCGGCCTCCTACCAGCCCATATCCTTGGCTACCTCTTCCTGAGCCGCGGCAATCTCTTCTTCCGTGGACTCACTAACGTCCACCTCCTCCAGGCGCGCCAACAGGTCGGCGAGAGCCTGCTTCTGAGCGGGATGCGTGATCGGTACGGCATTCAGGTCGGTGCTCATCAGCCAGTCGAACAACACAATGGCATCAGATCGCCACACGCGGAGATCGACGGTTGGCATGGACCCCCATGGGAAACCAGTTTCCATGCGGGCATCATGCCAGGTCAGCGGCATGTCGGGCGTCGCAGTTCAGGTGGTGCACGCCTCCATCCTCACCGGGTGAGATAGCCAAACCTTGATTACTACTCAGGACACGTCCTAACGCCCCAGTTTGGAAGACTGAGGCTGTGGCTTGCGGCTGAGCTGGGCGGGCGCCGGCCGCGATGTACGACATCGGGATCCTGCGGTTCCCCGTGGTTCCCCGCTACTTCCCGTCCCGTCTGGCACAGCCGTGGCACGACCGTGGCCTTGGTCAGTCGTCGAACTCGAATCCGTTCGTTTGCGCCAACATGATCAACTGCCTCACTCGGCCAGCATCCGCAGCTACGGCGGTCATCCGGACAGCCAACTCTTCAAGCGCCTCCCGATCCGCGCCGTAGGCGCAGAACGTGTCTCCCTCGGGATCGAAGGAGAAGCGCCCTTCTAGCGTTGGCGCCTCGGTGCTTACGAGCAGCTGAGCGATGCCTTCCCAGAAGTAGCCGTTGGGTTCGTGACCGAGTTCTTCCACTACGTCGTCGACGTCCAGTCCGTGCCCCGGGCTGATTGTGCCCTACGGCGGATTGCGCGCTGTACGGTCAGTGAGGGTTGGTGAGGCAGATCAGTCGCAGCAGCCGTGACCGACAGCTCGACGTTCGGCTGAGGCCGGCGTCAAGGCGCTCGCGGCCCCGTGGTCGGCGGTGGCGACCGCGTACGCCCGCTCGACCTCGCCCAGGTACTGCTCGAGGCGGAAGCGCACCTCCTCGACGGGTCCGTCGTCGTCGCCGGGGTACGTCAGGCCGGACCAGATGACCGTCCCGCCCCGCTGACGGACGCGGATGAACAGCATGTCCGGCCCCGGGCCTGGCTGTTCCGCCGCCACCTCCACCGAGCGCGGCGTGTCCGCCGGATACAGGGGCCCGCCCGGCCGGAGCAGCCCCCTCGGGTCGAGGCCGGCCATTCTGCTGTCGCTCCAGGTGACCACGTCGAGACCGTCGACGAAGAGGTACGTGTGAACGCCGGCGCACACGGGCTCCCCAGGACACGTGCCGACCAGCAATGAACTGACCGCGCCATCGACTCGTCCCCGGGACGTAGCGGCCCTCACCGCGCGCGGCGACCTACGCGGCATCTCCCTGATGTGACGTCATGGGGCGATCGTAGCGGCGGCGTCTGACAGGCCGCCCCCGCGGCGGCTGATCCCCCGCTCAGGCCAGGGGCCCCCGCCGCCCCCCTTCCGGACGGGAAGGTGCGATCAACGCGTCCCCGCGCCGCCGTCACCGCCGCCGTCCACGCTCCCCCGGCCGGGCCTCGTGCGGACGTACATGCGCTCGCCCTGGCGCCCGAAGAGGCTGAGGATCTCGACGGGCCGGCCGTCGGCGCTGCCGAACCAGTGGGGCAGCCGGGTGTCGAACTCGGCCGCCTCCCCCACGCCGAGGACGGCCTCGCCGTCGCCCAGCAGGAGGCGGAGCCGTCCGGAGAGCACGTACAGCCACTCGTGGCCCTCGTGGACGCGGAGGTCGGGCTCGCACTGGGCTACGGGGATGACGACCTTCCATGCCTGGGGGGAGCCGGGCTGGCGGGTGAGCGGCACGACGGTACGGCCGTTCACGCGGCGGGGTCTGAGGCGTACCCGGGGGTCGCCCACCTCGGGGGCGCCGACCAGTTCGTCCAGCGGCACACGGTGCGCCTGGGCGATCGGGAGGAGGAGTTCGAGGCTGGGGCGGCGCCGGCCGGTCTCCAGGCGCGACAGAGTGCTCGTGGAGATGCCCGTGGTCTGCGAGAGCGCGGCCAGGGTGACGCCCCGCCGCGTGCGCAGGCGTTTGAGGCGGGGGCCGACCTCCGCCAGGGCGGCGGCGATCGAGGACAGGTCTTCCATCCGCCCATTCCACCCCGGCCGCCCCGGGGACGGCAACGCGCGTCGCCCGCGGGACGTCATGGCGGTCGAGCGAGGCGGCGCCCCCGTCGCCCCCGCCGCACCCAGGGGATACGGTCGGGGTCGAGCCGGGAGGTGGGGGCCGTGAGTGTGACGGGCGTCTGGGTGGTGGGGGCCGTCCCCGATGACGTGGTGCGGGCACACGCGCGTACGTCCCGGCCCGCGGCCCGGGACGAGGAGCTGCCGCCGGAGCTCGCGCGGGCGCTCGCCTGGTGGGCCGAGGGCGCTGACAAAACGTGTCCCGTAAAAGACGATCCGGCCGCGCTGCGGTTCGCCGAACTCGTCGACTCCGCGAGCGCCGCCGAGGACGACGAGCCGACGCTGACGCTGCAGGAGGAACTCATGCACCTCATGCCGCAGATCGAGGGCGAGGGCCCGTTCGCCGCCGCCGCCTGCAGTGCCGGCCCGGTCGCGGCGCTCGTCTACGCCCTCGGCCCCGCGGCCTCGGCCCAGCTGCCCGGCCGGTTCGGCGAGTTCCTGCTCACCCACGACGAGCTGGCGGCGGCGCTCCCCGGGGCGGAACGGGCCCTGGACCTCTCCGGAGCCCGCCGGGAGCACGTCCTCGCCCGCGCGGCCGACTGGATGGGCGCCCTGGGCGATCCGGAGTTCGACGCCGCGGAACTGCTCGACACCCCCTTGCGCGTGCTGCGTCACGCCGCCCGGTCCGGCCATGGTGCCGCCGCGTTCAGCCGCTGGTACTGAGCCGGACCGCGATCCGCTAGGTTGAACGCGTTCAAAGCGGTGTACGCCAGGGGGAAGGGGCGGCCATGGGGGCTGGGACGGGGCGGCCGGAGGTACGGACGGGGATCGGGCGCCGGCAGTGGGTGCTCGCGGTGGGGGCGGCGGCGGTGGCGGTGCCCGGGCTGCTCCACGGGCTGGACAGCTACTACGGCGGCTTCTTCGTGATGTCCGTGGTGCCGCTGGCGCTGCCGCCGCTCCTGGCACGGTTCCCCAGGGTCTTCGCCCAGGCCTGCGTCGTCATCGCTCTCGCGCTGATCGTCTGGTCCGTCATCGGCGCGGCGATCGCGATGTACGTGTTCCTGCCCTCGGCCGCGTTCCTCCTACTGGCGGCGGCCGCCGGACCGCGCGGGTCCGGCGTCGCTCAGGGGCGTATCCAGCAGTAGAGGCGCCGTCCGTCCGCCGTGGCGCGGCCGGCCAGCCCGGCGAGCTCCTTGAGGAACAGCCCGAGGACGTCCGGACCGTGGACGCCGTGGAGGCCTTCGGAGGTGCGGGACCACCCCATGGCGACGTCGTCGAGCAGGTCCGCGTCGAAGGCGGCGAGTGCGTCGCGGAAGCTGTCGGTGAGGGAGACGGCGACGACCCTGCCTTCACCGGCCACCCCCACCAGGGCGCCGCGGCGCGGGTCGGAGCGCACGTCCTCGGGGGCGCGGCCGGTGATGAGGACCTCCGCGGGGAGCAACTCCACGACCGGGTCGATGCCCTGGGTCACGTGCTGGTCGCGGCTGCCGGCCTCGGCCCGGCGGAACTCGCGGACCACGGCGCGGGCGGCGTCCTTGTCGTCGGCGGCGGAGTAGTACCCGTAGAGAACACCCATGTATCGGATGATCTCAGCGGGCACTGACAACGGCCCCTGCCCACCGGGCCGTTACCCGTCCTCGCCCGCCTCCGTGGCGTTCCCCTCACCCGCCTCCGTAGGGTCCGCGTCCCCCGCCTGCGCCTCCCCCGCATCCGCCGCGAGGTCCGCCAGGAAGTCCAGCGCCACCGCCCACGTCTGCTCGGCCGCCTCCGCGTCGTAGTCGTCGAGGTCCGGGTCGGTGAAGAGGTGGCCCGCCCCGTGGTAGCGGTGGATCTCCACGTCGGCGCCCGCCTTGCGCATGCGCAGGTACCAGGCGTTCAGCCAGTCGTCGGGCTCGAAGGGGTCGGGCTCGGCGACGTGCAGCTGGACGGGGAGGTCGGTGGTGGCGTCGTCGGCGATGTCGGACGTGCCGTGCAGCAGCAGGAGGCCGCGGGCCTTCTCGTCGGCGAGGGCGAGGTTCTGCGCGATGGAACCGCCCAGCGAGAACCCGGCGTAGACCAGGCCCCGGTCGGAGAGGGGGCCGGAGACGGTGACGGCGCGCATGAGCAGTTCGTCGCGGCCGATCTCGTCCTTGACGGCCATCCCCTCCTCGACGGTGTCCGCGGTGCGGCCCTCGTAGAGGTCGGGCACGTGCACCTCGTGCCCGGCCGCCCGCAGCCGGTCGGCGGCGGCGTGCACGGCGGGACGGAGTCCGTAGGCCGAGTGGAACAGCACGATGGTCATGCCGGAGGTCACAATCTCACGTCCCATGGGTGGTGCACGATCGGGGTACGGGCTCCATCATGCCCGTTACCGTCGAAACCATGGACTCCGTCGTACGGCCGCTGGGCGTGGTGGGCGGCTCCCTCATCGTGACCCTCGCCGTGGGCTGGGCCGTCGACCACGCGCTGCGCCGCGCGGACGCCCGGCACCCGGAGACCCCGCTGTGGAACCTGCTGCGGCGCGCACGGTTGGCGCTCCAGCTGGTGATCTGCAGCTCGCTGCTGCGCGGTTCGTACGAACAGGCGCACCTGGCCCGCGGCCACACCCGGGGGATCGGGCAGGTGCTGACGCTGGTGCTGATCGGTGCCTGCGCCTGGCTGGTGGTCAGGGTCGCGGCGGCCGTGGTGGAGGCCTCGTACTCCCGGTACGCCTCCGCCGCCCAGGACGCGGCGCGGGTGCGGCGGGTGCGGACGCAGGTGACGCTGATCCAGCGGGTGGTCACCGCGGTCGTCGGAGTCGTCGCGGTGGCGGCCATGCTGCTGACCTTCCCCGCGATGCGCGGCTTCGGCGCCTCGATGCTGGCCTCCGCGGGGCTGATCGGCATCGTCGCGGGCATCGCCGCCCAGTCGACGCTGGGCAACCTCTTCGCGGGGCTGCAGATCGCCTTCGGGGACATGGTCCGGATCGGCGACGCGGTGGTCGTGGAGGGCGAGTGGGGGACGGTGGAGGAGATCACCCTCACCTACCTGGTGGTGCGCACCTGGGACGAGCGGCGGATCACCATGCCGGTCTCGTACTTCACCAGCAAGCCCTTCGAGAACTGGTCCCGCGGCAACGCCCGGATGACCGGCACCGTCTACTTCCACCTGGACCACGCCACACCCGTCGACCTGATGCGCGAGCACCTCCACGACGTCCTCAAGGAGTGCGAGCAGTGGGACGGCCGGGCCTGGGGCCTGGTGGTGACGGACACCACCCCGTCCACCATCGAGGTGCGGGCGCTGGCCACGGCCAAGGACGCGGACGACATCTGGACGGTGCGCTGCGTGGTGCGGGAGCACATGATCGACTGGCTGCGCCGCGAGCACCCGTACGCGCTGCCGCGCATCAACACCGCCACCGCTCCCGGTCTGGCCGAGGCCCCGGACCGCGAGCAGGCCACGCCCGGGGCGGGCGACATCGGTCCCGGCCCTGGGGCCCGGTAGGGGCCGAGCGGCGGCGCCTACCGGGACACGCGCAGGCTGCGGACGTCGAGCTGGCGCAGCACCCGGTCGACGATCTCGGGGTCGTATCCGGGCTCGCTGCGCGCGGCGAGGACCTCGTGCCGGGCGGCGGAGAACATGTCGCGCTGGACCCGCTCGACGGTCCTGAGGCGGCGGACACGGGCGGTGTGCCGGTCGCGCTTCTCGTCGTCGACGATGTCGGGGCAGATCCGGGCCCCGACGTCGAAGGCGCGGCGGTGCAGGAGTTCGGAGACCTCCTCGGAGAAGTCCTCGGTCGCCTCGACCTCCTTCAGCCGCTGCTTGGCGGCGGCCATGGCGCGCAGCGCGAGCAGCATCTCCATGTCGTGCTCCACCTGGGTGTCGCTGCTCACCCCGAGGCGTTTGACGACCTTCGGAAGGGTGAGCCCCTGCAGCACGAGGGTGGTGAGGACGACCGAGAAGGCGATGAAGAGGATCTCGTCGCGCGCCGGGAAGGGCGCGCCGGACTCCGTGGTGTGCGGGATGGCCAGCGCCAGGGCGATGGACGCCACTCCGCGCATCCCGGCCCACCACATGACGACGGTCTCGCGCCACGACAGGGGGATGTCCTCGTCGAGGTCGCGCCGTTTGTGCAGTTTCCTGGTGACCGCCGCGGCCGGCATCAGGTAGGCCAGCCGTACGAGGACGACCGCGCCGACGACGATCGCCGCGTGGCTCAGCATGGTGCCCCAGCGGCCGGCGCCGACGCCGAAGACGTTGTGCAGCTCCAGGCCGATCAGGCCGAAGGCGACACCTGTGACGAGCGTGTCGACGACCTCCCAGAAGGTGGCGCCGACCAGCCGCCCGGTCACGTCGTCGGCGTCGCGGGCGTGTTCGGCCAGGAACAGCGCGGTGGTGAGCACGGCGAGGACCCCGGAGCCGTGCGCCTCGTCGGCGATCGCGTAGGAGGCGAACGGGACGAGCAGCGAGAGCCCGATCTGCAGGGTCGGGTCGCCCACGACCCCCATCAGCTTGGAGGCGGTCCAGCCGAGCACGACGCCGACGGCGACCGCGACGACCGCCGACAGCAGCAGTTCGCCGAGCGCCTCCGGCCAGGAGAAGGAGCCCGTCACGGCCGCGGCGACGGCCACGTTGTAGACGACGATCGCGGTGACGTCGTTGAAGAGCCCCTCGCCCTCCAGGGTCGACACCATGCGGCGCGGCAGTCCCAGGCGCCCGGCGACGGCGGTCGCGGCCACCGGGTCGGGCGGGGCGACCAGCGCGCCGAGCGCGAGGGCGGCCGCGATGGAGATGCCGGGGACGACGGCGCTGGCGATGGCGCCCACCGCCGCGGTGGTGATCAGCACCAGAGCGACGGCCAGCAGGAAGATGGCCTTCTTGTTGGCGGCGAACTGCCGCCAGGACGTGCGCTGTACGGAGGCGTAGAGCAGCGGCGGCAGCACGAGCGGAAGGATGAGCTCGGGGTTGATCTGCACGTTCGGCACGAACGGCAGGAGGGCCAGGACGACCCCGAGCAACGTCATCAGAACGGGCGACGGCAGCCCCATCCGGTCGCCCAGCGGCACCATCACGATGGCCGCGAGCATCAGGGCGAAGAACAGCGCGAGTTGATCCACACCCCCTAGCGTGGCATGCCCGCCGCCTCCGGCCCGGTCAGAGCACGCGCCTCATCGACAGGTGCGGAATGCCCGCCTCCTCGTACTCGGCGCCGAAGGAGGTGTAGCCGAGGCGCTCGTAGAAGCCGACGGCGTGGACCTGGGCGTGCAGTTCGACGGCGGCCAGGCCGTGCCGCCGGGCCTCGTCCTCGATGGCGCGCACCAGGGCGACGCCGATGCCCAGCCCCCGGGAGGCGCCGGTCACGGCGAGCCGCCCGAGGATGCCGGTGCCGTCCTCGCCGAGGAGCAGCCGGCCCGCGCCGAGTGCGCCGTGGGGGCCGGTCGCCAGGACGTGCACGGCGTCGGCGTCGTGGGCGTCGTACTCCAGGTCGGCGGGGACCTGCTGCTCGACGACGAAGACCTCGTGCCGGACCGCGTAGTACGCCTTCAGGTCGTCCGGGTCGGCGGCGACCCGGACCTCGTAGTCCTCAGGCACTGTCGGCCCGCACGGTGTCGAGGGCGTACTGCAGGTCGTCCGGGTAGGTGCTCTCGAACTCCACCCAGCGGCCGTCCTCGGGGTGGGAGAAGCCCAGGCGCACGGCGTGCAGCCACTGGCGCGTGAGTTTCAGCCGTTTGGCGAGGGTGGGGTCGGCCCCGTAGGTCAGGTCGCCGACGCAAGGGTGGCGGTGGGCGGCCATGTGGACCCGGATCTGGTGGGTGCGGCCGGTCTCCAGCTTGATGTCGAGCAGGGAGGCCGCGCGGAACGCCTCGACGAGGTCGTAGTGCGTGACGCTGGGCTTGCCCTCCGCGGTCACGGCCCACTTGTAGTCGTGCTGGGGGTGGCGGCCGATCGGGGCGTCGATGGTGCCGCTCAGCGGGTCGGGGTGGCCCTGGACCAGTGCGTGGTAGCGCTTGTCGACGGTGCGCTCCCGGAACTGCTGCTTGAGGTCGCTGTAGGCGATCTCCGACTTGGCGACGGCCATCAGCCCCGAGGTGCCGACGTCGAGCCGGTGGACGATGCCCTGACGCTCGGAGGCCCCGGAGGTGGAGATCCGGTAGCCGGCGGCGGCCAGGCCGCCGATGACCGTGGTGCCGGTCCAGCCGGGGCTGGGGTGGGCGGCCACGCCCACGGGCTTGTCGATCACGACCACGTGGTCGTCGTCGTGCACGATGCGCATGCCCGGCACCGGCTCGGCGACGACCTCCACCGGGCGCGGCGGCGCGGGCATCTCGACCTCGAGCCAGGCGCCGCCCGAGACGCGGTCGGACTTGCCGGCCTCGCTGCCGTCGATCGTCACCTTCCCGGCGGCGGCCAGCTCGGCCGCCTTGGTCCGCGAGAAACCGAACATACGGGCGATGGCGGCGTCGACACGCTCGCCCTCGAGACCTTCGGGGACGGGGAGGGATCGAACTTCGGCAGGCATACTCACCTGATCGAGTATGCCGGATCCCGGGAGCCTCCCCCGCCGCCCCGCTCCCCGGTCAGTCCTTGTGGACGGTTCCGTCCGGGTCCAGACCGCGGAAGGACAGCAGGACGATCAGGATGCCGCCGCAGACGATCGCCGAGTCGGCGAGGTTGAACACGGCGAAGTGGATCGGCGCGATGAAGTCGACGACGTGCCCCTGCAGGAAGCCCGGCGCGCGGAACACCCGGTCGGTCAGGTTGCCGAAGGCGCCCCCCAGCAGCAGCCCGAGGGCGATCGCCCACGGCACGCTGTGCAGCTTGCGGGCGATCCTGGCGATCACCACGACCACCGTGACCGCGATCACCGTGAAGACGATGGTCATGCCCTGGCCGAAACCGAAGGCCGCGCCGGCGTTGCGCACCGCCTCGAAGCGCAGGTAGCGGCCGAGGACCTCGATGGGCTCGTGGCCCTCGAGGCTGGTCACCACCCAGATCTTGGAGAGCAGGTCGAGGACGTACGCGAGCGCCGCGACGCCGAGGAGCACGGCGATGCGCCGCGGTCCCCTGCCGGTGACCTCGTCCGTACCGCCGGTCGGCTCCTCGGCCGTGTCCGCCGCGGTCTCCTGTGCCTTCGCCATGTGAGTCCTTCAGCCCTGATCTGCGCCAGTCCGGATCCTGACGCAGACGAGGTTACGGCACACACGTCCGAACAGCGGGGCCGCGCGGCTCCGGGCCCCGCGATTCCCCGTGTCCGTGTCGTGCCGCGCGGCCGGCCGGCCGTCAGTGTCGTTCCTGGCGCTGCTTGCAGTCCACGCAGAGCGTCGCACGGGGGAAGGCCTGCATCCGTGCCTTGCCGATCGGCTTGCCGCAGGACTCGCAGAGCCCGTACGTGCCGGAGTCCAGCCGCTCCAGCGCGTGCTCGGTCTGCGCGAGCATCTCGCGGGCGTTGGCGGTCAGCGCCATCTCGTGCTCGCGCGTGATGTTCTTGGTGCCGGTGTCGGCCTGGTCGTCGCCGGCCCCGTCGCCCGAGTCCCTCAGCAGCCCGGTGATGGCGTTCTCCGAGGTGGTGATCTCGGACCGCAGCCGGTCCATCTCGGCCAGCAGCTCGGCGCGGGCCGCGTCCACCTCCTCCTCGGACCACGGCTCCTCGTCCGGCCGTACGGCCAGGTCGCCCGCGGCGACGGCGCCCGCCGCCTCGGCGATGCGGGCCGTCGGGACCGCCGAGGCGGACGCCCCTGCCGCGGCCGTACCGGCCGCCGTCTTCTTCGCAACCACCTTCTTGGCTCCCGTCTTCGTGGCCTTCGCGGCCTTCGTGGTCTTCGCCGCCCCCCGGGCGGTCGTGCCGGTCCTTGCGGTGGTGCCGGTGCTCGTGGTCCTCGCGGGTGCGGCGGAGGCGGCGCCGGCCGTCTTCGCGGCCTTCCCGGCGGTCTTCGCGGTGGCCTTCTTCGCCGGCGCGGTCTTCTTCACCGGGGCGGCCTTCTTCGCCGCGGCCGGCGCCTTCGCGGGCTTCTCCGCGGCCGTCACCGTCTTCTTGGCGGGAGGCGCGGTCCTGCTCGCCGTGCGTCCCGTGGTCTTGCGCGTGGACGCCGCCTTGGTCGTCGTCTCCTCCGCCACGGCCGCCTTCTTTCCTGCGGCCTTGGCCGCGGTCTTCCCCGCGGCGGGCGCCGCGGCCTTCTTCGCGGCGGGTGCCGCCTTGCGTACGACAGCCTTCTTCGCGGGTGCCTTCTTCCCGGCCGCGGCCTTCTTCGCGGTGGTGCGCTTCGGCTCGGCCGCTCCCTCACCGGCCGTGGCGGTCCTCCTGCGAGCGGGGGACGCGGCCGGGCGCTCGGCCGCCGCCTTCCGCGCGGTGGGCGCGGCGTTCCTGCGGCTCGCGGAGGCGGCCGCAGGAGCCGTCTTCTTCGCCGTCTTCTTCGTGACGGTGGTCTTCTTCCCCACCATGGCCGAGGCCCCTTCACATATTGTGATCTTGCTCGCGAATCGTGCCGGAACGATAAATCGACTCCGGACCCGCGGCAACGGGGCACGCCGCCTGATCCGCCCGCCGCGCCGGGTCGGGCGGCAGGTCTGCATCCGTTGTGCCCAGCTCTCCGCGAGGTATTCCGGTACCAACGGGTAACAGGGTGCGGACCGGGCCATTCGGGTCACACCGGCCCCCCGCGGAAACCCGGCCGACACCGCACCCCGCGGCCCCTTACACTGGGCGGAGCGAAAGGCGTGGAAGGGGACGAGTAGCGCCGTACGCAGCCCATAGCGACCTGGGGACGGTGGAAGCCCGGGGGCGTGCGCGACGTGAAGATCACCCCGGAGCCGCCGGAAGAAAGCCCGCGAGGGCGAGTAGAGCCGGCAGCGCGACCCCAATGAGGGGGTTGCGGAACGAGCCCGTGAGGGCCCGTCCGCGGCCAAGGAGGGTGGTACCGCGGGAGCAGTCGCAGCAGGCGCTCTCGTCCCTCCGACGGAATACGCACGCGCACGTGTCCGCCGGAGGCAGAACCGATGACGCAGTACCGCCAGGTCCCCGCCCAGGTCGACCTGCCCGCGCTGGAGCACGAGGTGCTCGCGTTCTGGCAGGAGAACAAGGTCTTCGCCCGCTCCCTGGAGCAGACCGAGGGCAGGCCGGAGTGGGTCTTCTACGAGGGCCCGCCGACCGCCAACGGCATGCCCGGTGCGCACCACATCGAGGCCCGCGTCTTCAAGGACGTCTTCCCGCGCTTCAAGACGATGCAGGGCCACCACGTGACCCGCAAGGCCGGCTGGGACTGCCACGGCCTGCCGGTGGAGCTCGCCGTCGAGAAGGAGCTGGGCTTCTCCGGCAAGAAGGACATCGAGGCGTACGGCGTCGCCGAGTTCAACGCCAAGTGCCGCGAGTCCGTGACCCGCCACACCGACGCCTTCGCCGAGCTGACCACCCGCATGGGGTACTGGGTGGACCTCGACGACGCCTACCGGACGATGGACCCGGGGTACATCGAGTCCGTCTGGTGGTCGCTGAAGCAGATCTTCGACAAGGGCCTGCTGGTCCAGGACCACCGCGTCGCGCCCTGGTGCCCGCGCTGCGGCACCGGCCTGTCCGACCACGAACTGGCGCAGGGCTACGAGACCGTGGTCGACCCGTCGGTCTACGTGCGCTTCCCGCTCACCTCCGGCCCGCTCGCGGGCGAGGCCGCGCTCCTGGTGTGGACGACCACCCCCTGGACGCTGGTCTCCAACACCGCGGTCGCCGCCCACCCCGACGTCACCTACGTGGTCGCCACCGACGGCACGGAGAAGCTGGTCGTCGCCGAGCCGCTGCTCGGCAAGGCCCTCGGCGAAGGCTGGGAGGCCACCGGGCAGAGCTTCACCGGCCGCGAGATGGAGCGCTGGACGTACCGGCGCCCCTTCGACCTGGTGGAGATGGAGGGCGCGCACTTCGTCGTCAACGCCGAGTACGTGACGACCGAGGACGGCACCGGCCTGGTCCACCAGGCCCCCGCCTTCGGCGAGGACGACCTCAGGACCTGCCGCGCCTACGGGCTGCCCGTGGTCAACCCGGTGCGCCCCGACGGCACCTTCGAGGAGGAGCTGGAGCTCGTCGGCGGCCAGTTCTTCAAGAAGGCCGACGAAGCCCTCGTCGACGACCTCCAGGAACGCGGGCTGCTCTTCCGGCACCTGCCGTACGAGCACAGCTACCCGCACTGCTGGCGCTGCCACACCGCGCTGCTCTACTACGCGCAGCCGTCCTGGTACATCCGCACGACCGCGGTCAAGGACGCCCTGCTCCGCGAGAACGAGCGCACCAACTGGTACCCGGAGGCGGTCAAGCACGGCCGCTTCGGCGACTGGCTCAACAACAACATCGACTGGGCGCTGTCCCGCAACCGCTACTGGGGCACGCCGCTGCCCATCTGGCGCTGCGAGGAGGGCCACCTCACCTGCGTCGGCTCGCTGGCCGAGCTGTCGGAGCTGACCGGCACCGACCAGACCGGCCTCGACCCGCACCGGCCCTTCATCGACGACGTCACCTTCGCGTGCCCGCAGTGCTCCGCCGAGGCCGTGCGCGTGCCCGAGGTCATCGACGCCTGGTACGACTCGGGCTCCATGCCGTTCGCGCAGTGGGGCTACCCGTACCGGAACAAGGAGCTCTTCGAGGGCACCTACCCGGCGCAGTTCATCTCCGAGGCGATCGACCAGACCCGCGGCTGGTTCTACACGCTGATGGCGGTCGGCACCCTGGTCTTCGACCGGAACGCCTACGAGAACGTGGTCTGCCTGGGCCACATCCTCGCCGAGGACGGCCGGAAGATGTCCAAGCACCTGGGCAACATCCTCCAGCCCATCCCGCTCATGGACCAGCACGGCGCCGACGCCGTGCGCTGGTTCATGGCGGCCGGCGGCTCGCCCTGGGCGGCCCGCCGGGTCGGCCACGGCACGATCCAGGAGGTCGTCCGCAAGACCCTCCTGACGTACTGGAACACGGTCGCCTTCCAGGCCCTGTACGCCCGCACCTCCGGCTGGGCCCCCGGCGACGCCGACCCGGCCCCGGCCGACCGCCCGCTGCTGGACCGCTGGCTGCTGGGCGAGTTGGGCGCGCTGGTCCGGGACGTCACCGACGCGCTGGAGTCGTACGACACCCAGCGCGCGGGGAAGCTGCTCTCGTCCTTCGTCGACGACCTGTCCAACTGGTACGTGCGCCGCTCGCGGCGCCGCTTCTGGCAGGGCGACAAGGCGGCGCTGCGCACCCTGCACGACGTCGTCGAGACGGTGACCCGGCTGATGGCGCCGCTGGTGCCGTTCATCACCGAGCGCGTCTGGCAGGACCTGGTCGTCCCGGTCACCCCGGGCGCCCCCGGGTCGGTGCACCTGGCGAGCTGGCCCACGGTGGACGAGGCGCTGGTCGACCCCGTCCTGTCCGACCAGATGGCCCTCGTGCGCCGCCTGGTGGAGCTGGGCCGCGCCACGCGTGCCGAGTCCGGGGTCAAGACCCGCCAGCCGCTCTCGCGGGCCCTGGTGGCCGCCTCGGGCTTCGAGGCGCTGGGCGAGGAACTGCGCGCGCAGATCGCCGAGGAGCTCAACGTCGCCTCCCTGGCGTCCCTGAGCGAGGTCGGCGGCTCCCTGGTCGACACCACGGCCAAGGCCAACTTCCGCGCCCTCGGCAAGCGCTTCGGCAAGGGCGTCCAGGCCGTCGCCAAGGCCGTCGCCGAGTGCGACGCGGCGGCGCTGTCCCTCGCCCTGCGCGAGGGCAACGCCTCCGTGGTCGTGGACGGCGAACCGGTCGCCCTGACCGCGGAGGAAGTGATCATCACGGAGACCCCGCGGGAGGGCTGGTCCGTCGCGTCCGACTCCGGCGCGACCGTGGCGCTCGACCTCGAGATCACCCCGGAGCTGCGGCGTGCGGGCCTCGCCCGCGACGTCATCCGGCTCGTCCAGGAGGCCCGCAAGAACAGCGGCCTCGACGTCGCCGACCGCATCGCGCTGCGCTGGGCCGCGGCCGACGCGGAACTGGCGGAGGCGCTCGCGGAGCACGCGCGGCTCGTCGCGGACGAGGTCCTCGCGACGGACTTCGCGTCCGGCGGACCCGAGGACGGGTACGGTCCCGCCTTCACGGACGAGGCCCTCGGCCTCACCTTCCACCTCCGCAAGCGGTAACCCTCCGGGGGCCCGCACATGACGGCTGCGCCGTCGTCCGCCCCAGCGGACGACGGCGCAGCCGTCCTTCGTGTGCGGGTGCGTCGTGGTTTCTGTTGGGGGTTTCCCCCACCCGCCCTCCCTCCCCCAGCCTTCGGCCGGGGGGACCCCCATCCGGCACGGTTGGTGCGGGCCTGCGCACTGTGCATGGGTGGGCCGGGGGCGGGGCCTCCGGGGTGGGCATTCTGTACCGCATATTTATGTGCATGGCGGGCAGCACTCGTCGGTGCCGTCTGTGCCGCACATCAAATACACGTCAGCGTCCAGAACGCCCACCCTCCCCCAGCCTTCGGCCGGGGGTGCCCCCAACTCCCCCACCCCCTCCCTATCCGTGGCGACCAACGGCCGGTGGGAGGTCACAAGGCAGCCCGGGGGCACCGCACCTGTCCAACACACCCCCAACGGGACACCCTGCACCCGCACAAGGGGAAGGGGCCGTGGCGGGGGTGCTCCCCTGGCTGAAGGCCGGGGGGAAACGAGCGGCGGATCCGGTGCCGAACGATGCGGGGCTGGACCTGTGGGGCCGTGGGGGTCAGAGAGCGGTTCCGGGTACCCCCGCACGCCTATCTGACCCCCCCACCGGCCGTTGTGCGCCCATACGACGGGAGGGGGTGTGGCGGGGTGCGCCCGGAAACGACGAGCGGCGGACCCGGCGCCCAAGGATGTGGGGGTAAACCGCGAGCGTTGAGGACGTGCGCCGGCGCGGCCCCGACCCCACAACGACGTGCGAGACCCGCACCAACCGCGCCGGGCAATCGGGCGGGAGGGCGGGAGACAGCCCGCCGCAGGCGGAAACAACCCGCACACAACAACCGGGCAGCCCGGCGCAGCCGCGCGGACGGGAAAGGGCCGGGCCCCCGAGGGAAGTGATTCCCTGGGGGCCCGGCCCTGTGGTGCCTACCGCAGTCGCACCGGCGTCGCGCCGGCGACTAGTTGTCGTCCTCGTCGATGAGGAACCCACGCATCGGCGTCGGCGCCTGCTGCAACGGCGCCGGCCCCTGCGGCCGCACCGGGGCCATGGGCTGCGTCATGGCCGGAGACATCTGCTGCTGGCCGCCGTACGTCGGGTTCTGCCCGCCGACGCCGCCCATGCCCTGGCCGCCGCCGTAGCCCTGACCGCCACCCATGGTGCCGGCGCCGGCCGTGGCCATGCCGCCCATCGTGCCGCCACCCATGGTGCCGCCGCCCATCGTGCCGCCCATGCCTCCGGAACCGGAGGAGAGGGACGCGGCCGCGGGGGTGCGCGGCGGGGCGAGCGAGTCGTCGGCCTGGTTCTCCAGCTGACGCAGCTGGCTCTCCAGGTACGACTTCAGGCGGGTGCGGTACTCGCGCTCGAAGCCGCGCAGGTCCTCGACCTTGCGCTCCAGCGTGGCGCGCGCGGACTCCAGGGAGCCCATGGCCACGCGGTGCTTCTCCTGCGCGTCCCGCTCAAGGGCGTCGGCCTTGGCACGGGCGTCGCGCTCCAGACCCTCGGCGCGGCTGCGGGCCTCGCCGACGATCTTGTTCGCCTCGGCGCGCGCCTCGGCGATCGCCTGGTCGGCCGTCTGCTGGGCGAGCGAGAGCACACGGGCGGCGCTGTCGCCACCGGGGCCCTGCTGCTGCATGGGGTGACCGCCCTGCATGGGGTGCTGCTGACCCATCGGGCCACCCTGCATCGGCTGGCCCATGGGGCCGCCCTGCATGGGGTGCTGCTGACCCATGGGACCGCCCTGCATCGGCTGGCCCATGGGGCCGCCCTGCATGGGGTGCTGCTGACCCATGGGACCGCCCTGCATCGGACCCTGGCCCATCGGACCGGGGCCCTGCTGTGCGCTGGGCCCGGCGGGCAGGGCGAGGCCACTGCCGGGTCCCTGGGGACCGGGGCCGCCCATCTGCTGCGGCGGCACCGGCTGCGGTCCGGATATGGCGGCGGGCACGGGAGCCCCGGGACCGCGGCCGTCCTGCGGCTCGGGCTTGCGCATGCCCTGCTGCTGGTTCTGGGCGGCGGCACGGGTCGCCGCGGCCAGCTTGGCGCGCAGGTCCTCGTTCTCGCGGAGCAGTCGCGTCAGTTCCGACTCGACCTCGTCAAGGAAGGCGTCGACCTCGTCCTCGTCATAGCCTTCTCGGAGGCGGACGGTCGTGAACTGCTTGTTCCGCACGTCCTCGGGGGTCAGTGGCATCTCTTCACCTCAACGTGATCGTCGACATATCGGGAGCCCGCATCGGTCATCCTCGCAAGCCCCCTACGACGGTGAGCAGGATGTACACGATGATCATCAATACGAAGAAGGACAGGTCGAGCGCCACGCCCCCGAGACGCAGCGGCGGGATGAACCGCCGCAGAAGCTTGAGTGGCGGATCGGTGACAGTGTAGGTGGCCTCCAGGACGACCACCATGGGCTTCCCAGGCTGCCACGATCGGGCGAACTGGAAAACATAGTCCATCACCAACCGGAAGATCAGAACGAGCAGGAAGCACATCAGCGCGATCCACAGCACCTGGAGTGCGATGTCCATCGCGCTTCCCCTCTCCCCTGCTCGTTCATGGGCCTCACGGCCGGTTTCGTACGGTTGCGTATATCAGCTCTGATTGAAGAACCCGCCTTCGGCGATGCGGGCCTTGTCCTCCGCCGTGACATCGACGTTAGCAGGCGACAGCAGAAACACCTTCTGCGTCACCCGCTCGATGCTGCCGTGCAGGCCGAAGACCAGCCCGGCGGCAAAGTCGACAAGTCGCTTCGCGTCGGTGTCGTCCATCTCCGTGAGATTCATGATCACCGGCGTGCCCTCACGGAAGTGTTCCCCGATCGTACGGGCTTCGTTGTACGTCCGGGGGTGGAGTGTCGTGATCCGGTACGGCTCTCGTTCCGACACGACCTTAGGCATGATCACCGGTGCGTTCTTCTCCAGGCTATGGCGTTCTTGTGTGATGGATGCCACTGGGGCGATCCGGGGTTCACGGGGGACCGGGGCGTGCACGATACGTGCCGGTTCCTCCGGTTGTGTCTGATGTGGTGGCTGGTGGGACTGGTGCGGTCGGCGGGAGCGCTCCGGCTCGGGTTCGGGTTCGAACTCGTCGTCGGGGTCGAAGCCCGGGCCGTCGTACCCGTCGTCCTCCACGAGGCCGAGGTAGACCGCCATCTTGCGCATCGCGCCGGCCATGCTCTGCGTCCTCTCAGCGGGGAAAGACCATATTTTTTGTGTGGTCCGACTTGTTTGGTGACGTTACCCGAGCCCGGACCTGACGCCGAGTACCGCGCTACCGATGCGTACGTGTGTCGCACCGGCGGCGATGGCCTCCTCGAGGTCCGCGCTCATCCCTGCCGAGACCATGTTCGCAGCCGGATGCGCCGCGCGCAGGCAGGATGCGATTTCCGCCAGCCGATCGAAGGCGGCGCGGGGTTGACCCGCGTACGGCCCCGCCAGCGGCGCGACCGTCATCAGCCCGTCGAGCCGGAGCCCGGGGGCGGCCGCGACGGCTTCGGCGATGCCTTCGACGACATCGGGTGCGATTCCGCCGCGGGCGCCCTGCGTCCCGGACTCGGCGTCCAGCGCGACCTGCACCAGGCAGCCGAGCTCGCGGTCGGCCCGCTCGGACTTCAGGACGGCGGCGGAGAGCGCGTCGACCAGCCGGAGGCGGTCGACCGAGTGCACGACGTCCGCGTAGCGCACCACCGAGCGCACCTTGTTGGTCTGCAGCTGCCCCACGAAGTGCCAGGTCAGCGGCAGGTCGGCACAGGCCTCGGCCTTGGGGGCGGCGTCCTGGTCGCGGTTCTCCGCCACCTCGCGGACGCCGAGCCCGGACAGGATCCGCACGTCGCTCGCCGGGTAGGTCTTGGTGACCACGACCAGGGTCACCTCGTCCCGGGCCCGGCCGGCCGCGACGCAGGCCGCCGCGATGCGCTCCTCGACCGCGGCGAGGTTGCCCGCCAGTTCGGCGCTTCGCTCTTGCGTACGGTCAGTCACTCGGTCCGTCCAGCCAGACGTATCCCGCGAGCCGTCCGGTGGTCCGCTCGCGGCGGTAGGAGAAGTGGTCCCCGGACTCCATCGTACAAATATGGGATTTCTCACCCATCGGCACACCCAGCCGGGCGAGTTGGGCGTGCACTCCGGTGGCGATGTCCAGGGAGGGGGTGCCCCAGCTGGTGGTGGCGCGGGCCTCGGGGACGGCGGCGGCGACCTCGTCGCGCATGGCCTCGGGCACCTCGTAGCAGGAGCCGCAGACCGAGGGGCCGGTCATCGCGGTGATCCGCTCGGCGCGGGCACCGAGTCCGACCATGGCCTCGACCGCCGCGGGGACGACCCCGGCCAGCAGGCCCGGGCGGCCGGCGTGGGCCGCGGCCACCACGCCGGCGTGCGCGTCGGCCATCAGGACCGGGACGCAGTCGGCGGTCAGCACCGCGAGGGCGAGACCGGGCCGGGTGGTGACGACGGCGTCCACCTCCGGGACCCGGCCGCCGGCCCAGGGGGCGGCGACGACGGCGACGTCGTTGCCGTGCACCTGGTTCATCCAGACCACACGGGCGGGATCGAGGCCCAGCCCGCGTGCGGCGGCGTCGCGGTTGGCGAGGACGGCGGCCGGGTCGTCACCGACCGCGCCGCCGAGGTTGAGGCTGTCGTACGGAGCGGCGCTCACCCCTCCCCACCTGTCGGTGAAGGCGAAGTGGGCGCCGCCCGGACGTGCGTGGTTGAGCGTTATCACGTGTGGCAGTGCTTACTTGAGGAAGTCGGGTACGTCGAGTTCCTCGGCGGCGGTGTCCTGGTACGGACGCGCCGGGGGAACCTGGGGGGCGATCGGCTGGGCCGGCACCTCGGCGACCGGCTCCGGCTTGGGCTCCTCCTCACGCTGGGTGACGCTGCCCAGGCCGCTGAAGGCCGGGCGGGCCGGCTCGGCGGACTGGGCGGCCGGACGGGCCGGCGCCGGGGAGGAGTTCTCCTCGCGGGAGGAGGACGCGTACGAGCCGAGCACCTTGTCGCGGTTGCGGGTCGGCGGCTGGCCGCCGTCGAAGCCGGCCGCGATGACGGTGACGCGGACCTCGTCGCCCAGGGCGTCGTCGATGACCGCGCCGAAGATGATGTTGGCCTCGGGGTGGGCCGCCTCGCTCACCAGCTGGGCGGACTCGTTGATCTCGAAGAGGCCGAGGTCCGAGCCGCCGGAGATGGAGAGCAGTACGCCCCGGGCGCCGTCGATGGACGCCTCCAGCAGCGGCGAGGAGATCGCCATCTCCGCCGCGGCGACCGCGCGGTCGTCCCCGCGGGCCGAGCCGATGCCCATGAGGGCCGAACCCGCCTCGGACATCACCGACTTCACGTCGGCGAAGTCGAGGTTGATCAGACCCGGGGTGGTGATCAGGTCGGTGATGCCCTGGACACCGGAGAGCAGCACCTGGTCCGCGGAGCGGAAGGCGTCCAGCACGCTCACCTGGCGGTCCGAGATGGACAGCAGCCGGTCGTTGGGGATCACGATGAGGGTGTCGACCTCGTCGCGCAGTCCTGCGATGCCGTCCTCGGCCTGGTTGGCGCGGCGGCGTCCCTCGAAGGTGAACGGGCGGGTCACCACACCGATGGTCAGCGCGCCCAGCGAGCGGGCGATGTTGGCCACGACGGGCGCGCCGCCGGTGCCGGTGCCGCCGCCCTCGCCCGCGGTGACGAAGACCATGTCGGCGCCCTTGAGCACCTCTTCGATCTCCTCGCGGTGGTCCTCGGCGGCCTTGCGGCCGACGTCGGGGTTGGCGCCGGCGCCGAGTCCGCGAGTGAGCTCCCGGCCGACGTCCAGCTTGACGTCGGCGTCGCTCATGAGCAGGGCCTGCGCATCGGTGTTGATCGCGATGAACTCGACGCCCTTGAGACCGACCTCGATCATCCTGTTGATGGCGTTCACGCCACCGCCGCCGATGCCGACGACCTTGATGACTGCGAGGTAGTTCTGCGGTGCTGCCACGTCGAAGGCCTCTCGCCTCGAGTTACGTATACCTGTGGGGACGGTCGGGAAGGCCCGCCGATCCGAACCCTAACCCTGAGGTTTAGGGTTACCAGTATGTCTGTCCCGCACTGTCGTTGGGACAGGACACTAAATCGACAAGCGGTTCGCGTTCAACGAACACGCCGAACCTCCCGTTTTTCTTTTGACCCTATGTGATCACGCCAGAGCCGGACCAACCAGGGTGTCGAACAGAAGGCTGGGACGTCAACCGTCCGATGCGGCAGGGGATGTTGGGGCACTCACGTCGAAGAACTCGGCATCGTGCTCGACTTTCATCAGGGCCGCGAGAGCAACCGCTTTCTCCGCCCCTTGATCCGCGCTCCCCCACATCACCGCACGCCCCCGCGTCAGTTCGACCGTAATGTCGTCATATGAGCGCACCTCGATGAGCTGTGCGTCCCGGTATGCGACCTTCGGCAGGTCCGCCGCGACCCGAACCGCCGCCGCCAATAGCCGCTTTGTCCCGAAAAGTCGATAGCTCGCGGAGTCGCGGTCGGGCCGCAATTCGATGATCGGTACACCCTTCAGGGGAGTGTCCCGCTCGTCGAACCGGAAGCCGTCCGCGTCGACTTCGATGAAGTACCCGTCACCTTTCACCAGGGCGGCGGGAGTTCGCTCCGTCACTTTCAGCGTGATCGTGTGCGGCCACGAACGCTCCACTTCCACCGCGGAGATGCGCGGCAGCCGCGCCTTCAACCGACGGGCGATCACGTCGGTGTCCACGGAAACCAGCGGCCCGTTGAGCGGGACCTGCGCGGCGTCGCGGACCTCGTCGGGGTGGAGCACCTCGGTGCCCGTCACGCGGACGTGCGTCGCACGCAGCCAGGCGGAGCCGTACAGCAGCCAGGTGCCGGTGCCGCCCAGCACGGTGGCCGCGGCGAGCGCCGTGAGGACGATGAGACGCCGGCTCCGCCGCGGCGGGGGCTCGGCCCCGCCGTCCTGGTCGCCGGCCGCCTCGACGGTCGTCGGTACGGCCACTTTCGCCTCCGGGGTCGTCGGAACTGCCTTCCGCTTCCGGGCAGGCTAGTCGTCGTGCTGGGTGCCGGGGCGGCCGCGCGCCGCCGGGTGGGCCGGGCCCCCTCCCCCGTGACCCCAACGGAGCACGGGGCGCCCCCGGCGCCGTCCGCGGGGGCGCCGGAGGGGCCCGGCCGGCACCGTGCTTCAGCGGCGGCGCGCGGCGATCGCCTCGTGGACCATGCCGACGAGCAGCTCGTCCGCGTGCGGGCGGCCGAACTCGGCGGCGGCGCGCGACATTTCGTACAGCCGGTGCGGATCGGTCAGGACCGGCAGCACGTTGCCGAGCACCCACTCCGCGGTGAGGTCCGCGTCGTCGACGATGACGCCGCCGCCGGCCTTGACGACCGGCTGCGCGTTCAGCCGCTGCTCGCCGTTGCCGATCGGCAGCGGGACGTACGCGGCCGGCAGGCCCACCGCGGACAGCTCGGCCACCGTCATGGCGCCGGCCCGGCAGAGCATCATGTCGGCGGCGGCGTAGGCGAGGTCCATCCGGTCCAGGTAGGGGACCGGGACGTACTGCGGCATGCCGGGCATGTTGTCGGCGTGCGGGAGCTCGTTCTTCGGGCCGACCGCGTGCAGGATCTGGACGCCGGACTGCTGCAGGCGCGGGGCGACGGAGGCGATCACCTCGTTGAGCCGCCGGGCGCCCTGGGAGCCGCCGGAGACCAGCAGGGTCGGCAGGGTCTGGTCGAGGCCGAAGGCGGCACGCGCCTCCGCGCGGACCGCGGCGCGGTCGAGGGTCGCGATGGACCGGCGCAGCGGGATGCCGACGTAGCGGGAGTGCCGGAGCTTGCTGTCCGGGGTGCTCACGGCCACGTGGGTGGTGTAGCGGGAGCCGATCTTGTTGGCGAGGCCCGGACGCGCGTTGGCCTCGTGCACCACGATCGGCACGCCGAGCCGCTTGGCGGCCAGGTAGCCGGGCAGGGCGACGTAGCCGCCGAAGCCGACGAGGGCGTCGGCCTTGGTGCGCTCCAGGATCTGCTCGGCGGCCTTGATGGTGCCGCGCAGCCGCCCCGGGACGGTGATCAGCTCGGGGGTGGGCTTGCGTGGCAGCGGGACGGCGGGGATGAGCGCCAGCTCGTAGCCGCGTTCCGGCACCAGCCGGGTCTCCAGACCCCGCTCGGTGCCGAGTGCCGTGATCCCCACGGTCGGGTCCTGCCTGCGCAGGGCGTCGGCGAGCGCGAGCGCGGGCTCGATGTGGCCGGCGGTCCCCCCACCGGCGAGTACGACATGCACCGAAATTCACCGCTCTCCGGACGGCCGCCGTCTGACGAACCGCCTCATCGTCCGTGTCATTGCCCCCGGCCAGTAGCCGGGCCCCCGCGCGTTGAGCGCCGCTCGCGCGCCGGGCTCGCTCCTCGCGAACGAGATGAGCAGCCCGATCGCGAACATGGTCGGCAGGAGGGCCGAGCCCCCGTAGGAGAACAGCGGGAGCGGGACACCGGCGATCGGCAGCAGGCCGAGCACCGCACCGATGTTGACCACGAACTGGGCCGTGATCCACGTCGTCACGCCTCCCGCGGCAAACCTGACGAAGGAGTCCTCCGTTCGACCGGCCACGCGGATACCCGCATAGCCTAGAGCCGCGAAGAGGGCGAGCACCGACAGCGTGCCCGTCAGCCCCAGTTCCTCCCCGGTCACGGCGAAGATGAAGTCGGTGTGCGGTTCGGGCAGTTGGCCCCATTTCTCCACGCTCGCACCGAGCCCGGAACCGAACCATCCGCCCGAGGCGAGGGCGTAGATCCCGTGCACGGCCTGCCAGCAGCCGCCACCGGGAGTGACGTCGGTGGCGCCGATGCAGGCCAGCCGCTCCATGCGGTTGCCGCTGGTCTTGATCAGCAGGAAGCCGATCACCCCCGCGACGCCCAGCACGCCGGCGAACAGCCGGGTGGGGGCTCCGGCGATCCACAGCAGCCCGAACAGGATCGCGGTGAGGATGATCGCGGTGCCCATGTCACCGCCGAGCATGATCAGGCCGAGCAGCAGGAAGGCCACCGGCACCAGCGGGATCAGCAGGTGCTTCCACTGGACGAGGAGCTTCAGGTCCTCCTTGCGGGCCAGCAGGTCCGCGCCCCACAGGACGAGCGCGAGCTTGCCGAACTCACTGGGCTGCAGCTGGAACGGGCCGCCGAGGTAGAGCCAGTTCTGGTTGCCGTTGACCGACTGCCCTATCCCCGGCACCTGGACCAGGGCCATGAGGAACACCGAGCCGACGAGCAGCGGGTACGACAGCGTGCGGTGCAGCCGTACCGGCACCCGGGAGGCCGCGACGAGCAGGCCGGTGCCGAGCACGGCCGCGAACAGTTGCTTGCGGAAGTAGTACGTCGACGGCAGCCCGTACTCCAGCGCCTTGATCTGCGAGGCCGAGAAGACCATCACCAGACCGAGCACGGTGATCAGCAGGCTGCTGCCGAGGATGACGTAGTACGCGGTGAGCGGGCGGTCCCAGGCGCGCATGGCGCGGTCCAGGACGACCCTGGCGCCGCGCAGCGCGCTGCCCCGCGGCGCCTTCCCGCCGGGCGTACGCGCCCCGGGGGCGGCCGCCCCGGGGCGCGGCGGCGCCGACCGCGCGGGGCGGGCGGGCGCCTTGAGGGCGTTGCGGGAACGAGAACCGGAGGCGTCGCCGTGGTCGGCTGCCGTCATGTCCCCTCCTAGGTCGCGGTACGGGCCGGAGCGGCTCCGGCTACTGCCCGGCGCCGGGCGCCCGCAGATCCCGTACGGCCTCCGCGAAGGCGTTTCCGCGAGCCTTGTAGTTCGCGAACATGTCCATCGAGGCGCAGGCCGGTGCCAGGAGCACCGTGTCCCCCGGCTGGGCGAGGTCCCGCGCGGCGTGGACGGCCGCCGCCATCGCCCCAGTGTCGGTGCGGTCGAGGTCGACGACCGGGACCTCGGGGGCGTGTCGCGCGAGCGCTTCACGGATGAGGGCACGGTCCGCCCCCATCAGCACGGCGCCGCGCAGCCGCTTGGCCGCGGTCGTGACCAGTTCGTCGAACGTCGCCCCCTTGGCGAGGCCGCCGCCGATCCAGACGATGTGCTCGTACGCGGCGAGGGAGGCCTCGGCGGCGTGGGTGTTGGTGGCCTTGGAGTCGTCGACGTAGTCCACGTCGTCGATCCGGTCCACGTGGGCGATGCGGTGGGCGTCCGGCCGGAAGGCGCGCAGGCCGTCCCGGACGGCGGCCGGCGCGACGCCGAACGCGCGGGCGAGGGCGGCCGCCGCCAGGGCGTTGGCGATGTTGTGCGGCGCCGGCGGGTGCACGTCGGAGACCTCGGCGAGCTCCTGCGCGTTCTTGTGCCGCTCGGGCGCGAAGGCCCGGTCGACCAGGATGCCGTCGACGACCCCCAGCTCCGAGGGCCGCGGGCTGCCGAGGCCGAAGCCGATCGCGCGGCAGCCCTCCTCGACGTCGGCCTCGCGCACCAGCGCCTCGGTGGCCGGGTCCGCGAGGTTGTAGACGCAGGCGACGACGTTGCCCTCGTAGATCCGGCCCTTGTCGGCCGCGTAGGCGGCCATGGAGCCGTGCCAGTCGAGGTGGTCCGGGGCGAGGTTGAGCACCGCGGCCGAGTGCGGGCGGACCGAGGGGGCCCAGTGCAGTTGGTAGCTGGACAGCTCCACGGCGAGGACGTCGTACTCCTCACCGGACAGCACGACGTCCAGCACGGGCGTGCCGATGTTGCCGACCGCCGCGGTGCGCAGGCCCGCGGCGGTCAGGATCGAGGCGAGCATCTGCACGGTCGTGGTCTTGCCGTTGGTGCCGGTGACCGCCAGCCAGGGCGCCGCCGAGGGGCCGCGCAGCCGCCACGCCAGCTCCACGTCGCCCCACACGGGCACGCCCGCGGCCTCGGCGGCCGCGAAGAGCGGGGCGGCGGGCGGCCAGCCGGGCGAGGTGACGATCAGTTCGGTGCCCTCGGGCAGGGTGCGGCCGTCCCCGAGCCGGACGGTGACGCCCAGCGCCTCCAGTTCGACGGCCTGCGCCCGGGCCGGCTCGTCGTCGCCGTCGTTGACGACGGTCACGAGGGCGCCGAGGGCGTGCAGCGCCTTGGCGGCGGGCACCCCCGAGACGCCCAGGCCGGCGACGGTCACCCGGCGGCCCGGCAGGCCCAGCCGCCCGGCCGCCTCGACGGCGGCCGGCGGGGGACCGTCCTTGAGGGGGCCGGGTTCCTGCCCGGGGGCCGACGTCACTGCGCGGCCACCCAGCCCGCGTAGAAGAGGCCGAGGCCGACGGCCATGCACATGCCCTGGATGATCCAGAAGCGGACCACGACCAGGACCTCGCTCCAGCCCTTGAGCTCGAAGTGGTGCTGCAGTGGCGCCATGCGGAAGACGCGCTTGCCGGTCAGGCGGAAGGAGCCGACCTGGATGACCACGGAGAGGGTGATCAGGACGAAGAGGCCGCCCAGGATCGCCAGCAGCATCTCGGTGCGGGAGCAGATGGCCAGACCGGCCAGGGCGCCGCCGAGCGCGAGCGATCCGGTGTCGCCCATGAAGATCTTGGCCGGCGAGGTGTTCCACCACAGGAAGCCGAAGCAGGCGCCCATGAGCGCGGCGGCCACGACCGCGAGGTCGAGCGGATGCGGTACGTCGTAACAGCCGGGCCCCGCGGTGATGACGTTGGAGCAGGACTGGCCGTACTGCCACACGCCGATGACGGTGTACGAGGCGAAGACCATCACCGAGGCGCCGGTGGCCAGGCCGTCGAGGCCGTCGGTGAGGTTCACGCCGTTCGACATCGCGAGGATCATGAACAGCGCCCAGATCACGAAGATCACCGGGCCGAGGGACCACCCGAAGTCCTGCGTGAAGGACAGCCGGGTGGAGGCCGGGGTGACGCCCCGTGAGTCGGCGAACTGCAGCGACAGCACCGCGAAGGTGATGCCGACGATCAGCTGGCCCGCCATCTTGGCCTTGGCCCGCAGACCGAGGCTGCGCTGCTTCACGATCTTGATGTAGTCGTCGAGGAAGCCGACCACGCCCAGACCGGTGAAGAGGAAGAGCACCAGCACGCCGGAGATCGTCGGGCGCTCCGAGGTGATGACCTTGGTGAGCGCGTACGCGACGAGCGTGGCCAGGATGAACGCGATGCCGCCCATGGTGGGCGTACCGCGCTTGCTGTGGTGCTCCTTCGGGCCGTCGTCCCGGATGAACTGCCCGTAGCCCTTGCGGGCCAGCAGCTTGATCAGCATCGGGGTGCCGATGAGGGACAGGAACAGCCCGAGCACGCCCGAGACCAGGATCTGGTTCATTACTGAGCGCCCCCGCCCTCGACGCCGTCGAGCAGCGCGAGTGCGACCCGCTCCAGGCCGACCGCCCTCGATGCCTTCACCAGCACGACGTCCCCCGGACGCAGTTCACTGCGCAGCAGGTCGATCGCCGCCTCAGCGTCGGACACGTGCACCGACTCCTCACCCCACGAACCCTCGTTGTAGGCGCCCATTTGCACCCAGGCGGCCGCCTGGCCGCCGACTGCCACGAGCTTGCTGACGTTGAGCCGGACGGCGAGCCGTCCGACAGCGTCGTGCTCCGCGAGGGCCTCCCCGCCGAGCTCCGCCATCTCGCCCAGCACCGCCCACGTGCGTCCCCCGCGTGCCTCTGCGGCACGCCCCATGGCCGCGAGCGCGCGCAGGGCGGCTCGCATGGATTCGGGGTTCGCGTTGTAGGCGTCGTTCACGACCGTCACGCCGTCCGGCCGTTCGACGACCTCCATGCGCCAGCGGGACAGCGTGCCCGCCTCGGAGAGCGCGGTGGCGATCTCGTCGACGGGCATGCCGAGTTCACGGGCTACGGCGGCCGCGGCAAGCGCGTTCGACACGTGGTGCTCACCGTACAGGCGCAAGGTCACTTCGCTGCACCCGGTAGGTGTTGTGAGCGTGAAGACGGCCTGACCTCGGTCGTTGAGGCGGACGTTCTCGGCGCGGACGTCGGCGTCGGCGGACTCGCCGAACAGCACGATGCGCGCCTTGGTGCGGGATGACATGGCGCGTACGAGGGGATCGTCCGCATTCAGCACCGCGACGCCGCCGTCGGCGGCGTCCGGCAGCGCCTCGACCAGTTCGCCCTTGGCCCGGGCGATCTGCTCGCGGCCGCCGAACTCGCCGATGTGGGCGGTTCCGACGTTGAGGACGACGCCGATGCGCGGCGGGGTCAGTTCGGTGAGGTAGGCGATGTGGCCGATGCCGCGGGCGCCCATCTCCAGCACCAGGTGCCGGGTGGAGGCGTCGGCGCGCAGTGCGGTCAGCGGCAGGCCGATCTCGTTGTTGAGGGAGCCGGGTGTCCAGACGGTCGGGGCGAGCCGCTTGAGCACCTGTGCGGTGAGGTCCTTGGTGCTGGTCTTGCCCGCCGAACCGGTCAGCGCCACAAGGGTGGCGCCGAGGCGGTCGATGACGTGCGCGGCCAGGGCGCCGAGGGCGAGCTGGACGTCGTCCACGACGATCGCGGGCACGCCGACCGGCCGGGCGGCCAGCACGGCCGCCGCTCCGGCCGCGACGGCCTGCTCCGCGTAGTCGTGGCCGTCCACGCGCTCGCCCTGGAAGGCGACGAAGAGGCCGCCCGGCGTCACCTTGCGGGAGTCGATCTCCACGGACCCGGTGACGGGCACCGTCGGGTCCGGTATGTCGTGCGTGCTCCCGCCGACCGCGTGTGCGACCTCGGCGAGGGTGAGTGGGATCACAGCTGGTCCTGGTCCTTCTCCTGTGCTGGTGTGGCGGCGGCCCGTTCGATGGCCGCGCGCAGCACTTCTCGGTCGTCGAAGGGGCGTACCACTCCGGCGATGTCCTGGCCCTGCTCATGGCCCTTGCCGGCCACCAGTACGGTGTCGTCCGGCCGGGCCAGGGCGACGGCGGTCGCGATGGCCGCCGCCCGGTCGGGTTCGACGACGACATGACCCCGCTCGTGCGCGGGCACCCCGGCCGCTCCGGACAGCATCGCGGTGAGGATCGCGAGCGGGTCCTCGGAGCGGGGGTTGTCGGAGGTCAGCACGGCCGTGTCGGCCAGCCGTGCCGCGGCGGCGCCCATGGGGCCGCGTTTGGTCTCGTCGCGGTCCCCGCCGCAGCCGAGGACGATGTGCAGGCTGCCCTTGGTGACCTTGCGCAGGGCCCGCAGCACCGATTCCACGGCGTCGGTCTTGTGGGCGTAGTCGACGACCGCGAGGTACGGCTGCCCGGCGTCGACGCGCTCCAGCCGGCCCGGGACGCCCGGGACGGCGGCGACGCCCTGGGCGGCCGCCTGCGGGTCGATCCCGGCCACCGCGAGGGCGGTGATCGCGGCGAGCGCGTTGGCGACGTTGAAGGGCCCGGGAAGGGGCGAGGCGGCCTCGATCCGCACGCCGCCCGGGCCCACCACGGTGAAGGTGGAGCGCAGCGGCCCGGTCACCACGTGCTCGGCGCGCCACTCGGCGTCCGGGTGGCCTTCGGCGGAGAAGGTGGTCACCGGGACCTGGGACTCGCGCACCAGGCGGCGGCCGTACTCGTCGTCGAGGTTGACCACCCCGGCCTTGCTGCGGCGCGGCGTGAAGAGCTGCGCCTTGGCCTGGAAGTAGTCCTCCATGCCCGAGTGGAACTCCATGTGCTCGGGGCTGAGGTTGTTGAAGACGGCGACGTCGAAGACCGCGCCGTCGACCCGGCCCAGCACCAGGGCGTGGCTGGAGACCTCCATGACCAGGGCCTCGATGGCGCGCTCGCGCATCACCGCGAAGAGCGCCTGCAGGTCCGTGGCCTCGGGGGTGGTGCGCTCGCTCTTGAGCCGCTCGTCGCCGATCCGCGACTCGACGGTGCCGATCAGCCCCGTCCGGTCGCCGTGGACGGCCCGCAGGCCGCCCTCGATGAGGTAGGCCGTGGTGGTCTTGCCGGAGGTGCCGGTGATGCCGATCTGCAGCAGGGCGTCACCCGGGCGGCCGTAGATCTCGGCGGCCAGGTCCCCCATCCGGGACCGGGGGTCCTCGACGGCCAGCACCGGCAGGCCGGTCGCGCGGGCGCGGTCGGCGCCCGCCGGGTCGGTGAGGATCGCGGCGGCCCCCAGTTCGGCCGCCTGCGGGGCGAAGTCGGCGCCGTGGAAGCGGGCGCCGGGCAGGGCGGCGTAGAGGTCTCCGGGGCGGACGGCGCGCGAGTCGTGCGTGATCCCGGTGACCGGGGCGGCACCGGGCGCGGGCGGCTCCACGCCCAGCCGCGCGGCCAGTTCCGCGGGGGGTACGGGGCGGACCTGGGCGGGGCGGGGTGCGCCCGGCTGCTTGTGTTCGGGGCCGGGGGGCTGATCAGCTTGTGACACGGCCGTGAGAGTACCCGGCGGGCCGGGCTCCGGGCCAAAAGCCCTTCGCCGGGCTTCCGGCCTGCCGCTTCCTCCGGTACGGTCCGCGTGCGCGGGGCTACCGCCCGTGCCCGGGGCTGTGGGGTCGTGTCCGTTCACGGCCGCCGTTCCTTCCTCCCCTGCTCGCCGGTCACGGCTTCGCGGGGTCCCACTCGACCGGCAGGTTCGGGGTCTTGGCTCCGCTGGGCGCCACCTGTAGGGACTTCAGGGCGAACTCCATGACCCGCTTGAACACCGGGCCGCAGATCTGACCACCGAAATAACTGCCGCGGGTCGGGTTCTGGATCACGCACGACACGGTCAGCCGGGGGTCGTCGGCCGGGGCGAACCCCATGAAGGAGGCCGTGTAGCCACTGTAGGTGCCCGTTTCCGGGTCCACCCGGTTGGCCGTGCCGGTCTTGCCCGCGACGCGGTACCCCGCGATCCGGGCCTTGATGCCGGTGCCCTGCTCGTCGCCGACCACCGACTCCAGCATGGTGGACAGCGTCCTGGCGGTCTTCGTGCTGACCACCCGGTTCTTCGCCGGCACCGGGGACGGGACGAAGCGGCCGTCCGGGCCGGTCGTACCGCGTACCAGGCTGGGTTCGACCCGGACCCCGCCGTTGGCGATCGTCGAGTAGACCGAGGTGGCCTGCAGCGCGTTGAGCGAGAGGCCCTGCCCGAAGGGGATGGTGTACTGCTGGGACGCGTTCCACTTGTCCGGCCTCGCCAGGATGCCGGGCGTCTCCCCGGGGAACCCGACCCCCGTGGGCCGCCCGATGCCGAATTTCCTCAGATATGAGTAGAGGACGCGGTTCGCCTGCTTCTGGTTCTTGCCGAGTTGTTCGGCCGCCAGGATCGTGCCGATGTTGCTGGACTTGGCGAGCACGCCGTTCAGCGTCAGGTGCCAGGTGCCGTGGTCCACGTCGTCGTGGAAGACCCGGTCGGCGCGCGGCAGGGTGCCGGGCACCGTGACGTGGGTGTCGGGGGCGGCCACGCCCTCGTCGAGGACCGCCGCCATGGACATCAGCTTGCTGACACTGCCCGGCTCGTACGCGTCCTGCAGGGCGGCGTTGCCGAGGGCGGTGGGGTCGGCCCGGGTCAGGTCGTTGGGGTCAAAGCCGGGTGCGTTGGCCATGGCAAGCACCTGCCCGGTGCGGGTGTCCTGGACGATGACGTAACCGCGGTCGGCGTCGGACGCGCGCACCTGCTGGGTGATCGCCCGCTGGGCGGCCCACTGGATGTCCCGGTCCAGCGTCAGCTCCACGTCGGTGCCGGGCTCGGCGGCGCGCTCCTGCACGCTGGCCGTCGGCACGCGGCGGCCGCCGGACTGGGCGTAGGTGACGGTGCCGTCCTTGCCCGCGAGCGCCTTGTCCAGGCGGCTCTCCAGGCCGCCGCCGCCCGTGCCGGAGGCGCTCACCCAGCCGATCACGCCCGCCGCGAGGTCGTTCGCCGGGTAGACGCGCTTGGCGTGCCGGAGCCGGAAGACCCCGGCGAGGTAGTTGACGCCGTCGCCCTTCTCCGCCCGGTCGGCGAGCGCGCTCTGCAGGTCCTTGATCTGGTTCCAGACCTGCGGCGACTGCTGCCGGGCGATGATCTCGTTGCGCGACCCCGGGTAGTTGGCGAGCTGCTTCGCGATCTTCTTCTCGTCCCCGTCGACGATCGGCGCCAGCAGTGCGGCGGCGCGCGCCGGGGCGTCGTCGGCCTCCGCGTACTCGGGGGCGAAGAGCATCGGGTCGGCCGTGATGTCGTACGCGTCGACGGTGGTGGCCAGGTCGACGCCGTTGCGGTCGGTGATCGTCCCGCGCTCGGCGGCGAGGGTCACCTTCACGTTCCGGTTGACCTCGGCCTTGGCGGCGTACGTCGCGGCGTCCACGGCCTGCACCTGGAAGAGCCGGATGACGAAGGTCAGCATCACCAGGGTCAGCGCGATGCTGACCAGCCGCAGGCGGGGGCGGGGCCGGCCCAGCCGCAGCAGCGGGGCGCCGGCCGGGGTGACCGGGCGCGGTGGCCTGCGCCGCGGCGGTACGGTCGCGCGGCCGGAGCGGGCACGGGCGGCCCCGGCGTCGCGTTCGCGCGCGCCGGCCGGCCTGCGGGCGCCGGGGGTACGGCCGTGCGCCACGGCGGAGGTGCCGGGTTTCCCCTGGCCGGGGGCGGGCCTGCGGGCGCGCGGGTCGCGTCCGGTGCCGCGGGCGGCCCGGGCGGCCTCCTCGCGCGGCCTGGCGCCGCGTGCCCCGGCGGGCCCGCGCGCCCCGGCCTGCTGCCCCGGGGGCGTCCTGCGGCGGGGCTCCCCGCCCTCGCCGTCGCGTGCGGGGGTTCCGGCGTCGCCCTCGCGTCCGCGCGGCACCGGGCGGCGCCGAGGGGTGGTCCCACCGCCCTCACCGCGGTCGGCGCGGCCCTGGGCGCCTGGCCCCGGACGGCCCGCGCCCTTGTCGCGGTCGGCGCGTTCACGCCGCTCGCCCCGGTCGCGCGGTGGCTCCCCGTCACGGGTCACCACGCCCCGGCACCTTCCCGGCCGGCCGGGCGGGCGGATCGGGGCGGGAGGGCACGGGGCCCCGGAGCTGCGGTCACGGGGTCTCCTTCGGGCTCGTGCTGGGCTTGGCGGAGGGCGTCGGGCCCAGGGAGGCGGCCGCGGAGCCGCTGGGCGCGACGGTGGCCGGCGCCGTGCTCGGGCTGGGCGCCGGCACGAAGGGCGCGGCACCGGGCTTGCCGAGGACGGTGCCGTCGGGGGCGAGGAAGGCCGGGTTGCCGCCGGGGACCATGCCCAGTTCGCGGGCCTGCCCGTCCAGCGCGTCCGGCGCCGAGTACCGGTCGACCTCCTGCTGCAGCGCCTGCTCCTCGTCGGTGTACTGGGTGGTCTTCTTCTGCAGCTCGCTGAGCTTGAAGGAGTCCCGGTTCACCGCCGAGTTGAGCAGCAGCAGGGTGATCAGGCCGCCGCCGAGCAGCAGCACGATCAGCAGCACGAAGGGCGAACGCGCCGCCGAGCTGCGCCGCCTCACGCCAGGGCCTCCCGGATCCGCTGGGCGCCGCGCAGCCGGGCCGGTGCGGCCCGGCGGTTGGCGGCGATCTCGTCCTCCGTGGGCAGTTCGGCGCCGCGGGTGAGGAGCTTGAGCCGCGGCTGGTACTGCTCGGGCACCACGGGCAGCCCGGGCGGCGCGGTGGTGGCCGCGCCGGCCGCGAGGACGCCCTTGACGAGGCGGTCCTCCAGGGAGTGGTACGAGAGCACGGCGATCCGGCCGCCCACGGCGAGCGCGGCGACGGCCGCCGGGATGGCCCGCTCCAGCACCGTCAGCTCCCCGTTGACCTCGATGCGCAGCGCCTGGAAGGTGCGCTTGGCCGGGTTGCCCCCGGTCCGCTTGGCGGCCTGGGGCAGCGCCTCCCGGATCAGCTCGACCAGCCGGGCGCTGGTGGTGAAGGGCTCGCGTGCGCGCTCGCGGACGACCGCCTCCACGATCTTGCGGGCGAACTTCTCCTCGCCGTATTCGCGCAGCACCCGCACCAGCTCGCCCGGGGGGTAGGTGTTGAGGACCTCGGCGGCGCTGATGCCCGCGGTCTGGTTCATGCGCATGTCCAGCGGCGCGTCCTGGGCGTAGGCGAAGCCGCGGTCCGCCTCGTCCAGCTGCATGGAGGAGACGCCGAGGTCGAACAGGACGCCCTGCACCTTGGGGACGCCGAGCCCCGCCAGCACCTCGGGGATCTCGTCGTAGACCGCGTGCACCAGGGTGGCCCGGTCCCCGTACGGCGCGAGCCGCTCGCCGGCGAGCTTGAGCGCGGCCGGGTCGCGGTCGACGGCGACCAGCCGGACCTCGGGGAACCGCCGCAGCAGCGCCTCGCTGTGCCCGCCGAGGCCGAGGGTGGCGTCCACGACCACGGCGCCCGGCGTGCCGAGGGCGGGGGCCAGCATGTCCAGGCAGCGGTCCAGCATCACCGGGACGTGGCGTGGCTCGGACGGGGTGGTGCTCATGAAGCCCTTCTCATCTGCTCTCGGGGACGTACCACTGGGTCCCCGCCCGCTCGTGGGCGGCCATCTGGCACCGGGGAAGGAGTGCCAGCGGACCGGGGAGCGGGAGGAGGCCGAGCGTCACGTACTCGTACGTGAGTCATCAGGCTACGGGCGAGGTCACGGTAAGCCGGGAGGCACCTCCTGGGACAACGCCGAAAAGGCGTCCTCCTGACCCGCCAGATAGTCCTCCCAGGCCGCCGCGTCCCACACCTCGACCCGGGTGTTGGCGCCGATCACCGCGCAGTCGCGGCGCAGTCCCGCGTAGTCGCGCAGGGGCTGCGGGAGGGTGACCCGGCCCTGCTTGTCGGGGACCTCGTCGTGGGCGCCGGCGAAGAGCACGCGCATGTAGTCGCGTGCCGCCTTGGAGGTGAGGGGGGCCCGGCGGAGCTCCTCGGTGAGGGCGCGGAAGCCCTCGACCGGCCATACGTACAGGCAGCGCTCCTGGCCCTTGGTGATGACCAGGCCGTCCGCGAGCTGTTCGCGGAACTTCGCGGGGAGGACCAGCCGGCTCTTGTCGTCCAGCCGTGGCGCGTACGTCCCGAGGAACATCCGCACCTCCCGCACTAGGCTGGCGACCCACTTCGCGCCACTTTACTCCACCGGTCCCCACGGTCAACGAGAAGCCTGCCCTGGCGCGGGCGCCCGCGTGGGCCCCGCCGCCCGAATCACCCGCACGGGCGAGCGCGCGCGACGCCTGTGGGTTACCTCACAGTGGACCGGTTTGACCGAGATTTGCCGGACGCCACAGCAGGTCGGAACGGACCGCGCCCTCTACGGTCGTCTCATGTCGATAAACGCGCATCAGTCCGCGGTTCCCGCAGGCACCGGCACGGCCTCCGTCACCGACCGGCTGGTCGAGGCGAACCGGCGCTACGCCGAGCAGTTCCGCGACCCCGGCATGGACGCCCGCCCCGTCCTGAAGGTGGCCGTGGTCGCCTGCATGGACGCCCGGCTCGACCTGCACAAGGCGCTGGGCCTGGAACTCGGCGACTGCCACACCATCCGCAACGCCGGCGGCGTGGTCACCGACGACACCATCCGCTCGCTGACCATCAGCCAGCGCGCCCTCGGCACCAGCTCGGTCGTGCTGATCCACCACACCGGCTGCGGCCTGGAGTCGCTGACCGAGGAGTTCCGCACGGAGCTGGAGGAGGAGGTGGGCCAGCGTCCGACCTGGGCGGTGGAGTCCTTCCGCGACGTCGACCAGGACGTGCGGCAGTCCATCCAGCGGGTCCGGACCTCGCCCTTCCTGACCCACACGGACGATGTGCGGGGGTTCGTGTTCGACGTGCACACCGGCCTGCTGCGCGAAATCACAAACGAGTAACGGAAGCGGAGTGACGCGGAGCATAGTTGAAGGAGAGAATGCTTCGTGTAACGGGGAGGGCCGGTCCAGGGATGACCGCGACCCTAGGAACGGGCCGAGGAGAACCGGGTGACGACCTATGACGCGCGAGCGAGCCTCAGCGATCTGACTGCCACGGCGGACCGCGTACGCCGGTCGGTGGAGAACGTGATCGAGGGCAAGCCCGAGGTCGTACGGACTGCGCTGACGGTGTTGCTGGCCGAGGGGCATCTGCTGATCGAGGATGTGCCCGGCGTCGGCAAGACCATGCTTTCCAAAGCGCTCGCACGGTCGATCGACTGCTCCGTGCGGCGCATCCAGTTCACGCCGGACCTGCTGCCGTCGGACATCACCGGGGTCAGCGTCTTCGACCAGCAGCGGCGGGACTTCGAGTTCAAGCCGGGCGCGATCTTCGCGCAGATCGTCGTGGGCGACGAGATCAACCGCGCGTCGCCCAAGACGCAGTCGGCGCTGCTGGAGTCGATGGAGGAGCGGCAGGTCACCATCGACGGCAGCACGTATCCACTGCCGAGCCCCTTCATGGTCATCGCCACCCAGAACCCGGTGGAGATGGAGGGGACGTACCCGCTGCCCGAGGCGCAGCGGGACCGCTTCATGGCCAGGGTCTCCATCGGCTACCCCAGCATGGAGGCCGAGCTGGAGATGCTGGACGTGCACGCGGGCGCCAGCCCGCTGGACGACCTGCAGCCGGTCGCCCACGCGCACGAGATCGTCAAACTGGTCGACGCGGTACGGACGGTGCACGTGTCCGCGGCCGTACGGCACTACGCGGTGAGCCTGGTCTCGGCCACCCGGGACCATGCGGACCTGAGGCTCGGCGCCTCCCCGCGCGCCACGCTGCACCTGGTGCGCGCGGCCCGTGCGGCGGCGGCCCTGGACGGCCGGGACTACGTCCTGCCCGACGACGTCCAGTCGCTGGCCTCGGCCGTGCTGGCGCACCGTCTGCTGCCCACCGCACAGGCCCAGTTGAACCGGCGCACACCGGAGCAGGTCGTCGCGGAGATCGTGCAGCGCACGCCGGTCCCGGACCCGTACGGCAGCCGGTGACCCGGACGACGGGCGGGGGCGCTGGAGGTGTCGCGTGACCGAGCGTGAAAGCGGCTTCCGGGCCGCCCTGGGGGGCCTCACCACGCGGGGCCGCTCCTTCCTGGCCGCGGGGATCGCGGCGGCCGTCTGCGCCTACGTCCTGGGGCAGCCGGACCTGCTGCGGGTCGGCCTGCTGCTGGCCGTGCTGCCGCTGGCCTGCGTGGCGGTCCTGTACCGCACGCGGTACCGCGTCGCGGGCAGCCGCCGGCTGTCGCCCTCACGGGTGCCGGCGATGTCCGAGGCGCGGGTGCACCTGCGGGTGGACAACGTGTCGCGGCTGCCCACCGGGCTGCTGATGCTCCAGGACCGGGTGCCCTACGTGCTGGGGCCCCGGCCCCGCTTCATCCTGGACCGGGTGGAGCCCGGCGGGCACCGCGAGGTGTCCTACCGGGTCCGCTCCGACCTGCGCGGGCGCTATCCGCTGGGGCCGCTGCAGCTGCGGCTGACCGACCCCTTCGGCATGTGCGAGCTCACCCGCTCCTTCAGCGCGTACGACACCCTGACCGTGGTGCCCCGCGTGGAGCCGCTGCCGCCGGTCAAGCTCAAGGGCGACTCCTCCGGCTACGGGGAGAGCCGCACCCGGGCGCTGGCGCTGGCGGGCGAGGACGACGTGATCCCGCGCGGCTACCGCCACGGCGACGACCTGCGCCGGGTGCACTGGCGCTCGACCGCCAAGTACGGCGAGCTCATGGTGCGGCGCGAGGAGCAGCCGCACCGCGCGCGCTGCACGGTGCTGCTGGACACCCGGGCCGTGGCGTACTTCGGCGCCGGGCCCGACTCGGCCTTCGAGTGGGCGGTGTCCGGGGCGGCGTCGGTGGCGATGCACATGCTGGAGCGCGGCTACTCCGTACGGCTGCTCACCGACACCGGCAGCACCGTGCCCGGGTCCGAGGGCTTCGGCAGCACCGAGTCCTCGGACGCGGCGGGCGCCATGCTGGACACCCTGGCGGTGGTCGACCACTCGGACGGCGCCGGGCTCTCCCGTGCGCTCGACGTGCTGCGTACGGGCAGTGAGGGCCTGCTGGTGGCCTTCTTCGGGGACCTCGACGAGGAGCAGGCCGCGATGGCGGGGCGGATGCGGCAGCGGGCGGGGGCGGCCGTCGCCTTCGTCCTGGACAGCGCGGCCTGGGGGGCCCTGGACGAGGACGGGACGCCCCGGCCCCAGGCCGAGCGGCCGAGCGCCGGCGCGGACGCGTCCGAGGGGGCCTCGGCACGGGCCGTGCGGATGCTGCGCGAGACGGGCTGGACGGTGCTCCCGGCCGCCGCCGGCGACGGGCTGCCCGACCTGTGGCAGCGCGCCGACCGGCACCGGTCGCGCGAGGAGGCGGGGACGCGATGATGAGCGGACGGGGACGGCTCGCGGTCTGCGCGGCGGCGGCGACACTGATGACCGCCTGCTCGCTGCTGCCGCTGGCGACGCCGAGCTCGTGGATCCTGCAGGCCGCCTTCCTGGTGGCGCTGCAGTCCGGGGTGGGCGCGGCGACCCGGCGGGTGCCGCTGGCACGGCCGCTGACCGTGCTGGCGCAGGCGGTGGTCTCGCTGCTGGTGCTGACCCTGATGTTCGCGAGCGACCAGGCCCTGTTCGGGGTCCTGCCCGGGCCCGCGGCGTACACCCAGTTCGGGAACCTGCTGACGGCCGCGATGCAGGACGTGACCCAGTTCGCCATCCCGGCGCCGGTCACCCCGGGCATCCGGCTGCTGCTGCTCGGCGGGGTGCTGCTGATCGGGCTGGCCGTGGACGCGCTGGCGGTGACCTACGGCAGCGCGGCCCCCGCCGGGCTGCCCCTGCTGGCCCTGTACTCGATCGCGGCGGGGCTGGCCGGCGGCGACGGCACCCGCTGGCCGTACTTCCTGCTGGCCGCCGTCGGCTACCTGCTGCTCCTGCTGGCCGAGGGCCGGGACCGGATCTCCCGCTGGGGCCGGGTCTTCGGCGGCGTCGGATCCGGCGCGCGGGCCGGGTACGGGGGGCCGACCGGGGCGGTGGCCCCGGTGCGCACCGGGCGCCGCATCGGGGCGATGTCGCTCGGCGTCGCCCTGGTGGCGTCGTGGGCGCTGCCCTCGACGGGCGTGGGGCTGCTGCCGACCGGTGGCTCGGGCTCGGGCAACGGGCGCGGCGGCGGCACGATCTCCGCGGTCAATCCCGTGGTCGCGCTCCAGGACAACCTGAACCAGTCCGACGACCGGGTGGTGCTCCGCTACCGGACGAACGCCGTCTCCAACGCGGACATGTACCTGCGGATCGTGGCGCTCGACCGCTTCACCGGCGACAAGTGGGAGCCCGCCCAGCGCTCCCTCACCGGCGTGCCCAAGGTACTGCCCGGCCCCCAGGGGCTGGGATCCGGCGTGAAGGCCACGGAGGTCGCCACGTCGATCGCGGCGGACAAGAGCTACGTCCAGATGTGGCTGCCGCTGCCGTACCCGGCCACCCAGGTGCAGGTCGGCGGACGCTGGCGCTTCGAGCAGACCGGCCGCACCATCATCGGCGACCGGGGCCAGACCACCTCCGGCACCCAGTACCAGGTCAGCAGCCTGGAGCTGGAGCCGACCGCCGAGCAGCTGGCGAGCGCGCCGCCGGCGGACGCCCGGCTGCGGGCCGAGTACACGAAGGTGCCGGGCTCGCTGCCCGAGGTGGTGGCGCAGACGGCCCGGGACGTCACCAAGGACGCCGGTAACGACTACGAGCGGGCCCTGGCCCTGCAGCGCTGGTTCACCTCGGGCGCCTTCTCGTACGACACCTCGGTGCGCTCCGGAACCGGCGTCCAGGCGATCACCCGCTTCCTGAACAACAAGGAAGGGTTCTGCATCCACTTCGCCTTCACCATGGCGGCGATGGCGCGGACCCTGGGCATCCCGGCCCGGGTGGCGGTCGGCTTCACGCCCGGCACCGCGGAGTCGGACGGCGCGTACGCGGTGGGGCTGAAGGACGCGCACGCCTGGCCCGAGCTGTACTTCGAGGGTGTCGGCTGGACGCGCTTCGAGCCCACGCCCACCCGGGGCACCCTGCCGGGCTACACCCAGGAGACGGCCACCTCCGACACCGGGCCGTCGGCACCGGACACCCCGGAGCAGTCCGCGGGCGCCGGGGCGAGCACCGGCCCGACCGTCGCGCCGGCCTGCGTGGGCAAGGAAGCCCAGCTCGGCAACTGCGACCCCCTGGGGCAGGCTTCCGGCGCCGGCGCCGAGGACGAGCGGCTGTGGCCGAAGATCCTCGCCTGGGCCGTGCTCGTCCTCCTCTGGGCCGCGGTACCGCTGCTGGTGCTCGTCCTGCTGCTGCCGTTGCTCTGGCGGCGCAGGCAGCGTTCCCTGCGCCTGGGCGGCGGCCAGGACCCCGCCGCCCTGGCGGCGTGGCTGGAGCTGACCGGGCGCGCCCGGGGCGCATCGGCCGAGGACGGCGACGGGCGCGGCGCCGCGGCGAATCCGACGCCCGGCGAGCTGGACGCCATGGGCGCCCGGGACGGCGCCCGCACCCTGGCGGCGTGGCTGGAGCTGATCGACACCGCCTGGGACTTCGGGCTGCGGCCCGACGAGTCCGAGACCCCGCGCCGGGTGGCGGGCCGCCTGATCAGTGACGGCGGACTCGAGGGGCATGCGGCGGAGGCCGCACGGCGTCTGGCGACCGCCGTCGAGCAGGCCCTGTTCTCGCCGCGGCCGCCGATCGCCTCGGGCTCGGCGAAGGACGTCCGGCTGGTACGGGAGGGGCTGCGCGAAAACGCGGACACCGTGACGCGGATCCGCGCCCTGCTGCTGCCGCGTTCGACGGTCCGGGTCGTGTGGCGGTCCGCGGAGCGCTGGTCGACGGGGTCGGCCCGCTTGTCGGCCCGGCTGCGAGGTGCGGGCGACGCCGTGATGCGGCCGCTGCGGCAGCGCCGGACCTCCTGAGGGCCGCGGGAGGGAGGGCGGCCGGGTGGCCGCCCTCCCTCCCCCGGCGCGACGACGACATGGCGAAGGGGCGGGGTTCCCACCGGAACCCCGCCCCTTCGTTCTCAAGCCTGTGTCATTGGCCCTGTTCGTCGCGGCGCCGCTGCCAGCGCTCCTCGATGCGGTCCATCATCTTGCGCCGCGGCTGGTTGCGACGGCCACGGCCCGCGGCACCCTGCTGGGGCTGCCCCGCGGGAGCGGCGGCCGCACCCGGTTTGGCGGCACGACGCCAGCCGGTGACGGCGAGAACGGCACAACCGAGCATCACGAGGAAGCCGACGACGCTGATCCAGGGCTGCTGGGCGATCATGCCGCCCATCAGCAGCCCGATGCCCACCAGGAAGCCCGCCACAGCCAGGTAGACGCGCCGCCTGGTGTAGGTGCGCAGCCCGCTTCCCTCAAGCGCCGACGCGAACTTGGGATCTTCGGCGTACAGCGCTCGCTCCATTTGCTCGAGCATGCGCTGCTCGTGCTCCGAGAGCGGCACGGAGTCCTCCTCCTCGTCGGTCGCGGGGGGAGCGACCAGTACGACCCTTCCAGGATAGGCAGGGAATCGCCCCCGTGAAACCCGCCCCACTACGCCAATCCGACGGGGGGTGTTTTCCCCGTCGAACGCCACGTCATGCCAGCATACGGCCCTGAACCGGGAATCGGGGGTCGTGTGACGGACTCCTCCCGCTGGGTGACCGGAAGAGGCAACGGGAACGACCCCCGCGCGGGCTCAGCCGCGCTCGGCCAGCACGTGCAACTGGGTCGCCACGGCGTGGAAGGCCGGCTGCTCGGCGGCGGCCAGTTCCAGCCTCAGCAGGGCGTCCATCGCGCCGGGTTCGGTGTCCACCAGGACACCGGGGACCAGGTCGGCGAAGATGCGGACGCCGTGCACCGAACCGATCCGCAGCCCGGCGTCGGTGACCAGGGCGGTCAGCTCGTCGGCGGTGAAGCGGCGGGGCGTCGGATCGCCCTCGCCCCAGCGGCCGTCGGGGTCGTCCAGGGTGTGCCGGGCCTCGCCGAAGTGGCCGGCGAGCGCCCGGGCGAGCACCGCTCCGTGGCGGCTGGCGGCGAGCAGGCTGAGGGCGCCGGAGGCACGCAGGGTGCCCGCGGCGTTGCGCACGCCCTCGGCCGGGTCGTCCACGTACTCCAGGACGCCGTGGCAGAGGACCACGTCGTGGCTGCCGGGCGGCACGACGTCGAGCAGCCCGTGGGCGTCGCCCTGCACCCCGCGGACACGGTCGGTGACTCCCGCTTCCGCCGCGCGGCGTTCTAGGGCGAAGAGCGCGTCGGGGCTGGGGTCGACCACGGTCACCCGGTGGCCCAGACTGGCCACGGGCACCGCGAAGTTGCCGGTGCCGCCACCGGTGTCGAGCACGTCGAGGACGTCCCGGCCGGCGGCCTTGGCCTGCCGGTCCAGCGCGTCGCGCAGGACCTCCCAGACCACGGCGGTACGCAGGGCTGCGCGGGGCCGCAGCGGTTCGGCCCCTCCAGGACGGGACATGCGGACGGCTCCTCGCGGACGGACGGGGCTGGGGACCGGTCGGCCCAGCCTGGAACCCACTCTAGTGGGCCGCCGCCCTGCGGCCGATCAAGCGGGACGGCCGGTCTGCGGGCGTTCCAGCACGGGTTGCAGCGCCAGCATGCGCTCGACGAGCCGCAGGAACATCTCCGTGGCGCGGATCAGGTCGTCGGCCTCGCGGGCGCCGACCGCGTTCTGGATGCCTGCCTCGGCGCGGGCCCGCTGAGCGGCCCCCGCCTCGAACAGGGCGCTCCACTCGGCCAGTTCGGGCGCGACCTCGGGCAGCACCTCCCAGGCGCTGCGTATCCGCTGCCGGCGCCGCCTGGTGGGTTCGGGACGGCCGCGCACGGCGAGGACGGCGGCCGCGGTGCGCAGGGCGGCCAAGTGGGCGGTGGCGAAGCGGTCGTTGGGGATCTCCAGGACGGCGGCCTCGTCGAGCCCCCGCCGGGCCTGGACGAGCAGGTCGAGGGCGGCCGCGGGGGCGTTGGCCCGGCGCAGCACGGGGTGGACGTCGGCGGCGCCGCCGCCACCGACGGCACCGCTGCGGACTGACGCGGTCATCACATACCTCCTGTCTTCGCATGACGTGTCCGACACTTCCCTGCCTTCACCACTCATCGTGAAGCACACCTCTGACAATCACGTTGACCTGCACAGATGGCCGCCGTGGCCGGACAACGCCGCCGGGTTCGCGGGCCGATGACCCCATGGGGTAGAGTTTTTGTACTGACTGGTCAGTGCAAAGAAAGGGGCGGCCGCGTGATCACCGCGGAGGGGTTCGGACTCAAGGGCCCCCGGGGCTGGGTGTTCCGGGACGTCGCCTTCACCGCGCCGGCGGGCGGTCTGATCGCCGTCGAGGGGGCCTCGGGCTCGGGCCGCACCTGCCTGCTGCTGTCGCTGACCGGGCGCATGCGCGCCACCGAGGGACGGGCCGAGGTGGCCGGGTTCCGGCTGCCCCGGCAACTCGCCGCGGTCCGCCGCGTGACCGCGCTCGGACCCGTCGCCGGGGTGTCGGAACTCGACCCCGCCCTCACCGCGGGCGAGCACCTGCGGGAACGCGTGCTGCTGCGGCGGCGGTTCGGCGGCTCGCTGCGCGAACTGCTGCGGCGGCCCGGCACAAGCGACGGGGCACGGATCGACGAGGCGCTGGCGGCGGCCGGGCTGGACCTGTCGACGCTGCCCAAGGGCGAACGCACCGCCGCCCGGGACCTGGAGCGGCTCGAGGCGCTGCGCCTGGGCACCGCCCTCGCGCTGCTGGCCCGTCCGAAGGTGCTGGCGGTGGACGACGCCGACCACAAACTGTCCCCGGCCGAACGCGAACAGGCCTGGCGGATGCTGCGCGGCATCGCCGCGAACGGCACGACCGTCCTGGCGGTCTGCACCGAGGCGCCGCCGGACGCCGTGGTGGTCCGCACCCGGGCCTGCGCCGCGGGCGGCGACGCGGACGGCGCCGCGACCGCGGACGCCGTCGCGGAGACCGCCGCCGGACACGACGCCGGACACGAGGACACCATCGACGAGGAGGGGGCGGCCGATGCGCACGCCGCGACTGGCAGCGCTTGAGCTGAGGAAGTTCGGCAGGGGGCGGCTGCCCCGCGCGGCCATGGTGTCGCTGCTGCTCCTGCCGCTGCTCTACGGCGCCCTGTACCTGTGGTCGTTCTGGGACCCCTACGGGCGGCTGGACAAGATACCCGTCGCCCTGGTGAACGCCGACGAGGGCACCACCGTGGACGGGCGGCGGCTCACGGCGGGCGACTCCATCGTGGACGGACTGCGCGAGAGCGACACCTTCGCCTGGCACGAGACGGGCGCCGCCGAGGCCGCCGAGGGCGTCGAGGACGGCACCTACTACCTGTCGCTCACCATCCCGCGCGACTTCAGCGCACGCGTGGCGTCGAGCTCCGGCGACCACCCGCGCACCGGAGCGCTCCAGGTGCGCACCAACGACGCCAACAACTACATCGTGGGGCAGATCTCCCGCACGGTCTTCTCCGAGGTGCGCTCCGCCGCCTCCACCAAGGCGTCGCGGGACTTCTACGACCGGATCTTCGTCGCCTTCTCCGGTCTTCACGACAAGACCGTCGAGGCCGCGGACGGCGCCGACGACGTCACCAAGGGCGCGGGCACGGCCCGTAGCGGCTCCCGGGAACTCGGCGACGGCATTTCCACCGCCGAGGACGGCGCACGGGAACTGGCCGGCGGCCTGCGCACGGCGAAGAAGGGCAGCGGTTCGCTGGCCGGAGGGCTGGGAGCCCTCGACACCGGCGCGGTGCAGGTCGCCGCGGGGACCCAGACCCTGGCCGACGAGGTCAACGGCGCATCGGACGAACTGACCTTCGTCAAGGGGCACGTCAAGGAGATCAACGCGGTCGCGCGGGTCGTCGCCCGCTCCACGCGGACGGCCCGCGACGGCATCGGGGACCTGCCACGGAAGTCGGCACAGGCGGCCGCGGACGCCGGAACCGCCGCCGCGCAGATCCACGGCTCCTATGACGAGCAGTGCCCCCTGGGCGCGGTCACCCCGCAGTGCGGGACGCTGAAGGAGGGCGTCGACGCCGCCGACGACGTCGCGGACGTCGCCCGCCGTCTCGACACCTATGTGCACGCGCACTCCGCGGCCCTCGACGGGCTCCGGGACGACCTGGACACCCTGCACACGGTGGCCGTCGAACTGTCCGACCCGGCGCTCGCCACGAAGCTGCAGGACGCCGTCGACGGCGTCAACCGTCTCAACGACGGCGCGCACAAGGTGTCCAAGGGCCTGCGGACCGCCTCGGCCGGCGCGGGCGCCCTGGACGCCGGGCTCCGGGAGCTGTCCTCGGGGGCCGACACCCTGGCGGGCGGGATGTACCGGCTGTCGGACGGCAGCAGCCGCCTGACGACCGGCCTGACCCGGCTCACCGACGGCAGCGGGCAGCTCGCCGACGGCCTGCACGACGGAGCGTCCCGGATCCCCGACTACGACGGCCCGGAGCGCGCCGGCCGCACCGGGGTGATGGCCGACCCGGTGCGGCTCGCCGCGCGGTCGCTGCACAAGGCGCCCAACTACGGCACGGGCTTCGCCCCCTACTTCATCCCGCTTTCCCTGTGGGTCGGCGCGATGGTGGCCTACATGCCGCTGCAGCCGCTCAGCAGGCGCGCCATGGCCGCCGGAGCCGCGGCCTGGCGGATCGCGGTGGCCGGCTGGCTGCCGGTGCTCGCCATAGGCGTGCTGCAGACCCTGGCCCTGATGGCGGTGCTGCACTGGGCGATCGGCCTGCAGATGGTGCGGGCCGCCGGGACGATCGGCTTCCTCGTGCTGGTGACCGCCTGCTTCGCCGCGATCGTGCAGTGGCTCAACGCCCGCTTCGGGCCGGCCGGACGCGTCCTGGTGCTGGCGCTGCTCATGCTGCAGCTGACCTCGGCGGGCGGCACCTACCCGGTGCAGACCAGCCCGGACTTCTTCAACGCGATCCACCCCTTCCTGCCGATGACCTACGTCGTCGAGGGGCTGCGCCACCTCATCACGGGCGGCGGGCTCGGGCCGGTGTGGCGGGCGGTCCTGGTGCTGCTCGCCTTCACCGCGGGCGCGCTGGCGCTCACCGCGGTGTCGGCCCGTCGCAAGCAGGTGTGGACGGTGGACCGGCTGCATCCGGAGCTGTCCCTGTGAGGCCGCGCCGAAAGCGCCTGCCGGACCGTAGAGAATCGTGGTCATGAACAGTGCACGACGGCAGGCCACCCGGCAGAGGCTCTTCCAGGCCGCGGTCACGCTCATCGCCGAGCAGGGTTTCTCCGCCACCACGGTCGACGAGATCGCCGAGCGCGCCGGTGTGGCCAAGGGCACCGTCTACTACAACTTCGCCAGCAAGAACGAGCTCTTCGAGGAGCTGCTGCGGCACGGGGTCGGCCTGCTGACGGCCTCCCTGCGGGACGCGGGCGCCGGCGTCACCGCGCGCGGCGGCAGCCACGTTGACGCCATCGACGCGATGATCCGGGCGGGGCTCGCCTTCATCGCCGAGTACCCGTCCTTCACGCAGCTGTACGTGGCCGAGCTGTGGCGCACCAACCGCGCCTGGCAGGACACGCTCATGGTGCTGCGCAAGGAGGCGGTCGCGGTCGTGGAGCAGACGCTGCGCGACGCGGTGGCGGCGGGCGAGCTCTCCGAGGAGATCGACGTGCCGCTCACGGCGGCCGCGCTCTTCGGGATGGTGCTCGTCGCGGCGCTGGACTGGCTGTCCTTCCAGCCCGAGCGGTCGATCGACGACGTGCACGCGGCCCTGTCACGGCTCCTGCAGGGACGGGTCGCCGGGCACGCCCGCGCCTGACCCCTTACGACGGTGCGCCGCCCCGGCGCGGCCCGATCCCCCGTCGGGCCGTTCCGGGACGGCGCTCCCCGTGCACCCCCGTGCACCCCCGTACGGCCGGGCATGGCGCCGTTCCGCCGCCCCGTGTCGGCGGTTCCGGTGCGTGCCCTTCCGTCACCTCCACCTTGGCGTCCGGACCCGGCCGCGCTCATCCGTGCGGATACTCAAGTGGGGATCTGAGTACGGGTACTCACCACCGGGTCGTACGCTCAGAGGCGGCGGGCGCCGGCCGGGGGTTCGGTAGCATCACGGCCCATGTCGGTACTTCCGCTCGTGTTCACCAGCGGCTGGGCGAGCGGGATCAACGCCTACGCCGTGGTCTTCCTGCTGGGCCTGATGGGCGTCACCGGCGTCAGCGACGAGGTGCCGCCGGCGCTGGAGCGCACCGACGTGCTGGTCGCCGCGGGGATCCTGTTCCTCTGCGAGGCGGTCGCGGACAAGATCCCGTACGTGGACACCACGTGGGACGCCGTGCACACGGCGATCCGGCCGGTCGCCGGAGCCGTGGTGGCGGCCCTGCTGGCCGGTCAGGACGGCTCGCTGCCGCAACTGGCGGCGGGCGCGGTCGGCGGGACGACGGCGCTGGTGAGCCATCTGGTGAAGGCCGGGCTGCGGTTGGGCGTCAACACCTCGCCGGAACCCGCGAGCAACATCGTGATCAGCCTGGCGGAGGACGTCGGCGTCGCCTCGATCATCGTCTTCGCGCTCTTCCACCCGGTGGCGGCGGCCTGCGTCGCGGCGGTGCTGCTGGTGCTGGGCATCGTCCTGGTGTTCTTCATACTGTCCCGGATCCGCCGTGCCTGGCAGCGCTGGAAGACCCGCAGGGAGCGCCGCAAGGCCGGTCGCGGCGTTGTCGGTGGCTGGGGTTAGAGTCCCCTCCATGGCACGGATTGCGGTGATCGGCGCGGGGATGGGCGCCATGGCTGCCGCCGCCCGGCTCGCGACCGGCGGGCACCGGGTGGCGGTGTACGAGCGCGCCGCCACGCACGGGGGCGCGGTGCGGCGCCTGGAGCGCGCGGGCTTCGGTTTCGACACCGGCCCCGGCCTGCTGCACCTGCCGGCGGTCTACCGCGACCTGTTCCTCAAGACCGGCAGGGAGAGCCTGGAGGAGAGCGTCGCCCTCGCTCAGGTCGACCCGGCGAGCTGCCACGTCTTCCCCGACGGCACCGCGCTGTCGCTGCCCAACGCGTCCCGCGGCGGGGTCCTCGCCGCCCTGGACGCGGCGCTCGGCAACGGCACGGGCGAGCGCTGGAGCGAACTGCTGGTGCGGGCCCGGGAGGTCTGGGACGCCACGCGCCGCCCCCTGCTGGAGGACGCGCTCGCCGCCGACCCGTCCGCGCTCGGCCGCGATCCGTATCCGGCGCCCCCCGTGCGCCGGGGGCTGTTCCGGCGCGGCGCGCCGACCCTGGCCGACGTCGCCCGGCGCGAACTGGACGATCCGCGGCTCGCCGCGCTGCTCGGCTCCTACGCCCTGGCGTACGGCTTCGACCCGAGCACCGCGCCCGCCAGCGCCGCCGTCCTGCCGTACATGGAGCAGACCTTCGGCAGTTGGTACGTACGCGGTGGCATGCGGGCACTGGCCGACGCCGTGCACGCGCGGTGCGTGGCACGGAGGGTGGAGTTCCACTTCGGTACGGGGGTGGCGGGGATCGTGGAGGAGGACGGCCGTGCGGCCGGCCTCGAACTCGCCGACGGCACAAGGGTGGAGGCCGACACCGTGGTCGCCGGTGTCGCCCCGTGGCTGCTCCCCCCGCTCCTCTCGCACGGCGCCGGGAGCGTCCGGCCCGTGGACCGGGTGTGGGAGGGCGCCGGACCCGGTCCCCGCTGCGAGGGCCCCGGGCGCCTGACGGTCTGCCTGGCGCTGCGCGGTGCCCGGCCCTCGGACGCGGCGCACCGCACGGTCGTCCACACCCCGGACCCGGAGGCCGAGGCGGCCGCCCTGGCGCGCGGCGAGCTGTACGACCGCCCGACGGTCACGGTGCTGCGCCCCGACGACGACACCCTGCGCCCCGACGACACCTCGGAGTCGGTCACGCTCGGCGTCACGGTGCCGCCCCACGGACCGTCGGGCGTGGACTGGCGGGCGCCGGGCCTGGTCGAGCGCGTCGCGGACGCCGTGCAGACGGCCGCCGCCGCGGCCCTGCCCGACCTGGCCGAACGCCTGCTGTGGCGCGCCGTGCACACCCCCGCCGACACCGAGGAGGAGACCGGCACCCCGGGCGGCCGGCTCCCCCGCCCCGCCCTCGCCGGCGCGGAAGGGGCGCACCTGCACCCCGGCAACCGGTTGCCCGTCCCCGGTCTGTACCTGGTGGGCGGCTGGTCCCACCCCGGTGGCGGCCTCGCCCACACCGGGATGTCCGGTGCCATCGCCGCCGACCTCATAGCGGGCGGTCCGGGCGGCAGCCGCTGAGCGGTGCGTCCGGATCCGCGGACGGCTGACGCGGACCGAGCGCACCCGGGCCCGAGCCCGTGCCCGATGGGGAGTTCCGCGACCTTCGTCGCTCACCGAGGGTGCCATCCGCCTGGCGGACGCCCTGCGCGACGCCGGTCCCGGACGCCACGGCGGCGTTGGACGCGCGGCCGGTTCGCGCACGAGACGGTGCTCCAGCGCCGTGACGCCTTCCTGGCATCCTCCACGCCGCTGCGCGGCCCGCCGCCGAGGACGCGGAGGTCTTCGGCAACGGGCCCCGCGCCGGGCCCCGCGCCGGGCGCTAGTTGTAGCGGTAGGGGTCGTACTGGTCGTACTGGCCCTGCTGCTGCCCCTGCTGCTGGCCCTGCTGGTCGTAGCCGTTCTGCTGCTGCGGGACGTACGGTTGCTGCTCCCCGCCCTGCTGCGGCACCCAGACGCCGCCGGCCGGGGTGTCGTAGCCGTACTGCTGCTGCGGGGCGCCCTGGCCCTGTGCCTGACCCTGGTACGGGTCCTGGTAGCCGCCCGCGTACGTGCCGTAGCCCGCCTGCTGCTGCTCCCAGCCACCGGTCTGCTGCTGTCCGTACGCGTCGTAAGAGGCGGCGGCGGGCTGCTGCTGTTGCTGCTGGCCGCCGTTCCAGTCGCCGTAGCCGGTGGTGGCCTCGTAGTTCTGGTAGCCGGTGCCCGCACCGGCGCCGGCGCCGGCGTAGGGGTCCTGCGCGTAGTTCGGCTGCCCGTTGTACATCGGGTACTCGCCGCTCTCCTCGTGCAGCGGCATCGGCTGGTAGACCTGCGTGGAGTCCATCCCGGGGGGCGCCGCGGCGGCCGGGCCGGCGGCGGCGTAGCTGTCGTAGGACTGCCCCACGCCCGCGGCCGCGGGGGCCTCTTCGGGAACGGGCTCCTCGTACGGCGACGACAGGCCTTCGGCCGGCGCCTCGTCGCGCTGCGCGCCCCGGCCGCGGCGGCCGCCGGCACGGCGCGGCAGCGGCGGCGCCTCCTCGTCGTCCTCGCCGTCGGCGCCCTCCTTGGGCGACCGCAGCGCCCATCCCTCCACGAAGCCGCGGCGGTAGGAGAGCGTGACGAAGGTCTGGCCGGCCCCGAAGGCGAGCGCGCCCACCACGATGACGAGGACCGAGGGCAGGTAGACGCCCAGGACGACCCCGAGGAACCCCGTGAAGGCCAGCAGCCGCCACCTCAGCCGCGCCTTGTACTGCAGGAGTACTTCACCGAGCAGCCACAGCGCGACCACCCCGAAGGCGATGTAGAGCACTGTGTAGGCCATGAGCGCACTTCCTCACCGTTCACCGTCGTCGGCCCCCAGGGGCGGCTGGTCCGCCCTCACGACCTCTGGTGCAGTCCCAGATTCTCGTAGATTTCCAACGACGCCGTGGAGTGATTAAGGGTAATGAAGTGCAGCCCCGGGATGTCCTCGGCCATCAGCCGCCGGCACATCTCCGTCGCGTACTCGACCCCGATCGCCCGCACCGCGGCCGGATCGTCCTTGACCGCGAGGATACGGTCCGCGAGCTCCTGCGGGAAAGGCGCGTTGCCGAGCTGGGCGAAGCGCTCGATCTGCCGCACGTTCGTGACCGGCATGATCTCGGGGATGATCGGGGTCTCGCAGCCCGCCTTCCCGACCCGGTCACGCAGGCGCAGGTAGTCCTCGGCGTTGAAGAACATCTGGGTGATGGCGTAGTCGGCGCCCGCCCGGCACTTCTCGACGAAGTGACGCGTATCACTTTCCCAGTCGGTCGAGCGCGGGTGCATCTCCGTGAAGGCGGCGACGCCCACGCAGAAGTCGCCCGACTCCTTGATGAGCCGCACCAGTTCGTGGGCGTGGTCGACGCCCTCCGGGTGCCGGAGCCACTCCCCCATGGGGTCGCCGGGCGGGTCGCCGCGCAGCGCGAGCATGTTGCGGATGCCCGCGTCCGCGTACTGGCCGATGACGTTGCGCAGCTCGGCGATGGAGTGGTTGACCGCGGTCAGGTGGGCCACCGGCGTCAGGGTGGTGTCGGACGCGATGCGCTCGGTCGCCCGGACCGTGCCCTCGCGGGACTGACCGCCCGCCCCGTAGGTGACGGAGACGAACGTCGGGCCCACCGCCTCGATGCGGCGGATGGCGTTCCACAGGGTCCGCTCGCCCTTCTCGGTCCTCGGCGCCATGAACTCGAAGGAGTACGAGCGCTCGCCGGAGGCCAGCAGCTCACGAATGGTGACCGCGTGATCGGTCCTGGTGGAGGCGGTTCCGAGGGCCATGCGCCTCAGGCTAACGGCGCGGGCAGGACCGTCCCAACAGGCGACGCCCAAATGTTCACCCCTTGGACAGCCGGCGCTCGCGGCACGAGACAGCCCCGTGGCCCCCGGTCCCGGCCGAACGGCCTGAGCCGCAGGTCAGTCCTGGTACGAACGCACCCGCTTGGCCAGCTCGGCCGCCGCGGCGCCCGGGTCGGCCGCCTCGGTCACGGCCCGTACCACCACGATCCGCCGGGCCCCGGCGTCGAGCACCTGCTCCACGTTGGACAGGTCGATCCCGCCGATCGCGAACCACGGCCGGTCCGTGCCCAGGCCCGCCGCGTAGCGGACCAGGCCCAGGCCGTGGGCCGGCCGGCCGGGCTTGGTCGGGGTGGGCCACACCGGCCCGGTGCAGAAGTAGTCCGCACCGGGCTCCACGGCGGCCGCGGCCGCCTCGGCCTCGGAGTGGCAGGACCGCCCCACGACCACCTCGTCGCCGAGGATCGCGCGGGCGGCCGGCACGGGCAGGTCGCCCTGGCCCAGGTGCAGGACGTCCGCCCCGGCGGCGTGCGCCACGTCGGCCCGGTCGTTCACCGCGAGCAGCCTGCCGTGCCGTCCGCACTCCTCCGAGAGGACCGCGAGGTACTCCAGCTCCTCGCGGGCCTCCAGGCCCTTGTCGCGCAGCTGGATGACGTCCACGCCGGAGGCCAGCACGGCGTCCGCGAACTCCGCGAACTCCGCCAGGCCTCCGTGGCGCTTGCGCGCGTCGGTGCAGAGGTAGACCCGGGCGTCGGCGAGCTGCGCCCTCGCGCCGGCGCCCGTGCCGGCGCTCGTGCTCCTGCTCGTGCTCGTACGCGTGCTCATGCGGACGGGTCCCCCTCGGATGGCTGCGGCGGTGGCTGTGGGTGTGGCGGTGGCGGGTCGTGCGGTCAGACGGCGAGCGCCTGGGCGCGGCGCTTCACCTCGGTGCCGCGGTTCTCGCGCAGCGCCTGGACGGGGGTGCCGGGCAGGCTCTCGTCCGGGGTGAACAGCCACTCCAGGGCCTCCGCGTCGCTGAACCCGTCGTCCTTGAGGACGGTGAGGGTGCCCGCGAGGCCCTTGACGATCTTCTCGTCGCCGATGAAGTCGGCGGGGATCATCAGCACCCGGTTGTCCCCGCGGCGCACTGCGATGAGCTGGCCTTCCTTGATGAACTGGCGGACCCGGGTCACCTCGACGCCGAGGCGCTCGGCGACGTCGGGGACGTACAGCCAGGAGGGGACGAGGGAGTCAATCTTTGCGTCGATCTCGGTCACAGGACAAGCGTGCCATCCCGGACCGACACCATGGAACCGCTCACGCCACTCGTTGCTCCGTCCTGACGGGTCCGCTACGCCCCGCCGACGCCGGCGGCCGCAGCCGGCGGCCCCCCGGGGTCAGACCACCGCGGCCCGGAGCTGGACCGCCGGGTCGGCCGCCAGGGCCTCGTCGAGGTGCGCGCCGCGGGCGATGAGCTTGCGGGCCTGCGCCAGGTCGCGGGGCCGCCCGACGGCGAACAGCGCGACCAGCTGTCCCTCGCGCAGCCACAGCACCGACCAGGCGGGGCCGTCCGGGTCGCCGCGCAGCAGTACGGGGTCGGAGTCGACGTGGTGCCCGGCGTACTGCACGAAGCGCCCGAACTGCTCCGACCAGAAGTAGGGGACGGGGTCGTAGGGCTCGTCACCGCCCAGGATGTTCGCGGCGGCCGTGCGGGGCCCCTGCACCGCGTTGTCCCAGTGGTGGATCAGCAGCCGCTCCCCGTACCGCGCCGACGGGAAGGAGGCGCAGTCACCGACGGCGTACACGTCCGGCACCGAGGTGCGCAGCCGGTCGTCGGCGAGGACCGAGCGGTCCGGCCCCAGGTCGACGCCGGAGCCGGCCAGCCAGCCGGTCGCGGGCCGGGCACCGATCCCGACGACGACGGCCTCGGCGGCGAGCACGCTGCCGTCGGCGAGCCGTACGCTTCCGGGCTCGACGGCCGAGACGACCGCGCCGGTGCGCAGCTCGACGCCCTCCTCCGCGTACCAGCCGCGCATCCGCTCGGCGATGTCGACGGGCAGCACCCCGGCGAGCGGCCGGTCGGCGGCCTCGACGACGGTCACCTCGCACCCGGCGTGGCGTGCCGCGGTGGCGAACTCGGCGCCGATCCAGCCCGCGCCGACCACCACGACCCGGTGCCGGTTCTCCAGTACCGGGCGCAGCGCGGTGGCGTCGTCCAGGGTGCGCAGCACGTACACGCCCGGCGTGCCCTCGCTGCCGGGGAGCATGACGGGCTCGGCGCCGCTGGCGAGGACGAGCTTGTCGTACGCGACCGGGCCCGCGTCGGTGAGGACCTGCCGCTCGTCGGGGCGCAGGCCGCTCGCGTGCCGCCCGAGCAGCAGTTCGACGCCGATGCCGGCGAAGTCGACGTCCAGGGCCGGGCCCTCCTCGGCGCCGAAGAGCACGCCCTTGGACAGCGGCGGCCGGTCGTAGGGGGCGTGCGGCTCCGCGCCGATCAGCGTGATGGTCCCGCCCCACCCCTGTTCGCGCAGGGACACGGCGGTCTGCACTCCGGCCATCCCGGCCCCGACGACGACGGCGCGCTGCTCGCTGCTGCTGGTCACGCGATCACCGTAACGCCGCGAGGGCGCCGCCCGCCGGTACCGGTGCCCTACTCGCCGCTGACGGCGCGTACTAAGGTGGGGCGGGAGAACTCGCGGGAGCCCGGCGCACCGGGCTGAGAGGGCGGCTGGAGCGGCCGCCGACCGTAAGAACCTGATCCGGGTCATGCCGGCGAAGGGAGGAGCGGGACATCATGCACCGTCATGACGTCGTCGTGGTCGGCGGCGGGATCATCGGACTGGTCACCGCGTGGCGGGCCCGTCAGCGCGGCCTGCGCACGGCGGTCGCGGACCCCGAACCGGGCGGCGGGGCCGCCCAGGTGGCCGCGGGGATGCTGGCCCCGGTCACCGAGGTGCAGTACGGGGAGCAGGCGCTGCTGGAGCTCAACCTCGCCGCGGCGCGCCGCTATCCGTCCTTCGTGGCCGAGCTGGAGGAGACCACGGGGCTCGACCTCGGGTACCGCACGTGCGGCACCCTCGCCGTCGCCCTCGACGCCGACGACCGCGCGCAGCTGCGCGAACTCCACGCCTTCCAGCAGTCCTTGGGCCTCACCTCGGAGTGGCTGGGCGGCCGTGAGTGCCGCCGCCTGGAGCCGATGCTCGCCCCCGCCGTGCACGGCGGGCTGCGGGTCGACGGCGACCACCAGGTCGACCCGCGGCGGCTGGCCGCGGCGCTGGTGCGCGCCTGCGAGCTGTCCGGGGTGGCGTTCCACCGGGCGCGGGTGGCGCGGGTGGAGGTCACCGGCGACCGCGCGCACGGGGTCGTCCTGGAGGACGGCACGAGGGTCGCCGCGGGGCAGGTGGTGCTGGCCGCCGGGAGCCTCAGCGGCCGCGTCGAGGGGCTGCCCGCGCGGGTGCTGCCGCCCGTACGGCCGGTGAAGGGGCAGGTCCTGCGCCTGCACGTACCGCCGGCGTACGCGCCGTTCCTGTCGCGGACGGTACGGGCCGTGGTGCGCGGCGGCCACGTCTACCTGGTGCCGCGCGAGAACGGCGAGCTGGTCGTCGGCGCCACCAGCGAGGAGATGGGCTGGGACACCACGGTCACCGCCGGGGGGGTGTACGAACTGCTCCGCGACGCGCACGAGTTGCTGCCCGGCATCACCGAACTCCCGCTGACCGGGACGCAGGCGGGGCTGCGCCCCGGCACGCCCGACAACGCCCCGCTGCTCGGCCGCGGCGCGCTGGACGGGCTGGTGCTCGCCACGGGCCACCACCGCAACGGCGTGCTGCTGACCCCGCTGACCGGCGACGTGATGGCCGAGGTCCTCACCGGCTCGGAGGTCCCCGCGCAGGCCCGGCCCTTCTCCCCCGACCGTTTCGCCCTCCAGGAGCAGCACGCATGACCGCGCCCGTCCTTCTGTCCGTCTCCGTCAACGGCGAGGCGCGCGAGGTCGCCGAGGGCGTCACCCTCGGCGGCCTCGTCGCGACCCTGACCGCGGCCCCGTCCGGGGTGGCGGCCGCACTCAACGAGACCGTCGTCCCCCGCGCGCAGTGGCCGGCGACCCCGCTCCGCGACGGTGACCGCGTCGAGGTCCTCACCGCAGTCCAGGGAGGCTGAACCCATGGCCGACGACCCGCTGACCATCGGCGGCACCACCTTCGACTCCCGGCTGATCATGGGCACGGGCGGTGCGCCCAGCCTGGAGGTCATGGAGCAGGCGCTGCTCGCCTCCGGCACCGAGCTGACCACCGTCGCCATGCGGCGGCTCGACCCCACGGTCAAGGGCTCGGTGCTGTCCGTGCTCGCCCGGCACGGCATCCGCGTGCTGCCGAACACCGCCGGGTGCTACACGGCGGGCGAGGCGGTGCTCACCGCCCGCCTGGCACGGGAGGCACTGGGCACGGACTGGGTGAAGCTGGAGGTGATCGCCGACGAGCGCACCCTGCTGCCGGACCCGGTGGAGCTGCTGGACGCGGCGGAGACCCTCGTGGACGACGGCTTCACCGTGCTGCCCTACACCAACGACGACCCGGTGCTCGCCCGGAAGCTGGAGGACGTGGGCTGCGCGGCGATCATGCCGCTGGGCTCGCCCATCGGATCGGGTCTCGGCATCCGCAACCCGCACAACTTCGAGCTGATCGTCGAGCGGGCGACCGTGCCGGTCGTCCTGGACGCGGGGGCCGGGACGGCCTCGGACGCGGCCCTGGCGATGGAGCTGGGGTGCGCGGCCGTCATGCTGGCCTCCGCCGTCACCCGGGCGAGGGAACCTGTGCTCATGGCGGAGGCCATGCGGCACGCCGTCGAGGCCGGGCGCCTGGCGTACCGGGCGGGGCGCATCCCCCGCCGTCACCACGCGACCGCGTCCTCCCCGGGTGTGGGACTCGCCACGTTCGACCCGGAACGTCCCGCCTTCGGCGCCTCCTGACCGGCGGCCCCGCACACGGCCGCCACCTGCGCGGAACCCGCGCCGGGCCCCGCGGAACCGGGGCCGCGGCCGGCTTCGGTCCCGGCGCCGACCCGGGTCACGGGGCGGTTGCGGTACCGCACGGGTGGGGTACAACCTGGGCGCGTTAGCCCAGAAGGGTCATGTCGGCACCGTAAACTCCACCTTCGTGGACAGGACGCTTCATGACCCGCTGATCGGGCAGACGCTCGACGGCCGCTACCGGGTGGAGTCCCGGATCGCGGTCGGCGGCATGGCGACGGTGTACCGGGCGCTGGACACGCGCCTGGACCGGCTGCTGGCCCTGAAGGTCATGCACCCCGCCCTCTCCGCCGAGCCCGGCTTCGTGGAGCGCTTCATCCGCGAGGCCAAGACCGTCGCCCGCCTCGACCACCCCAACGTGGTGCAGGTCTACGACCAGGGTGCCGACGGCACCTACGTCTACCTGGCGATGGAGTACATCGCCGGCTGCACCCTGCGCGACGTGCTGCGCGACCGCGGCGCGCTGCCGCCGCGGGCCGCCCTCGACATCCTGGAGCCCGTGCTGGCCGCGCTCGGCGCGGCGCACCGGGCGGGGCTGGTGCACCGGGACATGAAGCCGGAGAACGTCCTCATCGGGGACGACGGTCGCGTCAAGGTGGCGGACTTCGGCCTGGTCAGGATCGCCGGCACGCACACCAACACCTCCACCAGCGGTGTCCTGGGCACCGTCTCGTACATGGCGCCGGAGCAGGTCGAGAGCTTCACGACCGACGAGCGCACCGATGTGTACGCCTGCGGGGTGCTGCTCTACGAGATGCTCACCGGCGGCAAGCCGCACCGCGGCGAGACACCGGTGCAGGTCATCTACCAGCTCGTCAACGAGGACGTGCCCGCCCCGTCGGCCCTCTCGCCGGGGCTGCCCCCGCAGCTGGACGCGCTGGTCGCCGAGGCGACCGCGCGGGTCGCCGCCCGCCGCCCGGCCGACGCCGCGGAGCTGCTGCGGCGGCTGCACGCGGTACGTCAGGCCATGACGCCCGAGCAGCTGGACCTGGTGCCGCCCGCCGCACGCGCCCCCGCGCCGGTGCCCGGCGCCGTGCCCGCGGGTTCCGAGGAGCCGACGGCGATGGTGCACCGCACCGCGCGCCTGGAGCTGTCCCCCGAGCCGACCCGGCAGCAGCCCCGGACGGCCGTACGGTCCCGTAGGCGTCCCGGGGTGATCGCGGTCGTGGCGACCCTGCTGCTGATCCTGGGGGTCGGGGCGGGCGTCTGGTACATCAACGACGGCCAGTTCACGAGGACCCCGGCCGTCCTCGGGCTGCCGCAGGCGCAGGCGGAGCGCCAGCTGCGCGACGCCGGGCTGCGGGTCGAGGTCGTCGAGGCGTTCGACCCGACGATGACCAAGGGCAAGGTGGCGGCCACCGACCCGGGCACCGGCGAGCGCATCCGTGACAACGGCACGGTGACGATCACCGTGTCCAAGGGTCCGGAGCGGGTGAAGGTCCCCGGCGTCGTGGGCGAGGAACTGGCCGAGGCCAAGCGGCGGCTGAAGGCGGCGGGCCTGAGCCCGGGGACCGTGTCCCGGGAGTTCAGCGACGAGGTGCCGCAGGGCCGGGTGATCTCGACCGACCCCGGCTCGGGCGCCAGCCGGCGGCCGGACTCGGCCGTGTCGCTGGTGGTGAGCAAGGGCGCGCCGGTCGACGCCCCCGACCTGGTCGGGCAGCCGCTGGAGGACGCCCGCCGGCAGTTGGAGGACGCCGGGCTGCGGGTGGAGGTGGACCCGCGGCAGGTCTTCTCCGACCAGGCGGACGAGGGCGCGGTCGCCGGGCAGTCCCCCGGCGCGAACACCCGCCTGGCGGCCGGGGACACGGTCACCCTCACGGTCTCCAAGGGCCAGGAGATGGTCGAGGTGCCGGACGTGGAAGGCTTGGCCGTCGACGAGGCGAAGGAGGAACTGGAGGCCGCGGGCTTCGACGTCCGCGTGATCCAGTTCTTCTTCACCGGTCAGGTCAACAACCAGTCGCCGGCCGGCGGCACCGACGCTCCGAAGGGCAGCACGATCACACTGTGGGTGCGATAGCCACGTCCGAGGGCGCCGCCGCGCGCCGCAACCCCGTCGGCGGTCATGTGGCGGTGGCCGGCGGCCTGGCCCGCACCGGGCTGGCGGAGGCCGCACGGATGGGCGCCGAGACCGTGCAGGTCTTCGTCGCCAACCCCCGCGGGTGGGCGACCCCGCCCGGCAGCCCGCGGCAGGACGAGGAGTTCCGCGAGCGCTGCGCGGCGCAGGGCGTCCCCGCCTACGTCCACGCGCCCTACCTGATCAACTTCGGCTCCCACACCGGGGCGACGGTCGACCACTCGGTCGACTCCCTGCGCCACTCGCTGCGCCGCGGGCGGGAGATCGGCGCGCTGGGCACGGTCGTCCACACCGGGTCGGCGACCGGTGGACGCTCCCGCGCCGTGGCGCTGGCGCAGGTACGGGAACGGATGCTGCCCCTGCTGGAGGAGCTGACGCACGAGGACGACCCGTGGCTGCTGCTGGAGCCGACCGCGGGGCAGGGCTCCTCGCTCTGCTCGCTGGTGGAGGACCTCGGTCCGTACTTCGACGCGCTGGACCACCACCCACGGCTGGGCGTCTGCCTGGACACCTGCCACGTGTTCGCGGCCGGGCACGACCTCGCGGCCGCCGGCGGGGTCAAGGCCACGCTGGACGAACTGGTGGCGACGGTCGGCGAGGGGCGGCTGCGGCTGATCCACGCCAACGACTCCAAGGACGTCACCGGCGCCCACAAGGACCGCCACGAGAACATCGGCGCAGGTCACATCGGCGCGGCGGCCTTCGGGGAACTGTTCCGGCACCCCGCCACGGAGGGCGCGCCGCTGATCGTGGAGACGCCGAACGGCGGCCCCGGGGGCACCGGGATGGCCACGGACGTGGCCGTGCTGAAGTCGCTGCGCCCGGCCTGAGCGCCCGCCCGGGAATACCCCGGGGGGGTATACCGTTGTGAGTCGAGGCACCGCACGACGACACCGCACTCACCCCTGGGGGACGCAGGATGCAGCACGTCGAGCACTCGCACCACGAACACCACGGCGCCGCCCACCACACCGGCGGACACCCCGCCGGCCCGGCCTCCTGGGGCACCGCCGTCCAGGCCACACTGCACTGCCTCACCGGCTGTGCGATCGGCGAGGTCCTCGGCATGGCGATCGGCACGGCCCTCGGCTGGCACAACGTCCCGACGATGGTCCTGGCGATCGTGCTGGCCTTCGCCTTCGGCTACGCGCTCACCATGCGCGGCGTGCTGCGCGCCGGCCTGGACCTGCGCGGCGCGGTACGGGTGGCGCTCGCCGCCGACACCGTCTCGATCGTCTTCATGGAGATCGCGGACAACGGGACGATCCTGCTGTTCCCGGGCGCCATGGACGCCACGCTGTCGGACGCGCTGTTCTGGCTCAGCCTCGCGCTGGCCTTCGTGGTCGCCTTCCTGGTGACCACGCCCGTCAACAAGTGGATGATCGGCCGTGGCAAGGGCCACGCGGTCGTCCACGGGTACCACTGATCCGGCGGCGGGGGCCCGGCGGCTACAACTCCGGCCCGTCGCCGGGCTCCTCCTGGTACGAGTAGCGCTGCTCGCTCCAGGGGTCGCCGAGATTGTGGTAGCCGCGCTCCTCCCAGAACCCGCGGCGGTCCGACGTCATGTACTCCACGCCGCGGACCCACTTGGGCCCCTTCCAGGCGTAGAGGTGGGGCACGACCAGCCGGACCGGGAAGCCGTGCTCCGCGGTCAGCGGCTCACCGCCGCGGTGGGTCGCGAACATCGTCTTGGGGTCGGCGAAGTCCGCCAGGCGCAGGTTGGAGCTGAAGCCGTACTCGGCCCACACCATGACGTGCGTGACGTCCGGTGCGGGCGGCGCGAGCCGCAGGATCTCGGCGGCGGAGACGCCGCCCCACTCGACCCCGAGCATGCTGAACTTGGTCACGCAGTGGAAGTCGCCGACGACCGTCGAGTACGGCAGCGCGGCGAACTCCTCGTGGCCCCAGGCGCGCTTGCCGCCGTCCGCGGTGGCGCCGAAGACCTGGAACTCCCACCGGTCGGGCTTGAACCTGGGCACCGGACCGTAGTGGGTGACCGGCCAGCCCCGCTGGAGCCGCTGCCCGGGAGGGAGCTCCCCTTCACGGCGTTCGGACTGACCCATGCGTCCATGGTGACAGACCGGATGTAGTGCTACCGACCAGCACCCGGGCAAAGTATGACAAGCCGGGTCAGTGGAGTAAGTGTGAACTTACTGGATCGCTTCCACCCTCGGTGCGAAGATGCGCCCATCGTGTGGATTCCTCCGGAAAGGACGGGCTTGCCATGCAGGGCGACCCCGAGGTCATCGAGTTCCTGAACGAGCAGCTGACGGGCGAGCTGACGGCGATCAACCAGTACTTCCTGCACGCCAAGATGCAGGAGAACCTCGGCTGGACGAAGCTCGCCAAGTACACGCGGCACGAGTCCTTCGACGAGATGAAGCACGCCGAGGTGCTGACCGACCGCATCCTCTTCCTCGAGGGACTGCCGAACTACCAGCGGCTCTTCCACGTCCGGGTGGGGCAGACCCTCACCGAGATGTTCCAGGCCGACCGCCAGGTCGAGGTCGAGGCGATCGACCGCCTCCGGCGCGGCATCGAGGTCATGCGGGCGAAGGGCGACATCACCTCGGCCAACATCTTCGAGGACATCCTCGCCGACGAGGAGCACCACATCGACTACCTCGACACCCAGCTCGAGCTCATCGAGAAGCTCGGGGAGCCGCTGTACATCGCGCAGCTCATCGAGCAGCCCGACAGCTGAGGGGCCCGGGAGCGACGGGCGGGGGCCCGCGTCCGGGCAGTGGTCCGTCAGGCGGCGGTGGCGGCCGCGGGCAGCGGAGCCGTGACCGGCACCGGCAGCGCGGGCGGGACCGGCAGCGAGGCCGGGGGCGCGGGGGCGGCGGGGGGCGCGGCGGGCGTCCCGGACGTCGCCGTGTCGAGCTTCGTACGGGTGGTACAGCCCTCGCCGCGGCCGAGAAGCGCCTGTATCCGGCGCACGCAGGAACCGCAGTCGGTGCCCGCCTTGCAGGCGGAGGCGATCTGGCGAGGGGTGCAGCGACCTGCGTCCGCATGCTGCTTGACCTGCTCTTCGGTGATGCCGAAGCATGAGCAGACGTACACGCGGTTCACCCCTCTCTCGAATCCCGGCCTGAGGTTAACCTAACCTTACCCGCCGGGCGAGTGGCTGGAAACCGACGAGGGGCGCGGATCGATGTGATCCGCGCCCCTCTCAGGTTCCGTGCCGGGGCGGCCGCCCCGCCGTCGCCGGGCTACTGGCCGCGGTACATCTCGGCCACCAGGAAGGCCAGGTCCAGGGACTGGCTGCGGTTGAGCCGGGGGTCGCAGGCCGTCTCGTAGCGCTGGTGCAGGTCGTCGACGAAGATCTCGTCGCCGCCGCCCACGCACTCGGTGACGTCGTCACCGGTGAGCTCCACGTGGATGCCGCCGGGGTGGGTGCCGAGGCCGTGGTGCACCTCGAAGAAGCCCTTGACCTCGTCGAGCACGTCGTCGAAGCGGCGGGTCTTGTGGCCCGAGGCCGCCTCGAAGGTGTTGCCGTGCATCGGGTCGCAGACCCAGGCGACCTGCGCGCCCGAGGCCGTGACCTTCTCCACCAGGTTCGGCAGCAGCTCGCGCACCTTGCCCGCGCCCATGCGCGTGATGAAGGTCAGCCGGCCGGGCTCGCGGTCCGGGTCCAGCCGGTCGATCAGCGCCAGCGCCTCCTCGGGCGTGGTCGTCGGGCCGAGCTTGACGCCGAGCGGGTTGCGGATCTTCGAGGCGAACTCGATGTGCGCGTGGTCGAGCTGACGGGTGCGCTCACCGATCCAGACCATGTGGCCGGACACGTCGTAGAGCCGGCCGGTGCGCGAGTCCACGCGGGTCAGCGCCGACTCGTAGTCGAGCAGCAGCGCCTCGTGGGAGGCGTAGAACTCGACGGTCTTGAACTCCTCCGGGTCCGCGCCGCAGGCGTGCATGAAGTTCAGCGCGCCGTCGATCTCCCGGGCGAGGGCCTCGTAACGCTGCCCGGACGGCGAGGAGCGCACGAAGTCCTGGTTCCAGGCGTGCACCTGCCGCAGGTCGGCGTAGCCGCCGGTGGTGAAGGCCCGTACGAGGTTCAGCGTCGCGGCGGACGCGTGGTACATCCGCTTCAGCCGCTCCGGGTTCGGCACGCGGGCCGTCTCGGTGAAGTCGAAGCCGTTCACCGAGTCGCCGCGGTAGGTGGGGAGGGTGACCCCGCCCCGGGTCTCGGTCGGCTTCGAACGCGGCTTGCTGTACTGGCCGGCGATCCGGCCCACCTTCACGACCGGCACGGACGCGGCGTAGGTGAGGACGGCGCCCATCTGCAGCAGCGTCTTCAGCTTGCTGCGGATCTGGTCGGCGCCGATCTGGTCGAAGGCCTCGGCGCAGTCCCCGCCCTGCAGCAGGAACGCCTCACCACGGGCCACGGCCCCCAGGCGGTCGCGCAGCTGGTCGCACTCGCCTGCGAAGACGAGCGGCGGATACGACTCGAGGTCCGCGATCACTTCGCGCAGAGCCTCGGGGTCGGGGTACTCAGGCTGCTGCGCCGCGGGCAGTGAGCGCCAGGTCTGGCGCCCGGCGTGGGTTTCAGCGTTCACGGTCACGCAGCCCACATTACGTGGTCGTGTCCCTTCCTTTGCGCACCGGACCAGAGGATGAGACGACCGGGTGACCCTCCGGAAGCCCCCTCCGGGCGGCCGCGAGCGGGCTTCCGGAGGGCGGACGGCGCGCCCTTCCGGCGCCCCGCCAGGACCCGCGCGCCCGGCGCCTCACGGCGCGCGGCGGCGGCGCGTCCGGCTCGTCCGCCCGCCGTGGGGTCCACCCAGTGAGACGGCGCCCGGTCGGGGACGCGTACGCTCGGCCCCGACTCCGCAGCCGGTGCCGAAGGAGGCCGCCGCCATGCCGACGCCGCCCGAGGCGTTCACCTACGTGGGACCGGACGACATCCGCGCCGCCGTGGTCCGGCCGGGCGCGGCGGGCCGGGCGGTGCGGTCGCCGCAGGACGTCCGGGAGTGGCTGGAGGGCGCCGGCCCGGCCGAGCGCGAGGAGCCCTTCACCTACGTCGTCGACCCCGGCGGCACGCTCCTGCTGGCACCGCGCCGCAGCGAGCACGTGGCGTGTGCCGGGGGCGGGCCCGTGCTGGCCGCCGGGGAGATCGCGTTCGCCGCACGGCGGGAGGGCGGCTGGGAGGTGACCGAGGTCAGCAACCAGTCGACCGGCTACTGCCCGGACCCCGACGCCTCCTGGCCGGCCCTGGCGGCCGCCCTCGACCGCGCCGGCCTCGCCCGTCCGGCGTGGTTCACGCAGGCCGTCGTCTTCCGGCACTGCCCCCGGTGCGGCGAGCGCAACCTCGTCAAGGACGGCGACTTCACCTGTGCCCTGTGCGAGGCGCCGCTCACGCGGCGGCCCGGCCGCTGAGGACGAGCGCCGGGCCCAGGCAGCCGAGCGCGCCCGTGCACAGCAGGGTGCGCACCAGGTTCCAGCGGACCCAGGCCGCCTCGAACCGTTCGCGCACGGCGGCGACGTCGGCGAGGTGCGCTGGGTCACCCGCCGCGTCCAGCCGGTCGTTCAGCGGGATGCTGACGCCGAAGGTGACGACGAGTACCGCCAGGTAGAGCACGGTCGCGGCGATCACCCACGGGAGCGGGCCGCGCTCGCCGTCGCGCAGGCAGAGCGCCACCGCGGCGGCGCACAGCAGCAGCGAGCCGCCGAACACCAGCAGGAACCAGCCGTTCTGGATGGCGACGTTGATGCGCTGCATCGCGTCGACCAGCGTGCGGTCGGCCGACCTGGCCAGACCCGGCATGACGGCGACGGAGAAGGCGAAGAACAGCCCGGCCATGAGGCCGACGGCGACGGTGGCCGCGACGAGGACGGCGTCTCGGGAAGTCATGCGCCCAGTGAAGCCGCGCCCGGCTGAGACGGAACATGGCCCGGACGCTCCGCCCCATGCGCGAGCGTCCACGCGGTCCCACCGGAAAACCAGGTGCGGCGCCGCAGGGGGGCGGGATAGCGTGCCGCACATGGGTTGCACCTACTTCATCAGGCTGCGCCGGGCATAGCCGCGGCGCTCTTCGCCGCGGCATCGGGTCCATCGTCGGAACCTCTTATGTCGCGGAGTGCACACCCATGCCTCACCACCGGTCCATGGTGGGTGGCCGACACGAGCTCGGCCAGAACTTCCTCACCGACCGCACCGTCATCGCCTCCATCGAGGCCCTCGTCGCCGCCACCAGCGGGCCCATCGTCGAGATCGGCCCCGGTGACGGGGCGCTGACCCTCCCCCTCAGCCGCACCGGCCGTCCCCTCACGGCCGTCGAGATCGACCCCCGGCGCGCACAGCGCCTGCAGCGGCGGCTCCCGCGCGGCGCGCACGTCGTCAACACCGACGTCCTGCGCTACCGCTTCCCGCGCGAGCCGCACATCATCGTCGGCAACCTGCCCTTCCACCTGACGACCACCATCATGCGGCGCGTCCTGGCCGCCGACCGGTGGGAGTCCGCGGTGCTGCTCGTCCAGTGGGAGGTCGCCCGCCGCCGGGCGGGCGTCGGCGGCGCCACCATGCTCACCGCCTCCTGGTGGCCCTGGTACGACTTCGCCCTCCACTCCCGCGTACCCGCGCGCGCCTTCCGCCCGGCGCCCTCGGTCGACGGCGGCCTGCTCACCATGGGCCGGCGGCCGGAGCCCCTCGTCCCGGGCGACCGGCGGGCCTACCAGGCCTTCGTCCAGCGGGTGTTCACCGGCCCGGGCCGCGGTCTGCGCGAAGTCCTCACCCGTACCGGGCACTTCGACCGCACGGCACTGCGCGACTGGCTCCGCGCCGAGGGCGTGCCCCCGTACGCCCTCCCCAAGGACCTCACGGCCGAGCAGTGGGCGTCCCTGTGGCGGCTGGTCCGGTGAGGTGAGCCGGCCGGGGAGCGGCCATGCTGTGCCCGTGCTGCTTCCCGTCGCCGCCGTGCCGATCGAGTTCGTCGAGGCCGTGCGCGTCACCGCCGATCTGTTCCCCCGGCCGCGCACCGTGCCGGGGGACACGATCGACGTCTGGGTCGAGGACGAGGCGCAGCACGTCCTCGACCTGCTCGCGAAGTGCCGGAGGGCGAGCGTGCCCGGTGCTTCGTGCCGGGCTACGCGGTCCGCGCCCACAGCGCCCACGAGGTCCTCTTCGAGGTCGCCCTCTGCTTCGGCTGCGACGGCGCGCTGCTGCTAGGGCGTGTCGTCAAATGAGCGCCGGCCGCCCGGAGGGCGGGCCCGGCGGCGTCTGGTGCGGTGCATCGCAAGGCGGAGAGTCGTCCTCGTAGTGGGCTACTCGGACGATTCGACAACGCAGCGAGGTGCCGTGCCAGGCGTCGCCGGGCAGGCGGGCATTTGACGACACACCCTAGGCCCGCTCGTGCCCGCGCAGTTGCGCGGCATCCAGGGCTTCGACGCCGGCAGCGCACCCGGCCGGGAACTCCTGCGGCGCTTCCAGGAAGCGGCGGCTACAGCCGGTCGATCCCGCTGAGGTCGATGTCAACGGCGAACGGCACGGACACCTTGAGGCGTTCGTGGTGGATGCCGGTGGCGACGTAGGTGCCGGTGGCCGGCTCCAGTTCGAAGACGTAGACGACGGGGAGCCGGCCCCCGCCCTTCTCGACGCGCCAGAAGTGCGGGATGCCCGCCTCGGCGTACAACTGCGGCTTGCGCTTGCGGTCCCGCTCCTCGGAGTCGGGCGAGACGACATCGACGACGAGCACGGCGTCCGCCGCCTGGTACCCGGTCTCGTCGGCCGCGTCGCCCGCGGCCTCCGCGCGCACCAGGACGAGGTCCGGCTCGGGCCGGTTGCGCGTGTTCAGCACGACGCTCATCTCCCGGCGCACCCGCAGGGTCTCCGGGGCTGTCGCCCGCAGACCTTGCTCCAGCAGGTACATGGCCAGCGAGTGGAAGCTCTTCTGCGGGCTCACGAACACCAGGCTCCCGTCGATCAACTCCGTGTGCGGCGGGAGGTCGGGAATGCGGTCCAGGTCGTCCGAGGTGAAGCCGCCACGCGGCGGAATCGCCCAGGCCGGCAGCGGCTCTGCGGTCATGGTTCCTCCCATGGACGGGATTCTGGACGCATCCCCGATGCGTACCGGGGACGTATGCCCCTGTGATGCCCCGAAAGCGTGAGACGCGACCGCCGCGTCGTGAGCGCATGCGTTAGGGTGCGGAACATGTACGCGCAGCAGACGCACCTGCAGTGGTGGTGGACCGCGGATCCGGCGGCCCACTAGCAGCGCGTACGCACAGGCAGACGCTCAGGCCGCCCGAAGGGCGGCCTTCGGTGTTCCTGCGGCCGTCCCTTCCCTCGCCGAAGACCGGAAGGAACCGCCGTGGAGAACCACGACCCCAGCACCACGCCCTCCGCCGCCGCGCTCGTCGAACGGCTGCTGGACCCCGCGTGCCCACCGTTCGCGCTGCTGCGGCGCAGAGCGCCGGGATGCGCCGCGGACAGCGTCGAGGTGCTGCTCGGCCCGGTCGGGACGGCCGAGCGGCTGACCGACATCGCGCTGCCCACCGGCGCCCCCGAGGGAGCCCGGCCCGCGGTGGACGCGCTGGCGCTGGTGCCGTACCGGCAGATCAGGGAGCGCGGCTTCGACGTGCGCGACGACGGGACGCCGCTGGTCGTGCTCCGCCCCCTGGAGACGTACGAGCTGCCGCTGTCCGAACTCACTGCGGCCCTGCCCGCGCACGCGGTGCGCGTCGAGGGCGGGGCCTTCGACGTCGACGACGACACCTACGCCGGGATCGTTGAGCGCGTCATCGAGGACGAGATCGGCCGCGGCGAGGGCGCGAACTTCGTCATCCGGCGCACCTTCCGCGGCGAGATCCCGGGGTTCGCGGCAGCGGACGCGCTCGCGCTGTTCCGCAGGCTGCTCGACGGCGAGCGCGGCGCCTACTGGACGTTCGTGGTGCGCACGCCCGAGCGCACCCTGGTCGGCGCGAGCCCCGAGGTGCACGTCCGGATGACCGGCGGCACGGTCGTCATGAACCCCATCAGCGGCACCTACCGCTACCCCGCGCAGGGGCCGGACGCGGAGGGCCTGCTCGCCTTCCTCGGCGACGCCAAGGAGGTGGAGGAGCTGACGATGGTGGTCGACGAGGAGCTGAAGATGATGTGCACCGTCGGCGACCTCGGCGGGGTGGTCGTCGGCCCGCGCCTGAAGGAGATGGCGCACCTGGCGCACACCGAGTACGAGTTGCGCGGCCGCAGCACCATGGACGTACGGGACGTCCTGCGCGAGACGATGTTCGCCGCGACGGTCACCGGCTCGCCGGTGCAGAACGCGTGCCGGGTGATCGAGCGCCACGAGCCGGGCGGCCGCGGCTACTACGCGGGCGCCCTCGCGCTGATCGGGCGGGACGCGGGCGGCGCGCAGACCCTCGACTCCCCCATCCTGATCCGCACGGCGGACGTCGACGCCGCGGGCGGGCTGAAGGTGCCGGTGGGCGCGACGCTGGTCCGCAGGTCCGACCCGTACGGGGAGGTCGCCGAGACACACGCCAAGGCGGCGGCCGTGCTGGCCGCGCTGGGGGTGCGGCCCGGACCGTCCCGGGGCCCGGCGGCGGACCGGCCACGGCTCGGCGACGACATCCGGGTCCGGAGCGCGCTGGACGGACGCCGCAGGAACCTGGCGCCGTTCTGGCTGCGGATGCAGACCGCCGAGCAGCCCCGCACGCCGTCCGGGCACGCCCTCGTGGTGGACGCCGAGGACACCTTCACCGCGATGCTCGCGCACGTACTGCGGTCGTCCGGACTGGAGGTCACCGTGCGCCGCTTCGACGAGCCGGGGCTGCGCGGGGCCGCCCTCGCCCACCGCGGCCCGGTCGTCCTCGGCCCGGGCCCGGGCGACCCTTCCGACACCGGCGATCCCAAGATGGCGCTGCTGCGCGGGCTCACCGCCGAACTCGTCCGCGGCCACCGGCACGGCCTGCTCGGGGTCTGCCTCGGCCACGAGCTGATCGCCGCCGAGCTCGGCCTCGACATCGTCCGCAAGGACGTCCCCTTCCAGGGCGCGCAGACACCGATCGACCTGTTCGGGCGGGCGGAGACCGTGGGGTTCTACAACTCCTTCACCGCCCGCTGCGACGACGCGACGGCGGAGGAGCTGGCCATGCACCGCGTCGACCTGAGCCGCGACCGGGCCACCGGCGACGTCCACGCCCTGCGCGGCCCGGGCTTCGCGGGCGTCCAGTTCCACCCGGAGTCGGTGCTCAGCCTGAACGGCACGGCGATCGTGGCGGAGCTTTTGGCGGGGGTGACGGTGGCGGGGTAGCAGCCGACCCTGGCAACCGGGGGCGCCTGGGCGGCGCCCCCTCACCGCCACGCCTGTTGAACACGTTCAAGAATGTTGGCACACTACCCACCGACCGATCTTGGCAAGCACCGAACCATAGGGTGGGTACGGCAGTTGACCAGTACTTGGAGCCCCCGCAAGCCCGTCGGGTCCCGCACCGACTGGGTGTCGGTCGCGGCGGCGACACCCCTGCTCCTGCTCTTCTCGGTCGCCGTCACCTACCTCCAGTTCATCGGCTTGATCTGGTACGCCGCGGGGCCGCTTCACGAGGACTGCGCGCGGGTCGAGCGGTACTCCGGCGGGACCATCCCCGCCGGGGCCACCGACGTCGCCTGCACCGCCACCGGCAGCTTCAGCGACCAGGACCACGAGATCGACTTCCGCATTCCACGCGAAGGCGCCGAGGAACGTCTGCTCGACGCCTTCCCCCGGCTGCAACGGGAGAGCGGGTGCGCCGCCGACGCCTGCTTCCGCGTCCGTCCGGACGCGCCCGCGAGCAGGCGGCTGTGGGGCCACCTGGAGGCAACGGTGCAGTACGAGGACGACCGGGCGCACGTCCACGTCCTCGCCACCTGAGGGCGCACCGAGCGATGGACCGCACCATCGTGGCACCTGGGGCCGTCAGACCGCCGCCGCGGGGAAGGGGTGCGTCCGCGGGGTGACCGCGCGGGCACGGCGGGGGCGGGTGGCGGGGAGCGGATCGGGCAGGGGCTCGGGGACGGCCGACAGGAGCGGACCGACGAGGCCCAGCACCGCGGCCAGCATCTCGGGGCCCTCGTGCGTGCCGTCCACCACCAGGTCGGCCGCCGCCCGGGAGGGCGCGACGTGGGCGACGTGCCGGTCCCGGCCGCTCTGCAGGTAGTTCAGCAGGGACAGCCTCGGGTCCTGCCGCTGCACCTCGATCTTGCGCAGGATCTTGCGGGCCAGCCGGACGTCGTCGGGGGCGTCCACGTACACCCGCCAGTCGGCACGTTCCCGTACCGACGGCAGGGTCAGGGCGAAGAGTCCCTCGACCACCACCAGGCGGACGCCGGGCCGCGCCAGCGCCATGTCGATCGCGGCGCTGACGGCGGCCTCGTCGATGGAGCCGGGATGGTTCCAGTCGAGGATGGCGTGCCCGCCGGCGCTGACCGTCCACACGCCCCGCAGGGGGTCGTGCGCGGGCACGTAGTAGTCGTCCAGATGGACCAGTGCGATGCTCTCGGGACACTGCAGCGACAGGGCCTCGGCAAGGGTGGACTTGCCGGATGCGGTGCCGCCTGCGACCGCCAGTACACCCGTCATGCCGGGCGCTCCTCATGTGCTCAAGGGGGATAGACGAAGCGGCCGGACAAGCCGGGTGGAGGGAATGTACGGCCGCGTGATCGCCCATGGCAAGCGGGAGAAGCGCAGAGGTCGCCGAGGTGGCGCAGGGGCTACCCGAAGAAGACGCCGGCCTCGGTGTAGAGCCGCGGATCGACCGTCTTGAGCTGGGTCGTCGCGTCGCGGAGCGGGACGCGGACGATGTCCGTGCCGCGCAGGGCGACCATCTTGCCCCAGTCCTGGTCGCGGACCGCGTCGATGGCGTGCAGGCCGAAGCGGGTGGCGAGCCAGCGGTCGAAGGCGCTGGGGGTGCCGCCGCGCTGGACGTGGCCGAGCACGGTGGTGCGGGCCTCCTTGCCGGTGCGCCGCTCGATCTCCTTGGCGAGCCATTCGCCGACGCCGGAGAGCCTCACGTGGCCGAAGGAGTCGAGGGTCTGGTCCTTGAGCACCATGTCCCCGTCCTTCGGCATGGCGCCCTCGGCGACCACGACGATGGGCGCGTAGCGGATCTTGAAGCGGCTCTCCACCCAGGCGCAGACCTGGTCGAGGTCGAAGCGCTGCTCGGGGATGAGGATGGCGTTGGCACCGCCGGCGAGGCCGGAGTGCAGGGCGATCCAGCCGGCGTGGCGGCCCATCACCTCGACGACGAGGACGCGCATGTGCGACTCGGCGGTGGTGTGGAGGCGGTCGATCGCCTCGGTGGCGATGTTGACGGCGGTGTCGAAACCGAAGGTGTAGTCGGTGGCCGCCAGGTCGTTGTCGATGGTCTTGGGCACGCCGACGCAGGGGACGCCGTACTCGTCCGACAGGGCGGTGGCGACGCCGAGGGTGTCCTCGCCGCCGATCGCGACGAGGGCGTCGACCTCGTACTTGGCGAGGTTGTCCTTGACGCGACGCACGCCGTTCTCCACCTTGAGCGGGTTCGTGCGGGACGAGCCGAGGATCGTGCCGCCGCGCGGGAGGATGCCGCGCACTGCGGGGATGTCCAGCGGCACGGTGTCGCCCTCGAGGGGGCCGTGCCACCCGTCCCTGAAACCGGTGAACTCGTATCCGTACTCCTGGACACCCTTGCGCACGATGGCACGGATGACCGCGTTGAGCCCGGGGCAGTCTCCGCCGCCGGTCAGCACGCCAACTCGCATGATCCATCCCTTCCCGTTCGCACCTTTTGCCTGCGCCCACGACGCTAGCGTGACCGGCGTCACAGGTGGGATGGGCCGTTCGATGAAATCCTTTGCGCCACGGGGATGTTGGCCCGCCGATTTCACCCTTCCGGGCGGCGTGCGGCGTGGGTGCGAGCGCCCCCGAGCAGGTGGCGGGGCTACTCCTCGTCCAGTCCGCGTTCGATGGCGTAGCGGACGAGTTCGACGCGGTTGTGGAGCTGGAGCTTGCCCAGGGTGTTCTGGACGTGGTTCTGGACCGTGCGGTGGGAGATGACCAGCCGCTCGGCGATCTGCTTGTAGCTGAGCCCCTTGGCGACGAGCCGCAGGACCTCGGTCTCGCGGTCGGTGAGGCGGGGTGCCTCGGGGGTGTCGGCCGCGGCGGGGGCGGGGTCGGAGGCGAGGCGGCGGTACTCCCCGAGGACGAGGCCGGCGAGGCCGGGGGTGAAGACGGGGTCGCCGACGGCGGTGCGGCGGACGGCGTCGAGGAGTTCCTGGCGGCCGGCGGACTTCAGCAGGTAGCCGGTGGCGCCGGACTTCACGGCCTCCAGGACGTCCGCGTGCTCGCCGCTCGCGGAGAGCACCAGCACCCGCAGGGCGGGGTTGTCGGCGATCACGTCCTTGCAGACCTGGACGCCGGACAGTCCGGGCAGGTTGAGGTCGAGGACGAGTACCTCGGGCATGGCCGCCTTGGCGCGCCGCACCGCCTCCGGACCGTCGCCGGCGGTGGCGACCACCACGTACCCGGCCTCGGTGAGGTCGCGGGCGACCGCGTCCCGCCACATGGGGTGGTCGTCGACCACCATCACCTTCACGGCCATGACCCCAATCTCCTCCCTCACTTCGCGAGCCTCAACTCGACTTCTGTCCCCTGCCCGGGCACCGACACCAGTTCCGCCGTGCCGCCGAGGTCCCGGAGCCTGCCGCGGATGGACTGGGCGACCCCGAGCCTGCCCTCGGACTCGGCGGCGGCGAGCCGGCCCTCGGGGATGCCGGGGCCGTCGTCGCGGACGCTGACCAGCACGGCCCCGGGTTCGTCCTCGACCAGGATCCAGGCGTGGGCGTCCTCCCCCGCGTGCCGGCGGACGTTCTCCAGGGCGGCCCCCACGGCGGCGGCGAGTTCGCGGGCGGCGCGCGCCGGGACGAGCACGGGGGTACCGGGGGCGGAGACGGTGACCCGGGCGCTGCCGTACGGGGCGAGCAGCACGCGCAGGTCGCGGGGCGCGTCCGGGTCCTGTTCCGGGTCGCCCCCGGGGCCGGCGCCGGTGCCGTCGCGGGGGGACGGCAGCGCGGCGGCGCCGTCGGTGACCAGGGTGCGCAGGGCGGCCTCCTGCTCCCCCGCCATCCGCCCCAGGGCCTCGGCCTCGCCGCCGATCTCGGCACCGCGGCGCTGCACCATGGCGAGCACCTGCAGCACGTTGTCGTGGATGTCCCGGGCCAGCCGCTCCCGCTCGCGGGTGGCGGCCTCGATCTGCAGGGCGCGGGCGAGGGTGCGCTCGCTGGCGCGGGCGACCTCGACGACGTAGCCGATGGCGATGCTGGCGATGGCGACCAGCAGCACGTTGTGGAGGGTGTCGCGGGCCGGGGCGCCGCGCTCGACGATGTTGGCGCCGCCGACGAGGCAGGAGGCGGCGGCGGCCCAGCGCCAGCCGCCCTTGATGGCGAAGGCGAGCACGGAGCCCGCGGTCCAGATCGACGGCAGGGTGGGGCCGCCGTCGAGGATGCGCTGGTGCGACTCGACGAGCGGGGTGACGAGGATGCCGGTGAGCGCGACGCCGAGGTCGGCGACGAGGAAGGGCCGGGTGCAGCGCCGGGGCGAGCTCACCTTGCCGACGGTGACCAGCGTCCACACGGCGAGCACCGCCATGTAGGCGGCGCCCGCCAGGGGGTGCTCGTGCTCGTCGTAGGCGGCGGCGTAGAGCCCGACGGCGTACGCGGCGGTCAGCAGCCGGTAGCCGGAGAGGGCGCGCCACAGCGGCTGCTCGACGGACATGCGGGTGACGCGTGCGGGGCGTGCGGCGGCCGGCCCGCCGGTTCTCCGCCCGCTCGCGCCGGTCCTGTCCCCGGCCATCGGCCGTCCCCCCGTTCCCCCGGGCGCGTCCGGCTAGGACCCGCCGTGCTGTTGCTGCTTCTTCGCCGCCTCGGCGATCTGCCGCTTGGCGGCGGTGGCGTAGATGTCCACGTACTCCTGGCCGGAGAGCTTCATGATCTCGTACATCACCTCGTCGGTGACCGAGCGCAGGATGAAGCGGTCGTGCTCCATGCCCGTGTAGCGGCTGAAGTCCAGCGGCTTGCCGATCCGGATGCCGGGGCGCATCAGCTTGGGCATGACCTGACCGGGCGGCTGGATCTTCTCCGTGTCGATCATGGCGACCGGGATCACGGGCGCGCCGGTGGCGAGCGCGATGCGGGCCAGACCGCCGGGCTTGCCGCGGTAGAGGCGGCCGTCCGGCGAGCGGGTGCCCTCGGGGTAGATGCCGAAGAGCTCGCCCGCCTCGATGACCTTTATCCCGCTGTTGATCGCGGCCTCGCCGGCGCCGCGCCCGCCGGAGCGGTCCACGGGGAGCTGGCCGACGCCCTTGAAGAAGGCGGCCGTCAGCTTGCCCTTGATGCCGGGCGTGGTGAAGTACTCGGCCTTGGCGATGAAGGTGACCTTGCGGTCGAGCACGGCGGGCAGGAAGAAGGAGTCCGAGAAGGACAGGTGGTTGCTCGCCAGGATCGCCGGTCCCTGCTTGGGGATGTGCTCGAGGCCCTCCACCCACGGCCGGAACGCGGCTCGCAGGGGATGGCCGATGGCGATCTTCATCACGCCGTACAACAACCGATGACCTCCTGTGTCTGACGGGAAGACCTTAACGCCAGATCCGCCGGTGCTCTCCCCCGGTGTCGGCCGTCCGCGTACTGTGAGATATCGCTTTTCGCGCATTCCACCGAACAGGAGACGTACGGTGCCGCTGATGCCCGGAGCCGAGCCCTACCGCCACGACGGCGGTGAGGTCGGTGTCCTGTTGTGCCACGGTTTCACCGGCACGCCGCAGTCCATGCGGCCGTGGGCCGAGTACCTCGCGGAGCGGGGCCTGACCGTGTCCGTACCGCTGCTGCCGGGACACGGCACGCGCTGGCAGGACATGCAGCTGACCGGCTGGGAGGACTGGTACGCGGAGGTGGACCGGGAATTCCGCGCGCTGTCCGAGCGCTGTGACCGCGTGTTTGTCTTCGGAATGTCGATGGGCGGGGCCCTGACCCTGCGGCTGGCCGCGCAGCACGGCGCCGCGGTCAGCGGTGTCGCCCTGGTCAACCCCTCGGTCAAGGCCGACAGCCACCAGCTGAAGGTCGTCCCCCTGCTGCGCCACTTCGTCCCCTCCGTGCCGGGCATCGCCAGCGACATCGCCAAGGAGGGCTCGAAGGAGGTCGGCTACGACCGCACCCCACTGCGGGCGGTGCACTCGCTGAGCCGCTTCTGGACGCTGGTGCGGCACGAACTGCCGCAGGTGACGCAGCCGCTCCTGCTGCTGCACAGCCGCGTCGACCACGTGGTGCACCCGTCGAACTCGGCGGTCGTGCTGGGCCGGGTGTCGTCGACGGACGTCACGGAGACGGTCCTGGAGCGCAGTTACCACGTCGCGACGCTGGACCACGACGCGGAGACGGTCTTCGAGCAGTCGTACGCCTTCGTGGAGCGGCTCTCGGGTGCGGGAGAGCAGGCGCAGAAGGAGGACGCGGCCAGTGGCTGAGCCCGAGGAGGAGCGTCGGCACGTGCCGGAGGGCGAGGAGCCGGAGCGCGCGCCGCTGGAAGGGGAGTCCGAGCGGGCGCCGCTGGACGAGGAGTCGGCGTGGGCCGAGCTCGTCGCGGCGTACGGCAAGGACCCCGAGCCCGGGACGGGTTCCTGGCCCGCGGCCGAGGACGTCCCGGCGACCGAGCGGGACGGCGACGGCGAGCGGGACGCGAGCGAGGCCGCGACGGACCCGTCCGCGCTGCCCCCGAAGCCGGAGGCGACGCGGATCGTCCTGCACCCCGTGCTGTCCGGCCCCCGTGACTACGAACTCGACGAGGAACCGGACGAGGGCCACTACGAGCCGCCGGAGCCCCCGCCGCTCCCCGAGGCGGACGTGACGACGAAGTTCGCGTGGCTGGCCGCCGTCGGCGGGCCGCTGCTGATCTTCGGCTTCGTCCTCTTCCAGGAGCCGATGCCGTGGTGGGCGCTCACCGTCGGCGTCGGCGGCTTCCTCGGCGGCTTCGCCACCCTGGTGACGCGCATGCGCCCGGGCGGCGACGAGGACGACGACCTGCCGGGAGGCGGCGCCGTCGTCTGACGGAGGGCTCCCCGGGGTGTGGAACCCGGCGCGATACGGCGAGGATCGAACGGTCCGTCGCGTCGGTCAGGCGGACGCGGGCACCCTGAGGGCGGCCAGGACCGGGAGGTGGTCCGTGGCCGTCCTCAGGTCGTGCGGGGTGACGCCGGGCAGGCCGTGCGGGACGCCGCAGCCGAGGACCTCGATGCCCGGGGTCGTGAGGATCGCGTCGATCCGCTGGTGCGGGTCCTCGGGGGTGGAGGTGTACTCGCCGCCCCAGGGCCGGACCGCCCAGGCGTCCTGCAGGTCGTCGGCGAGCCGGCGGAAGGTCCGGCCGTGGGGGTGGTCGTTGAGGTCGCCGCCGACGACCGCGTACGGCTCACCCATCGCGGCGAGCCGGTCCAGCAGCATGCCGCCCTGGTCGTAGCGTTCGCGGGCCTGGAGCGAGAGGTGGCAGCTGACGACGGACAGCCGGACGCCGCCGACGCGCACGACGGCGGTGGCGAAGCCGCGCCGGTGCAGGCCGGGGGTGCGGGGCAGCAGGACGTCCTCGGCGCGTTCCACGTGCACCCGCAGCGAGGACAGCACGAGGGGGCCGGTGGCGGTGGCCCCGCCGGTGACGGGGACCAGGCCCGAGGCGCGGGCGAGGCGGGCGACGGCCTTGCGCCAGCGGAAGAAGCGCGGGGCCTCCTGGATCAGCGCCAGGTCGGGGTCGCAGGCGCGGATCACCCGGGCGAGCGCGGCGGGGTCGTCCCGCATCGAGCGGATGTTGTAGCTCAGCACGCGGACGACGGCGGAGCCGTCCGGCTCCGTACGGGACGCCGGCAACTCCGGCAGCGGGCCCTCGCTCACGGGCTCACTGTAGCGGCGCCCCGGTCGCCCGCGACGGCCGGACGGCCGGACGGGCACGGGCTGCGCGTGCGCCCGGTCCCGGCGACGGAACCGGCGTGCGTGTGGTGGGCGCTGACGTCGTGCACCGCTGCCACGACGGCCGCGACGGCGCCGTCGGAGGTCCGCGGGATCGCCACCTCGGCCTCGGCGCAGGAGGAGTTCGGCGGAGACCGAGACCCCCGCAGAGCGAGGCCGCCGCGGGCACCGCGCGGCGGCGCACGCGCGGCGGCGCACCCCGCGCCGCCCGGAAAGGCGGGTGCCCCCGTTGCTCCCGGGTGGGAGCGACGGGGGCACCGGATGCCGTGCGGTGACCGCCGGGGCTAGCCCTGGCGGGCGAGGTCGGCCGCACCGACGAGGCCGGCCTTGCCGCCGAGCTGCGCGGCGAGGACCTGGGCGTGCGGCCGGTACTGACCGCCCACCAGCCAGCGGCGGAAGGACTTCCGGATGGGCTCCAGGACGAGTTCGCCCTCGTCCGAGACGCCGCCGCCGACGATGAAGGCGGAGGGGTCGAAGAGCGAGGCCAGGTCGGCCAGACCGGCGCCGGCCCAGCGGGCCAGCTCGCGGAAGGAGTCGACGGCGACCTTGTCCCCGTCGCGCGCGGCCCGGCTGATGTGCTGGCCCTGGATGCCCTCGGGCGTCCCGTCGCCGAGCGCCAGCAGCAGCGCGGCGTTCTCCGGCTGGGCGACGGCCCGCTGCTTGGCGTAGCGCACCAGCGCCCGGCCGGAGGCGTACTGCTCCCAGCAGCCCTGGCTGCCGCAGCCGCACAGCAGACCGTCCGGCACCATGCGGATGTGGCCGAACTCGCCTGCCACGCCGAAGCGGCCGCGGCGCAGCTTGTTGCCGATGATGATGCCGCCGCCGAGCCCGGTGCCCAGGGTGATGCAGATGACGTCGTCGTGGCCCTGGCCCGCGCCGAAGCGGTACTCGCCCCAGGCAGCGGCGTTGGCGTCGTTCTCGACGACGACGGGCAGGCCGACGCGTTGCTCGACCTTGTCCTTCAGCGGCTCGTGGCGCCACCGGATGTTGGGCGCGAAGAGCACGGTGGCGCGCTTGTCGTCGACGTAGCCGGCGGCACCGATGCCGACGGCCTCGACCGTGTGGTTGGCGCTGACGTCGTGCACCGCTGTCGCGATGGCGTCGACGACGCCCTCGGAGGTCTGCGGGGTCGGCACCTTGACGATCTCGAGAATCGCGCCTTCCTCGTCGACCACGCCGGCCGCGATCTTCGTGCCGCCGATGTCGACGCCGATGGTGAGTCCCATGTATCCCTCAGTATTCGGTCGAGCCCCGCTGCGTCCAACCGTACCGGAGGGCGACCTGCGCCCTGTTCGGGCCCGATGTTCCGTGCCGGGTCCGTGTCGCGCCGTTCAGTCGAGGTCGATGCGTTCGCTCGGCGGGGTGTCCCCGCCGGAGGTCCAGCGGCGTTCCTGCCCGCTCACCGCGGCGCGGTAGGCGGCCAGGAGTTCGGCGCCTGCGGCGGCGAGGTGGTCGAAGACCTCCGGGTTGCGCTCGACGATGGGTTCGACGGCCTGCTTGACCTGGGAGATCAGTCCCTGGGCGGCCATCTCCGCGGCGGGGCCGCGGAGCATGGACAACCGGTCGGTGACGGCTTCCGCGAGGCGCCGCAGCTCCTCGCCGGCGCTGCCGGGGGTCTGGCCGCTCTGCTGCCGCCGACGGGCGTTCTCGGCGGCGATGTCTTCCGCGCTCGCCTTGGCCCAGGCGTCGGAATCGGTCTCGGGGCGGCCCGCGCGGTCCGTGGATTCGCTCATGGTGGCTCCGTAAGGCTCCGGCTTCGTACCCACGACGTTACCCGAACGGAGGCGGCGCTTTCAGCGCTCAGCGGGGCCAAAGACCGGGATCCGGTGCGAACCGGACCTGCAGCGCGCCGTCGCGGAGCGCCGCACCGGCCACGCTGCAGCGGCGCAGCGCGGAGGGCAGCGGGAGGATACGGCGGTATCCCTCGGCGTCGACGACGAGTTCGTCGCCGCGCCGTACGAGGTCGACGGTGTCGCGTGTCGCGCCGGGCAGCGGCAGCCGCCACAGGAAGTGGCCCTCGGAGGCGAGGCGGTCCTCGGTGGTCCACGGCGGCGCGGCGGGCCCCTCGGGCGCGTCGGCGGGCGGCTCGGCGGCGAGCCGGGCGAGGTCCTCGGGGCCGCGGGGTTCGCGTCCGAGGTGGGGCAGTTCGTGCAGCGCGGTGGGGGTGCCGGCGAGTTCCGCGCGCAGGGCCCGCACTTCCTTGCGGCGGTGGCCCGCCAGTTCGGCCAGCCAGGGGTCGGGGGAACCGTCGGGCAGCAGCCGGTTGGCGACCACGGCCTCGAGGCGGTGACCGTACAGGGCCAGTCCGGCGCGGGCCCGGCGCACGGCGTCGGCGGCGTACGTGCCGGGGGCCACGACCAGCCGGACGGTCGTGGCGGCGTCCTCGATCACGGCCTGGGCGGTGGCCAGTTCCCGGTCGGCGCGGGCGGCGGCCTCGTAGGCCCAGGCACCGGGCGCGGGCACGCCGGCGAGCTGGGCGAGGACGGGGCGCAGGGCGCGGGCGGCCTGCCGTTCCCGGGGGATCAGCCGGGCGATGTAGCGGCGCAGTTGCTCGGGCAGCGCGAGCGCGGCGAGGGCGTCGTGGACCGGCGGGAGGTCGACGACGACGAGGTCCCAGCCGCCGGCGGTGTCCCGCAGGGCGCGCAGCAGCGCGAAGGCGTCGGCGCCGGGGAGTTCGGTGAGTTCCTCGGGGTCCAGCGGGGCCGCGCCGAGCAGGTCGAGCAGGGAGCCCAGGCGTTGCTGTACGGCGTCGGCGTCGGCCCGGAAGGCGGCGGCCGCGTCGACGCGGGCGGCCCACAGGCCCGGTACGGACGGGACCGGGGCGATGGGCGGGGAGGCCGCACCGTCCGGCCGCGCACCGCCGTCCCGGGCCGGGGCGGGCGCCGGGCCCAGCACCCTGTCCAGGGAGGCGTCGCGGTCGGCGGAGAGCAGCAGCACGCGCCGCCCGGGCGAGCTCGCGGCCACGGCCGTGGCGGCGGCGACCGTCGTGCGCCCGGCGCCGCCCGTGCCGGTGACCAGCAGCGTCCGCACGTCAGCCCCGTCAGCCCTGGGACTCGACGCGCTTCTTCAGGCCGGCGAGGGCGCGGTCGATGATGACCTTCTCGGCCTTGCGCTTGATCATGCCGAGCATCGGGATCTTGACGTCGACGGTCAGCTGGTAGGTGACCTCGGTGCGCTTGCCGTCCTCCAGCGGGACCAGGACGTAGGCACCGTCGAGGGTGCGCAGCATCTGGGACTTGACCAGGGTCCAGCGGACCTCGCTGTCGCCGGCCCAGGTGTAGGCGAGGGTGTGGTCGTCCTTGATCGCGCCCGCGTCCAGGAGGAGCCTGACCTGCTCGGCACGGCCGTCGCCGCCGGCGGAGAGGATCTCGGCCTCCTTCACCTCGCCGGTCCACTCCGGGTACCGGGCGAAGTCCGCGATGACGCCCATGACATCGGCCGGGGCCGCGTCGATCGTGATGCTCGACCTGGTGTGTTCCGCCATCGCCGTGGCCCCTCCGGGACGTCGCGTCGTACTGCTGTCGTATGTCTGCTGGTGAAGGCTACCGCTTGGTCGCGCGCCCGGAGACCGCCGGGGCGCTCACCACCGCAGCGCCCACGGCGTTCGGGTGGAGTTGAAGTGGCCGACGTTGACGCATTCGGTCGTCCCCAGGCGCATCCGCCGCACGAGCGGCTGGTGGACGTGGCCGAAGAGCGCGTACTTCGGCCGCGTCCGGCGGATCGCGTCGAGCAGCGCCTCGCTGCCGCGTTCGAGGCGGCGGGCGACGGTGTCGTAGCAGAGCTCGGGGACGGCGGGCGGGATGTGCGAGCACAGCACGTCGACCTGGCCGAGGGCCTCCACCTTGGCGGCGTACGTCTCGTCGTCGATCTCGTACGGGGTGCGGTAGGGGGTGCGCAGCCCGCCGCCGACGAAGCCGAAGACCAGGCCGCCGATCTCGGTGGTGGTGCCGTCGAGCACCGTGGTGCCGGGCCCGGCGTACTCCGGCCAGAGCGCGGGGATGTCGACGTTGCCGTAGGTGGCGTACGTGGGGGTGGGGAAGGCGGCGAACAGTTCGGCGTACTGCCGGCGTACGGCGGACTCGATGGCGGTGCGCCGGTCGGTGCCGAGCCCGGCCCACAGTTCGCGGTCGAGGGCGCGGGCCTCGTCCCAGCGCAGCGCGGTGCGCAGCCCCACCATCCGGGAGGCGTTCTCGACTCCGAAGAGGTCGGGGAAGATGCCCCGGGAGTGGTCGGCGTAGTCGAGGAAGAGGATCAGGTCGCCCAGGCAGATCAGCGCGTCGGCGCCGTCGCCGGCCTTGGCGAGGGCCTCGGAGGCACCGTGGACGTCACTGACGACATGGACCCGCATGACGATCACTCTAGGACGCCCCGGGCGGGCGTGGGGAGGGCGCACCGGGGCCTCGGTTACCTGCGGGTCACAGGGGGGCTCGACTAGGCTTCCGACCAGTGGATCCGCACTGTGCCGCGGTGGGAATCCGGCGTGTGACGACGATGTGACACACAAAACATCTACACGGCACCCCCTACCGCAGAAGCTTTACCGGTGGGTAACGTCCAGGCCGTCCGTTCCACGCTCAACCATGCAGTGGACGCAGCCAGCACCGCCGCCGGCGCCGATGAGGAGCAGCAGTTTTGCGCGAGTTCAGCCTTCCGGCTCTCTACGAGGTCCCGGCCGACGGGAACCTGACGGATCTCATCCGCCGCAACGCCGCTCAGCACCCCGAGGTCGCCGTCATCGCCCGGAAGACCGCGGCGGGCGACTGGGCGGACGTCACCGCCACCGCCTTCCTCGCCGAGGTCCGTGCCGCCGCCAAGGGCCTGATCGCCTCGGGCGTCCAGCCCGGCGACCGGGTGGCCCTGATCTCCCGCACCCGGTACGAGTGGACGCTCTTCGACTTCGCCGTCTGGAGCGCGGGCGCGGTCACCGTCCCGGTCTACGAGACCTCCTCCGCCGAGCAGATCGAGTGGATCCTCGGTGACTCCGGCGCCGTCGCGGCCGTCGTGGAGACCGAGGGCCACGAGAAGGCCGTGGAGTCGGTGCGCGACCGGCTTCCGCAGCTGAAGCACGTGTGGCGGATCGAGGCGGGCGCGGTCGAGACCCTCGGCGCGGCGGGCACGGACGTCGCGGACGCGACGGCGGACGAGCGCGGCGCCTGGGCCAAGGCGGACTCCCCGGCCACCATCGTCTACACCTCGGGCACCACCGGGCGCCCCAAGGGCTGTGTGCTCACGCACCGCGCGTTCTTCGCCGAGTGCGGCAACGTCGTGGAGCGCCTGAAGCCGCTCTTCCGCACCGGTGACTCCTCGATCCTGCTCTTCCTGCCGCTCGCGCACGTCTTCGGCCGGCTGGTCGAGGTCGCCGCCGTCATGGCGCCGATCAAGCTCGGGCACGTCGGCGACGTCAAGAACCTCACCGGCGAACTGGCCGCCTTCCGGCCGACGCTGCTGCTGGGCGTGCCGCGGGTCTTCGAGAAGGTCTACAACGCCGCCCGCGCCCAGGCGCAGGCCGGCGGCAAGGGGAAGATCTTCGACAGGGCCACCGACGTGGCGATCGCGTACAGCCGCGCGGTGGACTCGGCGAGCGGTCCCTCGCTGGGCCTGAAGTTCCAGCACAAGGTCTTCGACCGGCTGGTCTACAGCAAGCTGCGCGCCGTGCTCGGCGGCCGCGCCGAGTACTCGATCTCCGGCGGGGCGCCGCTGGGCGAACGGCTGGGCCACTTCTACCGCGGCATCGGCTTCACGGTGCTGGAGGGCTACGGCCTGACCGAGTCCTGCGCGGCCACCGCCTTCAACCCCTGGGACCGCACCAAGATCGGGACGGTCGGCCAGCCGCTGCCGGGCTCCACGGTCCGCATCGCCGACGACGGCGAGGTCCTGCTCCACGGCGAGCACCTGTTCTCCGGCTACTGGAACAACGAGGCGGCCACCGCCGAGGCCGTCACCGACGGCTGGTTCCACACCGGCGACATCGGGACGCTCGACGAGGACGGCTACATCTCCATCACCGGCCGCAAGAAGGAGATCATCGTCACCGCGGGCGGCAAGAACGTCGCCCCGGCGGTGATCGAGGACCGGATCCGCGCCCACGCGCTGGTCGCGGAGTGCATGGTGGTCGGCGACGGCAAGCCCTTCATCGGCGCGCTCGTCACCCTGGACGAGGAGTTCCTGCCCCGGTGGGCCGAGCAGCACGGCAAGTCCGGCCGCGGCGTCGGGGAGTTGCGCGAGGACCCGGAGCTGCTGGCCGAGGTGCAGTCGGCGATCGACGACGGCAACGCAGCGGTTTCCAAGGCGGAGGCGGTGAAGAAGTTCCGCGTCCTGGCGGCGCAGTTCACGGAGGAGTCCGGCCACGTGACGCCCTCGCTGAAGCTCAAGCGCAACGTGGTGCTGCGCGACTTCGCGGACGAGATCGCCGCGATCTACGGCGGGTGAGCCCCCGCCGGCGACCCCGCTCCTGCTGACGGTGGCCGTCGTACGCCTCGCGCGTACGGCGGCCACCGGCGTTCCCGGACCCTAGGTGATGCCGTCCTGGGCCAGGACCCGGGCCATGGTGCGCTCGGCCAGGGCGGTGATGGTGACGAACGGGTTGACCCCGATGGAGCCGGGGACGAGCGAGCCGTCGACGACGTACAGGCGGTCGTAGCCGTTCGCGCGGCCGTAGGCGTCGGTGGCGCTGCCGAGGACGCAGCCGCCGAGCGGGTGGTAGCAGAAGTCGTCGGCGAAGACGCGGTTGCCGCCGAACAGGTCGTACCGGTAGATGGTGGCGTTGGCCCGGTTGACGCGGTCGAAGAGGTTCTTCGCGGCGGCGACCGAGGGCTGGTTCTGGGAGCGCGTCCAGTCGAGCACGGCGGCGTCGGTGGCCGGGTCGTAGACGAAGCTGCCGCGCTCGGGGTTCCTGGTGATCGCGAGGTAGAGGCTGATCCACGTCTCCAGGCCGATGGGGAGCGGGGCGATCTCGGCGAACACCGGGTTGGCGGCGTTGGCCCGGTCGTCGATGCCCATCACGGGGATGGTCGACTGGTGGGCGCCGGTGGGGTTCCACACGTGGTTGGCGCGGCCGAGCATGATGTTGCCGTTGCCCGCCCAGCCCTTGCCGACGGCGGGGCTGAGGTCGGGCAGGGCGCCCGTGTCCCGGGCGCGCAGCAGCAGTTCGGTGGTGCCGAGGCTGCCGGCCGCGAGGAAGAGGGCCCCGCAGCCGACCTCACGGGTGGCGACGACGGCGCCGGTGAGGTCGCTCTGCGCGACCGTGAGCACGTAACCGCCGTCGGGGTCGCGGCGGATCGCCCTGACGCGGCTGAGCGTCTCGATGGTGACCCTGCCGGTGCCGAGGGCGGCGGCGAGGTACGTCCGGTCGAGGCTGCGCTTGCCGAAGTTGTTGCCGTAGATGACCTCCTGGGCCAGGGCGGACTTCGTGGCGGTGCCCGCGGCCTCGCGCCGCATGTACGCGAAGTCGTAGACGTTGGGCACGAAGGTGGTGGCGAGCCCGGCCCTGGCGGCCTGGGCGCGCGCGACGCGGGTGAACCGGTACCACTCGGTGCCCTCGAACCAGTCGGGCGCGACGGTGTTGACGCCGAGCATGCGGTTGGCCAGCGGGAACCACGTTCCGTACATGGCGTCGGCGTCGACCTGCGGGAACACCTCGCGGAAGTAGCCGCGGTCCGGCGTGACGGCCATGCCGCCGTTGACGAGGGAGCCGCCGCCGACCCCGCGGCCGACGTAGACGGACATGCCGGGGTGGTCGACGCGGTCCAGGACGCCGGGGTACGGGGTGATGTCCTTGTTGACCACGTCGAGCCAGAGGAAGGTGGCGAGGGGGGCCGCGGTGCGGGTGCGGAACCACATGGAGCGCCGGTCCGGCGAGGCGGTGTCGCAGAAGACCTTGCCGTCGGTGGGGGACGGCGTGTCCCACGCCCGCCCCATCTCCAGTACGAGGGTGTCCACGCCCGCCTCGGCCAGGCGTAACGCCGCGACCGCGCCTCCGTAGCCGGAGCCGACGACGACGGCCGGTACGTGTCCGGCCGGTTCCCGGTCCGCCGCGGCGGCCGGGGAGAGCCCGATGCGGGTGAGTCCCATCACGGATGCCGTCTGCAGGGCTGCCATGCCCAACATCTGACGGCGCGTCAGGTTTGCTGTCATGGGCGCATCATGGGCGGAACGGCCGGTTCCGCCCATACCGCGCGCTCATGGTCTTCTACGGCTCGCGGTCCTCCAGCTAGAGGAGGGCCTTGAGCCGGTCGGCGAGCAGATCCCACCGCCAGGCGTCCTCGACCCACTTGCGCCCGCGCTCGCCCATCCGGCGCCGCAGCTCCGCGTCGCCCAGCAGCGCCAGGATCCGCTCGGCGGCCTCCGCCGGCTCCCCGCCGCGCACCACCCAGCCGGTCTCGCCGTCCAGCACCGCGTCCGGCGCCCCGCCGGAGTCGCCCGCGACGACCGGCAGCCCGGTGGCCGAGGCCTCCAGGTAGACGATGCCGAGCCCCTCGACGTCCAGCCCGCCGCGGCGCGTGCGGCACGGCATGGCGAAGACGTCGCCGGCGCCGAAGTGCGCGGGCAGCTCCGCCCACGGCACGGCCCCGGTGAAGCGCACCGAATCCGCCACCCCGGTCCGCCCGGCGAGCCGCTTCAGGTCGTCCGCGTACGGGCCGCCGCCCACGACCAGCAGGACGGCGTCCGGCTGCGCGGCCAGGATCAGCGGCATCGCCTCGATCAGGGTGTCCTGGCCCTTGCGCGGCACCAGGCGGGAGACGCAGACGACGACCGGCCGGTCGGTGAGCCCCAGCCGGGCCCGTACGGCCGCGCCGCCGGACGCCGGGTGGAAGGTCTTCTCGTCCACGCCCGGCGGCAGCTGCACCATGCGCCCGGCGGCCTCGGGTGTCAGCGCCCGGGCGATCCGCGACCGGGTGTACTCGCCCAGGTAGGTGAGGGTGTCGGTGCCCTCGCCGATCCGCCGCAGCAGCGTGCGGCTGGCCGGCAGCTGCGCCCACCCCGCCTCGTGCCCGTGGGTGGTCGCCACCAGCCGGCGCGCCCCCGCCCTGCGCAGCGCGGGCGCCATCAGCCCGAGCGGGGCCGCCGCCCCGAACCACACCGACGTGCACCCGTGCTCGCGAAGGAGCCCGGCGGCCCGCCGGGTCACCCTCGGGGTCGGCAGCAACATCGTCGTACGATCACGTACGACCGGGAAGGGCTGCTCGGCGTCGAACGCGGCGACCTCGGAGCCGTCCCGCCAGGTCGACGCGTACACCACCACCCGGCCGGGATCGAGGCGCAGCGCCATGCTGTGCACGAACGCCTGGATGCCACCGGGGCGTGGCGGGAAGTCGTTGGTGACGATCAGGGTCTTGTCCATACGTCGCCGAGGGTATCCGGTGGGGTCCGCGGCAACCGACCGCGGTCCCCCGCGCGTCTAAGCTCCACACGCCTGTCCACGGGTGCGACCGGCATCGTGCATCATCACAGCAGAACCGATTCGACGAGGTGGACATGGCAGGCGACAGCGGCAAGCGGCTCCCGGTCGGGCCGGTCCTCGCCTGGGTGGCCACCAGGGTCCTCCTGCTGCTCTACGTCTTCAAGGTGCTGAGCCTGTCCCCGCTGGACGTGACGACCGACGTCTCGGTGATCTACCACGGCTGGTACGAGGTCCTGCGGACCGGGTCCTTCCCCCAGCACGACGTGACCTGGCAGTACCCGCCGGCCGCCGCGCTCGCGGTGCTCTCCCCCGCGGTGCTGCCCTTCCTCGACTACGCGACCGCCTTCTTCTGGCTCGCCTGCGCCGCCGACCTGGTCGCCTTCGCGCTGCTGCTGCGCGGTTCGCGCGGCGAGGGGCGGCGGGTGGCCGGGGCGTACGTGTGGGTGCTGGGCGTGCCGCTGCTGGGGCCCACCGCGTACGCGCGCTACGACGTCATGGTCACCGCGGTGGCCGTGGCCGCGCTGCTGGCGACGGTGCGCCGGCCCCGGGTCGCGGGCGCGCTGATCGCGTTCGGCGCGATGCTCAAGGTCTGGCCGGTGCTGCTGCTGGCCGGGGTCCGCGACCGCCGGATCTGGGCGGCCGCGGTGGCCGGGGCGGGCGTCCTCGCCCTGGGCTTCTGGCTGTGGACGCCGGGGGCCTTCGCCTTCCTGCGCTTCCAGGGCGAGCGGGGCACCGAGGTGGAGTCCCTGGGCTCGCTGGTCTTCCACATCGCCCGGCACCACGGCTGGCAGGGGCAGGTGCTGCTCAACTACGGCTCCATGGAGTTCCTCGGGCCCCACGTGGGCCTGGTCAGCGACATCGCGCTGGGGCTGACCGTGACCGCCTTCGCCTGGCTGCTGCTGTGGCGGCTGCGGGCGCGTACGTTCGACGCGCACACGCCCTTCGACGCGGCGTTCACCGCGGTGCTGCTCTTCACCACGACCAGCCGGGTGATCAGCCCCCAGTACATGATCTGGCTGATCGGGCTGGCGGCCGTCTGCCTCACGCTGCGGGCCAGCGTGATGGCGGTGCCCGCGGCCCTGGTGCTGGTGGCGACGGTGTTCACCCTGTACGAGTTCCCGGTGCGCTTCGGCGACGTCGTCGGCAGCACCGACCTCGGCATCACGCTGCTGCTGCTCCGCAACGGGCTGCTGGTAGCCGCCTCGGTCATCGCCTGCCGCCGGCTGTGGGTGGACTCGGCGCGTCTGCCGCAGAGGCCGCGTACGGCGCCCGGGACGCGTCTGCCGGAGCCCGGCCCGGACGCCGAGAAGCTGCTGACCTGGTGAAGGCCGCCGTCACGGCCAGGCACTGCAGCCCGGCGGCGACGGCCAGCGCCACGCCGACGCCCGTCAGCCCCAGCCCGGCCGGGCCGGCCAGCAGGTAGGCCAGCGGCAGCTGCACCACGGTGCCGGCCAGGGTCACCCGGACGAGCAGCGCGGCTCCGCCGCCGCCCTGGAAGACGCCGCCCAGGGCGATGAAGCAGGCCAGCAGCAGCAGGTACGGGCCCAGGGTGCGCAGGAACACCGTCCCGGCCGCGGCCACCGCGGGTTCGGCGCCGAAGGCGGCCATGACCCAGGGCGCGGCGGGCAGACCGGGCCGGCCGGCGCGGCCGGCCGGGTGCGGTGCGTCATGGGTCCCCTCCCCAAGGGCGTACCTCGTTTCGAGGTACCGCGCTTAGAGGTATCATCATGGGCCCGGACGGACAAGTCGGACCGCATGACCGGGAAAGGTGGCGAACGGTGCTGGAGCTCACGATCCTGGGCTTCCTGTACGAGGAATCCCTGCACGGCTACGAGCTCAAGGAGCGCATCGCCGCACTCAACGGCCACGTCCGGCCGGTCAGCGACGGCGCCCTCTACCCGGCCATCAGCCGCCTCACCGCGGCCGGTCTGGTCAGCCAGCACACCGAGCCCGGCGTCGGCGCCGCGCCCCGCCGCGTGCTCTCGCTGACCGACGCGGGGCGCACACGGCTGCTCGCCCGGCTCCGCGACCCCAAGCCGATCGAGATCACCGACGCCACCCGCTTCTTCGCCGTACTCGCCTTCCTGAGGCACCTCCCCGACGCCGCGGCCCAGGCCGCGGTGCTGCGGCGCCGCCTGGAGTTCCTGGAGACCCCGGCCAGCTTCTTCTACGACCGCGGCAGACCCGTGCGCGCCGAGGAGACCGCCGACCCCTTCCGCCAGGGCATGCTTCGCATCGCCCGCGCGACGGGTCACGCGGAGCGCGAATGGCTCGCGGAGGCCCTGGCGGACCTCGCCGCCTGAGCGCGCGGGCCGCGCGTGTCCGGGTGCGCCCGGGCGGGCCGCACGGCCTGCGCTCGGGCCCACAACGGCCGGACACGCGGGCGCGAACGCCGGGCGCGGACGGGCCGTGAGGGCCCGCGTGGTCGTCATGGCCCCCTACGCGGACCGCCGTGACCCCGGGGACGGACGGGAAGTGGTGTTCCGGGTCCGGCCGGCGCTCCGTGTCGCGGCACGCACCGCCGTCCGCACCCCCGCCCGAGGCCGAACGGCCGCAAGGGCGCGCGGGCTAGCTCGCGGAGGCGAACGCGCGGGCGGCGGCGATGCGCTGGACGGCGGTGGGGTGGGTGCCGAAGAGGACGTGCAGGAGGCGTGGCGGGTCGGGGTCCGCGACGTTGGTGACGGTGAGCCGGCGCTGCATGGCGATGAACCGCTCGGCGTCCCCGGTGAGTTGCAGCGCGTGCGTGTCCGCCCGCCGCTCGACGCGCCGGCTCAGCGCGCAGCCGAGCGGCCCGGCGCACACCGACAGCACCGCGGCCACCGCGGCGAGCAGGAAGAGCCCGCGCGGGTCGCCGGTGCCGTAGGAGGTGGCGGCCATGACGGTGGAGAGCACGCACACCCCCGCGCCCGCGCCGACGGCGCCGAGCAGGGTGCCGCGCGGCACGTCGCGGTGCTTGACGTGGCCGAGTTCGTGGGCGACGACGAGTTCGACCTCCGCCGCCGGGGCCGTGCCGAGCAGCGTGTCGTAGGCGACGATCCGCCGCGTGCGCCCGAAGCCGGAGACGTACGCGTTGAGCGCGGTCGTCCGCCGGGACGCGTCGGCGACGAGCACCGCCCGCACGGGGATGCCGTCCCGCTCGGCCAGGGCCAGCAGGGCGTCGCGCAGGGGCCCGTCCTCCATCGGCCGGAAGCGGTTGAAGAGCGGTTCCAGGACGACCGGGGCGAGCCAGGACAGCACCACGGCGGCGCAGACGGCGCCCAGCGCCGCCCAGGCCCAGCCGAGCCCGTAGTAGCCGTACAGCGCGGCCAGCGCGAGCGGCACGGAGACGAGCAGGCCGCGCAGGACGTCGACGGCCCAGCCGCCCCAGCCCTGTGTGACGAGCCCGTAGCGGCGCCGCAGGACGCGGACCCGGGCGGAGAACGGCAGGGTGACCGCCTGCTGGAGCAGCACCAGCAGCAGGCCGCCGGCCAGCACGCGCAGGGCCCGGTCGTCGCCGAACAGCCCGGTGAGGGCGGCCCCCGCGGGGGTCAGTCCCAGCGCGAGCAGCAGGGCGAGCCCGGCGAGGCGGCCGCCGAGCAGGTAGGGCAGCTGTGCGCGGCGCAGCGCCCTGCCGCGGGCGGTCTCCTCCGGCGTGAAGTCCCCGTCCGTGCCGCTCATGCCAACTCCCCCTTGACGTAGGCCCGCCAGCGCTCGGTGAGGGCGTCCTCGTCGATGCCGAGCGTGCCGCGCAGATCCGCACCGGAACGGTACAGCGCGACCAGCCGGTCGGCGCCCCACGTGGCGGCGATGAGCCGGCAGGCCAGCCAGGCGCCTTCGTACGCCTGGGCCTGCGCGGGCGCGCCGGGCGCGAAGTCGGCGTCCGCGGGGAGGTGCCCGGGCGGGCCCGAGGCCGTGACGTCCCGGCGCAGCTCGGGGGCCAGGCTCTGCGGCGTGCGGCCGGAGTCCCGGTAGGCGACCCAGTCGGCGAAGCCCTCGGAGAGCCACATCGGGGTGCGGGGGGTCGTCGCGGCGCGCGTGGCGACGTGGGTGGTCTCGTGGGTGAGCACGGCCTGGCGGCCGAAGGCCGACAGCCCGGCGAAGGCCTCGGGGTTGACGATGACGCGTCCGGCGGGCGCGGTGCCGCTGCCTCCGGCCTCCCCGGTGGTGACGGCGGCGACGCCCGCGTACGTCTCCGCGGGGGCGTCCAGCAGCTGCGCCATGTGCCGCAGGGAGGAGGGCACTTCGAGCACCACCCGCCCGGTCCAGCCCGCCCCGCCCCAGGCCCGCCACACCTGCGGGACGGCCCGGTCCGCGTCGGCGGCGTAACCGGCCAGCTCGGCCGGGTCGCCGGTGCCGAGGACGAGGCTGTGGCCGCCCCGGACGACGTGCAGCGGGCCCTGTTCCCACAGCAGGCCGCCCGGGTCGCCGTCGCCGGCCACCCGCCAGCGTCCGCCGCCGTCGGTGCGCAGCAGCAGGGAGTCGTCGGCGGTGACCTGGGCGCTGTCGTAGCCCTTGAGGCGGTAGCTCAGCCGGACGCGGGCGGTCACCGGGTCGGCGCCCTGGGTCGACACCAGCCGGTACGACCAGGACGCGAGCGGCAGCTCCCCGAGGTTGCGGAAGACCTGCCGCTCGGCGGCGCGCCGGGCGGGCGTCACATCGGCCAGGTACGCCTTCTCGTCGTGGGCGAGGACCGCGTCGGCCCGGCGTTCCAGCAGGTGCCGGACGACCGGGTCCCCGGGGCCCGCCTGCTCCACCGCGCCGCCGCCCGAGGGCCCGCAGCCCGCGAGGAGCACCGCCGCGCCGCACAGCGCGGCGGCCACGGCGCGGGTCGGTGAACGGAAGAGGGCCACGCCGCCGATCGTACGGTCCCGGCGGCGGCGGTCACGTGGGCCGGGTCACCGCGGAGATCGGCAGCATGGCGACCGGGTCGTAGCGGACCCGGGCACCGGGGTAGGGGGCGTGGATGACCTGGCCGTCGCCGACGTACATGGCGACGTGGCTGGCGTCGCCGCGGTAGAGGACCAGGTCGCCGGGGCGGGCCTGGCTGAGCGGCACGTGCCGTCCGGCGTTCAGCTGGGCCTGGGAGGTGCGGGGCAGGCCGACGCCGGCCTGGCGGTACGCCCAGACCATCAGTCCGGAGCAGTCGAAGGAGCCGGGGCCGGTGGCACCCCACACGTAGGGGGCGCCCACGACGGAGCGGGCGGCGGCGACGGCGCTCGCGGCGCGCAGGGAGAGCGGACCGAGGTCGGGGATGTCGACGCTGCGGCCGGAGCGGGAGGCCCGGGCCTCCAGCCGGTCGGCGAGCCGGTCCCGTTCCTCCGGGGAGAGGGAGTTGACCAGGCGCGCCGCCGCCAGCAGCTTGTGCTGGACGGCCTTCTTACGGGCGGTGAGGCTGGTGCGGGCCCGCTCGAGCTCGCCGAGCCGTTCGGTGGCCCGGGAACGTTCCTGGTCCAGGAAGCGCTGGGCGGACCGGAGTTCGCCGAGGCGCGCGTTGCCGCGGCTGCTGATCCGGTCGAGGGTGGCGGCCCGGTCGAGGTAGGTCGCGGGGTCGGGCGAGAGCAGCAGGGCGAGGGTGGGGTCCACTCCCCCGCCGCGGTACTGGGCCCCGGCGAGCGTGCCGAGGTCGTCGCGGAGCCGGTTGACCCGTTCCTGGCCGCGGGCGGCCCGGTCCTGGAGCACCTCCACCTCGCGCCGGAGCCGCTGGGTGTTCTCGCGGGCGGCGTTGAACTGCTCGGTGGCCCGCTCGGCCTGCGTGTAGAGGTGGTCGATGCGGGCCGCGACATCGACGGAGGTGTCCGCCGGGTCGGCGGCGGCCGTCTGCGCCGTGGCGGCCGCGCCCGCCATCGCGGCGGCGGCTGTGGCCGCCGCCGTCAGGACCGTGGCCCTTGAGGTACGCGGGGCCCGGCCTGGCTGCGGAATGCGTCGATGGGATGGCACGTCGGCTGACAGTAGTCAGCCGGACACGGGGAGTTCAAAGACCGTGTACCGCCGGGCGGCCGGGCGGTGCTCCGCTTGCGCAGGTCACCGCCGGGCCGTCACCGTACGAGATCACCCGATAGGTTCAACCGGTTCCGGTCGTCGCACCCGGATCTCAGATGCGGACGCCGAACTGGAACGGCATGTTGTTGATGGACTCGTACCGCACGACGGTGCCGGTGCGCGGCGCGTGCAGGACCATGCCGTTGCCCGCGTAGAGGGCGACGTGGTGCTGGTCGCCGTAGAAGATCACGAGGTCGCCGGGCGCGAGCTGGCTCATCGACAACCGCGTACCGGCGTTGGCCTGCGCCTGCGAGGTGCGCGGTATGCCCGCGCCGGCCTGGGCGTAGGCCCAGGAGGTGAGGCCGGAGCAGTCGAAGGAGCTCGGGCCGGTGGCGCCGTAGACGTAGGGCGAACCCAGCTTCGTCTTGGCGGCGGACAGGGCCGCGGCGGCCAGCGAGGAAGCGGGCGGGACGTTGCCCAGGTCCACGCGCTCGTTGGAGCGGTTGGCGCGGGCGTCGGCGGCGGCCAGAGAGGCGCGCTGGGCGGCGGTCAGCGAGTTGAGCAGCTTCTGCGCCTCGGCGAGCTTCGCCTGGACTTCCTTCTTCTTCTTGCCCAGTTCGGTGCGGGTCTCGTCGAGCTCGCTGAGCTTGCTCGCGGCCTCCGCCTTCTGCTGGTTGAGGGTGCGCTTCTTCTCCGCGATCTGCTTGAGCGCCTCGGCCTGCTTGGTGCTCAGCTGGTCGAGGGTGGACGCCTTGTCGAGGTAGGTGTCCGGGTCGGAGGAGAGGAAGAGCTGGAGCGACGGGTCGATGCCGCCGCTGCGGTACTGGGCGCTGGCCAGGGTGCCCAGGTCGTCCTGGAGGTCGTTGAGCTCGGCCTGCTGGCGGGCCACCTCGTCCTGGACGTCCTCGACCTGCTTCTGGAGCTTCTCCTGCTTCTCCTTGGCGCCGTTGAACTTCTCGGTCGCCTGCTCCGCCTGATCGTAGAGGCCGTCGACCTTGGCCTTGACGCTCTTGACGGACGGCTTGGCGGGAGCGGCCTGGGCCGCCTGCGCGGACAGGGCGACGGCTGCGGCGGCGGTCGCGGTGAGCACGGTGACACGTGTGCGACTGGCCTGCTTGGGACGACGGTGGGACGCCACTCGGGCGAGCTCCTTCTTCCTCCAGCCGCCTGCCGCATGCATCGGGAACTGCGTTCCCCGGCCCTGAGCGTCGGCGTCCCCCGTCGTACGCACGGCACTTCAGATCGGCGGGACCTCCGCCGCCATCCTGAGTGGATGATCGACTGGGCAGAGGTTCGAAGCACGACCATAGTGACCATCTTGTGATCGGATCAAATCCCTGAAGAAAAAAAGTCGCTCGGCCGCGGTTTCTTTACACATATCGCACGTGCAGTGATGGCGAGTTGACGCTGAGTCCCCGAAAGGTGCCCCACCCGCCTCACGGTGTGCTCCAGGTCACACCCGGGCAAGTCGCTTCAGCAGCAAGGTGGATGCGACCGGGCGGGCGCCGGCACGGGCCACACCGTCAGCAACTTCGCGATCGGAAGAAACCACCACAATCGGACGACCGGGAGGTTCCGCCCGAACCAGACGGCGGATCAACTCGTCGGCCGTCTCACCGGCCTTGCTGAACAGCACCCGCACCCCGCGCGGCGGCGCCAGCAGCACCGGGGCGTCCAGATCGGCCCCGTCGAAGACGCAGGTGACCTCGGAGCCGCTCTGCGCCGCCAGCACCGCCAGGCCCCCCAGCAGCCGCAGCCGCTGCTTCTCCAACGGCAGCGCCGGATAACCGGTCTTGGTCACGTTGTAGCCGTCGATCACCAGATGGGACTGCGGCAGCGCCAGCAACTGGTCCAGCAGCGCCGGGTCGTCCTCGGACAGGGCGCGCCGCGCGATGTCCTTCGGGCTGATCGCCCCCGGCTTCACGGCCTCGACGGTGTCCGCGGGCCGGGCGCCCATGGTGTCGCGCGGGGGCAGCGCCAGCTCCCGGCGCAGCCCCGAGGCGGCGTCCAGCACGGTGTCCAGCAGCAGCCGCAGACGCATGTCCTCGGTGCTGCGGCCCTCCCGGGCCGCCCGGCGGGACGCCTCGACGGCCTGCTCGGCCTCGGCGAGCCGGGCCCGCAGCCGGCGCGCCTCGCCGTCCGCCGACGCCTTCTCCGCGGCGGCGGCCGCCCGCGTCTCCTCCAGTTCGGCCTCGACCTTGCGCAGCGCGGCCTCGGCCCGCTTGACGTCGCTCGCGGCGCTGCGCAGCTTGCGCTGCAGCGACTCGGCCTCCTTGCGGACCGCCTCCAGCTCGGCGCGGACCCGTACGGCCTCGGTGCGGGCCTGGTTGCGGGACTCGTCGAGTTCCGCCTTCAGCTGCCGCAGCTCGCGCTGGACCTCCTCACCCGCCCGTTCGGCGCTGACCCGCTGGGCCTCCTCGCCCGCCGCGGCCACGAGCTTGGCCCAGCCCGCGGGGCGCAGCAGATATGCGGCGGCCGCCACGTCGAGCGGGTCGACCGCGGGGGGCGGGGTGCCGGCGTCGAGCGCCTCGCACAGCTCCGGCTCGGACTCGCGCAGCCGGGCGCCCACCCGCTGCCGGAAGGACGGGTCGCCCTCCAGGGCCGTGGCCAGCGCGGTCGCGGCGAACTTGGCACGACGGCTGGGGGTGAAGCGGGCGTAGGGGCGCAGTACCGCGGGCAGCTCGGCCGGGGTCAGCCCGCCGAACGCCTCCGCAGCCAGGGCGACCACGCGATGCCGCACGCCCTCGGGCAGCGGACGGTCCAGCGACTCGCCGTGGACGGACTCCTCCGGCGCAGCCGTAGCCGCAGCCTCGGGCGCGGCCGCTTCGTCGCCGCGGCCCGGGTTACCGCCGGTCCCGTCCACCCGTCACTCCCGTCCAGTCCGTGGGCGCCTCCCCGGCCTCCTTCAACCTCTCTGGCCGCGCCGCATTCTTCTATTGTCCCCGGCCGCGCTCAGGCCTGCGCCGCCGCCGCCGCGTCCGGCCGGTCGACCAGTTCGACCTGGTCCACGGCGTTGCACCAGCGGCAGCGCACCGACTCCACGGTCTCGCTGACCACCTCGCGCTCCTCGACCGAGGGCTCGCCCGCCAGGTCCAGGTGGACGTACTCGACGACCTTGCTGGAACGGGTGACGTCGAACCGGGTCAGGTTGCCGCACAGCGTGCAACGCCAGCGAGTCGTGGCGGTCGGCAGGGGCACCGTCATCGGTCGTCTCCTCGGTCGCGCGGGATGCGTTCCGGTCACCCTACGGCCTCGGTGGTCCCGCGCGCTGCGGCGAGGCGCCCCACGACCGTTACACCCGTTCCGTCATGATCGGTCCATGGTCATCCCGGTGTACGACAAGAACCCCGTCCGCCGCACACCCGTGGTGACGTACGCCCTGATCGGGCTGTGCGCGGTGCTCTTCGTCATCAGCCCGTCCTCCGGGCTCACCTACGTGTACGGCACGGGCCACGATCAGGTGTGCGCCCAGGCGACGTACTTCGCCCGCTGGGGTGTCTTCCCCACCGAGCTCTGGCAGGGCCGCATCCCCCTGACGCGGGTCCCGATGCCGAGCGGCTGCCCGCCGCTGGGGTCCTTCGCCGCCTCGCCGTCCGTCTCGGTGCTCACCGCGATGTTCGTGCACGGCAGTTGGGTCCACCTGCTCGGCAACATGCTCTTCCTGTGGGTCTTCGGCGACAACGTCGAGTACCGCATGGGCCGCTTCCGCTTCCTGCTCTTCTACCTCGCCTCGGGCTACGTGGCGACGTACGGCTACGCGCTCGGGCACACCTCCTCCACCCAGACCCTGGTCGGCGCGTCCGGGGCGATCTCCGGGGTGCTCGGCGCGTACCTCTACCTCTACCCCAAGGCCCGGGTGACCAGCGTCTTCCCCTTCCTCTTCTTCCTGCCGCTGCGCTTCCCCGCCTGGATGGTGCTGATCTTCTGGTTCGTGCTGCAGTGGCTGGCCGGCGAGGTCCAGCAGACGGGTCCCGGAACGGCCTACCTCGCCCACATCACCGGCTTCGTCTTCGGCTTCCTGTGCGCGTGGGTGTGCTATCGGACAACGCCTAAGCTGGAGCCCGCAGCCAGGGCGACCCAAGGAGACCTACAGCCGTGATCACCGCGATCGTGCTCATCAAGACCAGCGTCGACCGTATCCCCGAGATCGCGGAGTCCATCGCTTCGCTCGACAGCGTCAGCGAGGTCTACTCCGTCACGGGGACGTACGACCTGGTCGCCATGGTGCGGGTGGCCCGGCACGACGAGCTCGCGGACGTCATCCCGGGCCGGATCAGCAAGATCCCCGGCGTCGAGGCCACGGACACGCACGTGGCGTTCCGCACCTACTCCCAGCACGACCTCGAGGCGGCCTTCGCCATCGGCCTGGACGCCTAAGGCGCCTGGGACGCCCGGGACCTGCCGCTACGCCTGGCCGCGGTCCGGCACGCAGCGGCCGTCCTCGGTGCGGTAGCGCCACTTGGCGCCCTCCGCCACGAGCTCCCGCACCGCGTCGACGAAGCGCTCCACGTGCTCGTCCGGGGTGCCCGCGCCGAAGGACACCCGGATCGCGTTGAGCGCGGGGCCACCCCCGTCCGGGGCGGCCTCGGGGGCCCCGCACTCACCCGGCTCCTGCTCGCTGCCCCCGAGCAGGGTGCGCACCAGCGGGTGCGCGCAGAAGAGGCCGTCGCGGACGCCGATCCCGTACTCGGCGGAGAGCGCCGCCGCGAAGTGGGAGCTGTTCCAGCCCTCGACGACGAAGGAGATGACGCCGACCCGGGGGGCGTCGTCGCCGAAGAGCGAGAGCACCCTCACCTCGGGCACCTCCGCCAGTCCGGCCCGCACCCGGGCCACCAGCGCCTGCTCCCGCTCGACCAGCCGGCCGAAGCCCGCCTCCGTCAACGTGCGGCAGGCCGAGGCGATCGCGTAGGCGCCGATGACGTTGGGCGAGCCGGCCTCGTGCCGGGCGGCCGTGGTGTGCCAGTCGACGTCCACCCCGCCGTCCGCGCCGCGGGCCACCCGACGCGAGGCGCCGCCACCGGCCAGGTAGGGCTCGGCAGCGCACAGCCAGTCGGCGCGGCCGGCGAGCACCCCGGAGCCGAACGGCGCGTACAGCTTGTGCCCGGAGAAGGCCACCCAGTCCACGTCGAGTTCCGCGATGTCGACCGGGTGGTGCGGGGCGAGCTGCGCCGCGTCCAGCACGATCCGGGCGCCGTGGGCGTGGGCCGCCGCGGCCAGTTCCCGCACCGGCCACAGCTCGCCGGTCACGTTGGAGGCCCCGGTCACGCAGACCAGCGCCGGTCCGTCCGCCACCCGGGCGGCCAGCGCCCGCTCCAGCGTCGCCACCGCCTCGGCCGGTGTGCGGGGGGCGTCGAGGTAGGTCACGTCGGCGTCCCGCCACGGCAGCAGGGAGGCGTGGTGCTCGGTCTCGAAGACGAGGACGCCGGTGCCGGCGGGCAGGACGGCGGCCAGCAGGTTCAGCGAGTCGGTGGTGGAGCGGGTGAAGACCACCTGGTCGCCGGGGCGACAGCCGAGGAACTCCGCGACCGTGGCCCGGCTCTGCTCGAACAGGTCCGTCGACAGCTGGGAGAGGTAGCCGGCCCCCCGGTGCACGCTGCCGTAGTACGGCGCGTAGGCCGCCACGTCGTCCCAGACCCGCTGCAGCGCGGGCGCGCTGGCCGCGTAGTCGAGGGCGGCGTAGCCGACCTCGCCCCCGGTCACCAGCGGCACGAGGACCTCACGCCCCAGCACGGGCAGCGGGGTGTGGACGGACGAGGGCAGGGCAGGGCGCGGCGACATGGCGAAGTCTCCTGGGAGCAGGCGGGAGTGAAGGAACGTCAGTGATGACGGGAAAGCCCTCGGCACGACGGGCGGACGCCCGGGGAGGGTGGGTACGCGACAGGGGGCCCCGAAGGCCCTAGCGCATTCGCTTGCTCATGGAGGAACTCCTCTGACCGCGCTTGCCGCAGACCTCGCTGCCTACGGCCTGGTCATCACCCGGGGCACCCCGCCACGGAAGGAGGGTTGCCGGACAGCGGGCCGGGGCCGTTTCGCTGTCACTCGTGACCTGCGCAGCATCATGCCACACGGGTGTGACGCCGCAAGCCGCGGTCCGCATCCCGGACGGCCGGCCCCGGGCCCCGTCCCGGGCCGTCCGCCCCGCCGCGAACGCCACGGAGGGCCGGGGCAACCGCCCCGGCCCTCCACGGTCGTTCCCGTACGCCTGCCCTACGCGTGCGTGGCCGCGGCCCAGCGCTCCAGGGTGCGGGCGGCCGCGCCCGAGTCGATCGACTCGGCCGCCCGGGCGATCCCGGCCGCGATCCCGTCGGTCAGCCCACCGCCCGCGCCCTCCAGTGCGACCAGCGCGGCGGCCGAGTTGAGCAGCACCGCGTCGCGGACCGGCCCGGTCTCGCCGGCCAGCAACCGCCGGGCGACGTCGGCGTTGTAGGCGGCGTCCGCGCCCCGCAGCGACTCGATCGGCACCAGCTCGATGCCGACGTCGCGCGGGTCGAAGGACTCCTGCTCGACCTTCCCGTCGCGCACCACCCACACCTGGGAGGTGGCCGTGACCGTCAGCTCGTCCAGCCCGTCGTCGCCCCGGAACACCAGCGCGGAGGAGCCGCGGCGGGCCAGGACGCCCGCGATCAGACCGGCCATCCGGGTGTCGAAGCAGCCCACGGCGGAGGCCCCCACCCGGGCCGGGTTGGTCAGCGGGCCGAGGATGTTGAACGAGGTGGGGACGCCGAGGTCGCGGCGGGCCGGGGCGGCGAACCGCATCGCGGGGTGGAACTTCGCCGCGAAGCAGAAGGTGATCCCGGTCTCCTCGGCGACCGCCGCCACCCGGGCGGCGGGCAGGTCGAGGTTGATGCCCAGCTTCTCCAGGACGTCGGAGGCCCCGCTGGCGCTGCTGGCCGCGCGGTTGCCGTGCTTGACGACCTTGGCGCCCGTGCCCGCGATGACGATGGCGGACATCGTGGAGATGTTCACCGTCCTGGCCCGGTCGCCGCCGGTGCCGACGATGTCCACGGCGGGCCCGGGGATCTCCAGCGGCTCCGCGTGCGCGTACATCGACTCGACGAGGCCGGTGACCTCCTCGACGGTCTCGCCCTTGGCCCGCAGGGCCACCATGAAGCCGGCGACCTGGGCGTCCGAGGCCTCGCCGCTCATGATCCGGTCCATCGCCCAGGCCGCCTCCGCGGCCGTGAGGTCCCTGCCGTTCAGCAGTGCGCCCAGGACGTCGGGCCAGGAGCCGCCCGCCACTGATGCGCCTCCGGCGGGGTTCACAACGCTCATGGTCCACTCCACGGGGTCTGACGTGCGGCGGGAAGTCTTCGGGCCCCAGCCTATCGGCGCGGGGGAACGGGAAAGGGCCCCGTCCATCGGATGGACGGGACCCTGCCCGGTGGCACAGCTTCAGTGATCAGTGGTGACCGTGGCCGCTCGTGATCTCCTCGTACTCCTCGACGGTGGGCTTGTCGATCTGCGTTCCCTCGCCGTAGTAGCCGCGGGACAGCCTGGCGCGCAGCTTCGCGGTGCGGCCGACCTTCTTCTCCACGCCGTTCTCGTCGACCTCGGGGCCGACGTCGAGCGGCTTGGGCTGCTCGTGCGCGGTGAGCTTGAACAGCGAGCCCTGCTCCAGCGGCTCGTGGATCTCGATGAACTCACCGTGCGGGAGCCGCTTGATGATGCCGGTCTCGCGACCGTGCAGCACCTTGTCGCGGTCGCGCCGCTGCAGACCCAGGCAGATCCGCTTGGTGACGAAGAAGACCAGCACCGGCAGCACGAAGAACGAGATCCGGACCACCCAGGTGATCGCGTTGATCGACAGGTGGAAGCGGGTCGCGAAGAGGTCGTTGCCACCACCGACGAGCAGGATCAGGTAGAGGCTGATCCAGGCCGCGCCGATGCCCGTGCGGACCGGCCGGTTGCGCGGGCGGTCGAGCAGGTGGTGCTCGCGCTTGTCACCGGTGACCCAGGACTCCAGGAACGGGTAGACGCCCATGAAGCCCAGGACCAGCGGGAAGATCACCAGCGGGATGAACACGCCCAGGACGAGCGTGTGGCCCGCAAAGTTGATCTCCCAGCCCGGCATGATGCGGATCAGGCCCTCGGAGAAGCCCATGTACCAGTCGGGCTGGGCGTCGGTCGACACCTGGTCCGGCCGGTAGGGACCGTACGCCCACACCGGGTTGACGGAGACCAGCGCGGACATGGCCGCGATGACACCGAAGACGATGAAGAAGAAGCCGCCCGCCTTGGCCGTGTAGACCGGGAAGAACGGCATGCCCACGACGTTCTTCTCGGACTTGCCGGGGCCGGCCCACTGCGTGTGCTTGTGGTAGACGATCAGGATCAGGTGGGCCACCAGCAGGCCCGCCATGATGCCGGGGATCAGCAGCACGTGGATCGTGTAGAACCGCGGCACGATGTCGGCGCCGGGGAACTCACCGCCGAAGAGGAAGAACGAGAGGTACGTGCCGACGATCGGCACGGACAGGACCGCGCCCTCCATGAAGCGGATGCCGGTGCCGGACAGCAGGTCGTCCGGCAGCGAGTAGCCCATGAAGCCGTCGAACATGCCGAGGAACAGCAGCAGGAAGCCGAAGACCCAGTTGATCTCGCGCGGCTTGCGGAACGCACCGGTGAAGAAGATGCGCATCATGTGCACGAGCATCGCGGCCACGAAGACGATGGCCGCCCAGTGGTGGATCTGCCGGACGAGCAGACCGCCGCGCACGTCGAAGCTGATGTGCAGGGTCGACGCGTACGCCTCGGACATCGAGATGCCCTGCAGCGGCGCGTACGAGCCGTCGTAGACGACCTCGTTCATCGCCGGGTGGAAGAACAGCGTCAGGTAGACACCCGTCAGGATGACGATGATGAAGCTGTAGAGGGCGATCTCGCCGAGCATGAAGGACCAGTGGTCCGGGAAGATCTTCCGCAGGTTGGCCTTGCCCAGGCTGTAGATGCCCAGCCGGCCGTCGGCCCAGTCGGCGACGCGTTCGCCGGCCGGGGCCTTTCCGCGCGGCTTCGCGCTCGCGCTCGTGTTGGTGCTCATCCACGCTCCCAAAACGCAGGGCCCACGGGCTCGTCGAAGTCGCCCAGAGCCTCGAGGTAACCCTCGCCGTTCACGCTGATGTGCAGCTGCGGCAGGGCGTGACCGGCGGGGCCGAAGATCACCCGGGCACCGTCGGACAGGTCGAACGTCGACTGGTGGCAGGGGCAGAGCACGTGGTGCGTCTGCTGCTCGTAGAGGCTGATCGGGCAGCCGACGTGGGTGCAGATCTTCGAGAACGCCAGGATGCCCTGGTGCGCCCACTCGCGGGACTTCTTGTCCTTGATGTCGTCCGGCTGGATGCGGACGATCATCAGGGCCGCCTTGGCGAGCTGCTCCTGGTAGTCGTGCTGCTCCTCCTCCAGGCCCTCGGGCACGGCGAAGGTCAGCGAGCCGACGGCGACGTCCTCGGGACGCAGCGGCTTGTTGGTGTTCTGGTTGATCAGCAGCCGGCCCTTGGACCACAGCGTGTGGCGCAGCTTGTCCTCCGGCAGCGGGCCGAGGTCGCGCAGCAGGAACACACCGGAGAGCGGCACCAGGGTCAGCGCGCCCAGCATGGTGTTGCGGATCAGCTTGCGACGGCCGATCTGGCTCTCCCCGGCCCCGGTGGCGAAGTCCGCCAGGACCTTCTCCCGGACCTCGGGGGTCGCCGCGATCGCGTGGCGGTCGTCGGCGACCTCGACGTCCGACATCAGCGTGCGGGCCCAGTGGACCGCGCCGGCGCCGATGGCGAAGAGCGAGACGCCGAGGGTCATGCCCAGCGCGAAGTTCAGCGCGCTGATGTGACCGAGCGGCCAGATGTAGACGATCTTGTCGATCGGGATGACCACGAAGCTGGCGATGAAGCCCAGCGTGGCGACCATCGACACGGTGAACAGGAAGGCCACCGTGCGCTCGGAGGACCGCGCGGCCTTCTCGTCGATGTCCTGGCGGCGCGGCTGATGCGCCGGGAAGCCCGGGTCCGCGAACGGGTTCTCCGTGGTCGCGACCTGGCCGCCGCCCTGGTGTGCCGGCCTGTCCGGCAGGTTCTCTTCTGACATGTCCTGACTCATGACTTCTTCGCCTTGGTGGTGTGGGCCGCGAGCCAAATGGCGCAGGCGATCAGGGCCCCGAGGCCGAAGATCCAGCCGAAGAGACCCTCGGTGACCGGGCCGAGGCTGCCCAGCGACATGCCGCCGGGGCTCGGTGCGCCCTCGCCGTTGACGGCGTCGAGGTACGCGATGATCTCCCGCTTGTTCTCCTCCGGCATCGTCGTGTCGGGGAAGGACGGCATGTTCTGCGGGCCGGTCAGCATGGCCTCGTACAGGTGCTTGTCACTCACGCCCTCGAGCGTGGGAGCGTACTTGCCGTGCGTCAGCGCGCCGCCCTTGCCCTGGTAGTTGTGGCACTGGGCGCAGTTGGTGCGGAACAGCTCCCCGCCGCGCGCGGCGTCGGCGCCGGCCGGGTCGTACTGCTCCTCGGTGGGCGTGACGGGGCCGGGGCCCAGCGAGGCGATGTAGGCCGCGAGCTGGTCGATCTGCTTCTGCGTGTAGATGACCTTCTTGCGCGGCACCTGGGCGCCGGGCTGCTGGGCCGGCATGCGGCCGGTGCCGACCTGGAAGTCCACGGCCGCGGAGCCGACGCCGACGAGGCTCGGGCCGTCACTGCCGCCCTGCCCCGACGTACCGTGGCAGCTGGAGCAGCCGACGGTGAACAGCTTCTTGCCCTCTTCGATGGCGAGGGACTGCGAGCTGTCGTCCGCCTGCGCCTTGGGCGCCGGCACGAACGCGGCGTACAGCCCCCCGATGGCCGTGAGCGCGACAAGTAGGACGACGAGCGCCGCCAGCGGGTGGCGCCGTCGTGCGGAGAGCTTTTTCACGGATTACCCCGGTGTCAGGATCTCTTGCGTCGATGGTTCTGGATGTCGTGACCGTGTGCGCGACCCGCGCGCGGGGCCCGACTACTTGATCAGGTAGATCGTGGCGAAGAGGCCGATCCAGACGACATCGACGAAGTGCCAGTAGTAGGACACGACGATGGCCGCGGTGGCCTGCTCGTGGGTGAACCGCCGTGCCGCGTAGGTCCGTCCCAGGACCAGCAGGAAGGCGATGAGACCACCCGTCACGTGCAGACCGTGGAATCCGGTGGTCAGGTAGAACACCGAACCGTAGGGGTCGGAGGAGAGCGAGAGCCCGTCCTCCTTCACCAGGTTGGTGTACTCGAAGATCTGACCGCCGATGAAGATCGCGCCCATGATGAACGTCACGATGAACCACGCGCGCAGCTTCTTCACATCGCCGCGCTCGGCGGCGAAGACACCCATCTGGCAGGTGAAGGAGGAGAGCACGAGGATCGTGGTGTTCGTCGCCGAGAACGGGATGTCCAGGACGTCGGCGTGCGCCTTCCAGTACTCGGCACCCGTCACCGAGCGAAGGGTGAAGTACATCGCGAAGAGGGCCGCGAAGAACATCAGCTCGGAACTCAGCCAGATGATGGTTCCGACGCTGGTGAGGTTCGGCCGGTTGACCGACGGGTGCGCGTGCCCGGTTTCTACTGCTGTTGCTGTCGCCACGACCGACATTATGTCGGTCGCTTATCTCGCGCTCACTCCGGGGGGTGCCATTCGGTGTGTCAAGGCCCTTGAGGTAGGGAAAGGCGTCGCTCGAAGGAGCTAACCCTCCTCGAAGCGCCGTGCTCGGGAGTAAGGTTCGGCCACAGGCAGGCGACTCCACGAGGGCGAGGAGGCACGGATGCAGACGACCGCGACGGTGCTGGTCTACAGCGACGACAGGAACACCCGGGAACAGGTCCGTCTGGCCGTCGGCCGCCGCCCCGCGAGCGACCTGCCGCCGGTCGAGTACGTGGAGTGCGCGACCCTCCCGGCGGTCCTCAGCGCGCTGGAGAACGGCGGCATCGACGCGTGCGTGTTCGACGGCGAGGCCGTCCCGGCCGGCGGCATGGGCGTGTGCCGCCAGGTGAAGGACGAGATCTTCCGCTGCCCGCCGGTGCTGGTGCTCATCGGCCGCCCCCAGGACGCCTGGCTGGCGAGTTGGAGCCGGGCCGACGCGGCGGTGAGCCACCCGGTCGACCCGGTCGCGCTGAGCGAGGCCCTGACGGGGCTGCTGAGGCAGCGGCTGGCCGTCGACGCGTAGCCTCACATCTCGGGCTGCAGGCGGGCTCCAGGGGCGTCGGTACGGTCTGCCACGGCCGGGTCGGCGCCCTTGCGCGTTCCCGTCGCGCTGCCCTTGCGCCAGTCGCTCCAGGACAGGTTCCAGTCGCCGAAGCCGTTGCCGAAGGCGGGCATCTCGTCGCCGAGGCTGTGGACGACCGAGACGAGGTCTCCGACGCGCACGTTGTCGTAGAACCAGTGGGCGTTCTCGGTGCTCATCCCGACGCAGCCGTGGCTGACGTTGGCGATCCCCTGCGAGCCCACCGACCACGGCGCCGCGTGCACGTACTCCCCGCTCCAGGTCACCCGGGTGGCCCACTGGACGGGCAGGTCGTAGGAGTCGGAGCTGCCCGAGGCGATGCCGACGGTCTCGCTGCGCATCCGTACGTTGGCCTCCTGGCCCAGCACCACCTTGATGCCGTTGCGGGTGGAGAAGCCGGGCTTGCCGGTCGTCACCGGGATGGTGCGGACGAGCTTGCCGTTGCGCTTGAACGTCATGGTGTGCGTGGCCGCGTCGGTGACGGCCTCGATGCGGTCGCCGGTGCGCAGCGTCAGCGGCTTGACGTCGCCGCCGTAGAGCGAGCCCTTGATGTGCACGTCGTCCAGGGTGCTGCGGACGTCGATGCGGGCGTGCGCGGGCCAGTAGGTGCGCGGGCGGTAGTGCAGGGTCTTGTCGTCGACCCAGTACCAGGCGCCCTCCTCCGCCGCCGGTGAGGCGTTGACGTGGAGGTTGCGCTCGACCACGCTCCGCCCGAGGGCGTCCTTGACGGCCGCGCTGAGCTCGGCGGTGATGGGCTGGCCGACACCGTAGGTGCCGCTCTCCGGTCCGAAGGTGACCTTCAGGTGACGCTTGGTTCCCGTGGTGTCGACGGAGAGCGTCTTGCGGCCTTGGCGGCCCTCCTTGTCCTCGGTCGTCACCTTGACGACGTAGTGCGCCGCGGAGGAGAGCTTGGAGGTGCTGCTCCAGCGCTTGCCGTCCGCGGACAGCCGGCCGCTGACGTAGCGTCCAGAACCGTCGGAGGCCGTCACATCGGTGATGCGGTTGCCGTCACCCTTGACGGTGATTTCCAGCGGCTTCTTGGGGTCGGCCTTCTTCGACCCGGCGGTTCCCCCGGTCCACACGACCTGGCCGGCGGCGTCGTAGGGGGCGGTGGCGAGGGGATCGCCGCCGCCCGAACAGGAGGCCAGCGGCGCGGAGAGTGTCACTGCAGCGATCGCGGTCGCCAGGCGACGCGGAGAAAGGTGACCCATGGTCACCACGCTAAGCAGAGATGATCTCCGCCGCCCGTCGAGCGCGTGCGAACGGGCGAAGGCCCGGACCCCCTGCCGGGGATCCGGGCCTTCGCCGTGGTGCGGTGCGTGGGCGCGGGGCGCTCACTGGGTGCGGTTCTCACCCCGGTAGTACTCGAAGACCCAGCCCCACAGGCCGACGAGGATGAAGGGCGACGCGAAGTAGATCAGCCACCAGCCGAAGATGATGCCCAGGAACGCCATGGCACCACCGAAGGCCAGCAGCAGCGGCTGCCAGCTGTGCGGGCTGAAGAAGCCCAGCTCGCCGGAGTCGTCCGCGACGTCCGCGTCCTCGCGGTCCTGCGCACCGGTGTCGGCGCGCCGGGCGGTGAAGGCCAGGTAGAAACCGACCATCACGGCCAGGCCGAAGGAGAGGAAGAGCGCCGTGGTGCCCACCGGCTCCTTGGACCACAGGCCGTAGACGACGGCCATGCCCAGGAAGAAGACGGACAGCCACAGGAACAGCTTGCCCTGGAACTTCACTTGCCGCTCTCCTTCTCGTCGCCGCCGGAGACGGACGGAGCCGCGCCGACGTTCTCCAGCTGGTCCAGAGCGGCCATCTCCGGGTGGTGGAGGTCGAAGGCCGGGGATTCGGACCGGATGCGCGGCAGCGTGAGGAAGTTGTGCCGCGGCGGCGGGCAGGAGGTCGCCCACTCCAGCGAACGGCCGTAACCCCACGGGTCGTCGACCTCGACCGGCTTGCCGTACTTCGCGGTCTTCCACACGTTGTAGATGAACGGCAGCATCGACAGGCCCAGCAGGAACGAGCTGATCGTCGAGATGGTGTTCAGCGTGGTGAAGCCGTCGGCGTTCAGGTAGTCCGCGTAACGGCGGGGCATGCCCTCGGCGCCCAGCCAGTGCTGGACGAGGAAGGTGCCGTGGAAGCCGATGAACAGCGTCCAGAAGGTGATCTTGCCGAGGCGCTCGTCGAGCATCTTGCCGGTGAACTTCGGCCACCAGAAGTGGAAGCCGGAGAACATCGCGAAGACGACCGTGCCGAAGACGACGTAGTGGAAGTGCGCCACCACGAAGTACGAGTCGGAGACGTGGAAGTCCAGCGGCGGCGAGGCCAGGATGACACCGGTCAGACCACCGAAGGTGAAGGTGATCAGGAAGCCGATGGCCCAGAGCATCGGTGTCTCGAAGCTCAGTGAGCCCTTCCACATGGTGCCGATCCAGTTGAAGAACTTCACACCGGTCGGTACCGCGATCAGGAAGGTCATGAAGGAGAAGAACGGCAGCAGCACACCGCCGGTGACGTACATGTGGTGGGCCCACACCGTCGCCGAGAGGCCGGCGATGGAGATCGTCGCCGCGATGAGGCTGACGTAGCCGAACATCGGCTTCCGGGAGAAGACCGGGATGACCTCACTGATGATGCCGAAGAACGGCAAGGCGATGATGTACACCTCTGGGTGCCCGAAGAACCAGAAGAGGTGTTGCCATAGCAACGCGCCGCCGTTGGCGGCGTCGAACACGTGCGCCCCGAACTTCCGGTCGGCCTCCAGGGCCAGCAGCGCGGCGGCCAGCACCGGGAAGGCGAAGAGCACCAGCACACCGGTGAGCAGCACGTTCCAGGTGAAGATCGGCATGCGGAACATCGTCATGCCGGGAGCGCGCATGCAGATGATCGTGGTGATGAAGTTGACCGAGCCGAGGATCGTACCGAAGCCGGAGAACGCCAGACCCATGATCCACAGGTCGCTGCCGATGCCCGGCGAGCGGACCGCGTCGGTCAGCGGGGAGTAGGCGAACCAGCCGAAGTCGGCCGCGCCGTTCGGGGTCAGGAAGCCGGCGACCGCGATCAGCGAGCCGAACAGGTAGAGCCAGTAGGCGAACATGTTCAGCCGCGGGAACGCGACGTCGGGGGCGCCGATCTGCAGCGGCATGATCCAGTTCGCGAAGCCCGCGAAGAGCGGGGTCGCGAACATCAGCAGCATGATCGTGCCGTGCATCGTGAAGAGCTGGTTGAACTGCTCGTTGGACACCACCTGGGTGCCCGGGCGCGCGAGTTCGGCGCGCATGACGAGCGCCATCACGCCACCGATGAGGAAGAAGAAGAACGACGTCGCCAGGTAGAGCGTGCCGATCGTCTTGTGGTCGGTGGTGGTCAGCCACTTGACGATGGCGTTGCCCGGCTGCTTCGTGCGGACCGGCAGCTCGTCCGCGTACGCGTCGTCCTGCGCGGCGGCCGCACCGTGGGGTTCGTTGAGAATGCTCACTGGGTCTTGGTCTCCGCGTTCTTGGCGTTGCCGGTGGTGGCAATGCCTGCCGGGACGTAACCGGTCTGGCCCTTCTTCGCCAGGTCCTGGAGGTGCTGCTGGTAGGCCTCCGGGGAGACGACCTTGACGTTGAAGAGCATCCGGGAGTGGTCCACGCCGCACAGCTCGGCGCACTTGCCCACGAAGGTGCCCTCCTTGGTGGGGGTCACCTGGAAGACATTGGTGTGGCCGGGGATGACGTCCATCTTCATCAGGAAGGGGACCACCCAGAAGGAGTGGATGACGTCACGCGAGGTGAGGACGAAGCGGACCGACTCGCCCTTGGGGAGCACCAGGGTCGGGCCCGGGTTGCCGGTGTCCTGGTCCTTGGAGGCGGGCGTGCCGAAGTCGTAGACGCCGTCGGCGCCCGCGGGCGCGTCCAGCTTCTTCGCGGAGATCGTGGAGAGCTCCGCGGGGACCTTGCCGGCCGCCGGGGTCGACGGGTTGCCGTCGACGTCCTCGACGTAGTTGAAGGCCCAGCTCCACTGGAAGCCGACCACGTTGACGACGTGGTCGGGGCGCGCCGAGGTCTCCAGCAGCTTGGACTCATCGCGGGCGGTGAAGTAGAAGAGCACCGAGATGATGACCAGCGGGACCGTGGTGAAGAGCGCCTCGATCGGCATGTTGTAGCGGACCTGGGGCGGGATCTCCACCTTGGTGCGGCTGCGCCGGTGGAAGATGATGCTCCAGAGGATCAGGCCCCACACGAGCACGCCGACCGCCAGCGCGGCGGCCCAGGAACCCTGCCAGAGCGACAGGATCCGCGGAGCCTGCTCCGTGACGGGGCTGGGCATGCCGAGGCGAGGGAAGTCCTCGTATGTGCAACCGGTGGCGGTCGCAAGGACCAGGCCCGCGGCCAGCGCCTGCGGCAGAATCCGCCGCATCGGGCGCCGCGACGAGCGGTCGGAGCCGTAGGGACTCACGTAGCGCCTTCCCGAGAGTCTCGCCCACGCGTCCGGATGCCCGGCCTGTGCTGGTCGGTCGCCCTGGCGCGGGCAGTGGTGTGGATGTTTATGCGGACCAAACCCTACTGGACTCGATTTTGGGGCGCGCGGGGAGGGGTGCCAACGCGCCGGGGCGGCCCCCGAAGGGGTGTCGGGCACCGCTCCGCACCTGCGGAGGGCCCCGTTTCGCGGGCTTTTGACTGGTCCCCAGACGCCCTGCCGGACGCCGGGGCGTAGCGTGCACCACGTGCCCTACTTCGACGCCGCGTCCGCCGCACCACTGCATCCCGTCGCCCGGCAGGCACTCCTCGCCGCGCTCGACGAGGGGTGGGCCGACCCCTCCCGGCTCTACCGTGAGGGGCGCCGCGCCCGGCTGCTGCTCGACGCCGCACGGGAGGCCGCCGCGGACGCCGTCGGGTGCCGTCCGGACGAACTCGTTTTCACTCCTTCGGGTACGCGCGCCGTGCACGCGGGAGTGGCCGGTGCCCTCGCCGGGCGACGCCGGGTCGGCCGGCACGTGGTCGTCTCGGCCGTCGAGCACTCCTCCGTGCTGCAAGCCGCGGCGGACGCCGTGGACGACGCGGACGTCACGGAGGTGGGGGTCGACCGCACGGGTCTGGTCGACGCCGGCACCTTCGGCGCCGCGCTGCGCGGGGACACCGCGCTGGCCTGCCTGCAGTCCGCCAACCACGAGGTCGGCACGGTGCAGCCGGTCGACGAGGTCGCGGAACTGTGCCGGGCGGCCGGGGTGCCGCTGCTCGTCGACGCCGCCCAGTCACTGGGCTGGGGAGCCGTGGCGGGCGGCTGGTCCCTGCTGGCGGCGAGCGCCCACAAGTGGGGCGGGCCGTCCGGGGTCGGACTGCTGGCCGTCCGCAAGGGCACCCGCTTCGCCGCCCAGGGGCCCGCGGACGAACGGGAGTCGGGACGCGCGCCCGGCTTCGAGGACCTCCCCGCGATCGTCGCCGCGGCGGCCTCGCTGCGGGCGGTGCGCGCCGAGGCCTCCGCGGAGGCGGCACGGCTGTCCGCGCTGGTCGACCGCATCCGCACCGCGGTGCCCGAACTCGTCCCGGACGTCGAGGTGGTGGGCCACCCCGAGCTGCGGCTGCCGAACGTGGTGACCTTCTCCTGCCTCTACGTGGACGGCGAGGCGCTGCTGCACGAACTGGACCGGGAGGGCTTCTCCGTCTCCTCCGGGTCGTCGTGCACGTCCAGCACGCTGACGCCGAGCCACGTGCTCAAGGCGATGGGCGTGCTCTCCGAGGGGAACGTGCGGGTCTCGCTCCCGGCGGGGGCGGAGGCCGGCGACGTGGACCGCTTCCTCGAAGTGCTGCCGGGGGTGGTGCGGACGGTACGCGAGCGGCTCGGCGCGCCGACCCCCGCGTCCGGGCCCGCGGCAACGGCGGGGCGGACGGCCGGGGCGGAGCCGGACGAGGAGGAGGACGGGCCGGACCTCGTCGTGGACTCCCTCGGCAAGCGGTGCCCGATCCCGGTGATCGAATTGGCGAAGGTCATCGGGGACGTACCCGTGGGCGGCGTCGTGTCGGTGCTCTCCGACGACGAGGCCGCCCGGCTCGACATCCCGGCGTGGTGCGACATGCGCGAACAGGAGTACCTCGGCGCACACGCCGCGCCCCGCGGCACGGCGTACTGGGTGCGCCGCGTCTCCTGACACCACGACGGGCGTGACCGACCGGCGCGGGCACGCCGGTGCGTCGACCGGGGCCGGTTGACGACGGCTGCCGCCCCGCCGCCAGGCGCGCCCGAGGGGCCTGCCCCCACACCCGGGGCGGAAAGGAAGCCGTAGGCCGGCGCCGCCACCGGCGGAGGCTCGTCCGGGCAGGCAGGCCGTACGGGTTGAGCGCGCCTGGGGGGTACGGCGGCTGCCTTCGGCCGGGGCTCCGCCATCGGTGGGCACCCGTCCGGGCAGCGGGGCCCGGTGCACGGGCCGAACGTGCCCCCGGGAGGCGTCGGGAGCGTCGGCCGGGGCCGGGCCACCGGCGGACACCGGGGCGGCAACAGCGGTGCGCCTACAGCGAAGAGCGTCCCGCCCCGGCCTCCCGTGAGCGATCCGGCCCGCCGCCCCCGCGCCCGCCGTCCGGGCGGGAGGGCGGATCGGGTGGCACGACGGCGGCGCCGCGCGTGCGGCACCGCCGTCGGGTGGTGAACGGGGAGCGGGTCAGTGCAGGTGGGTGCGGACTTCCTCGGCGGCGTCGTCGCCGTAGGCCTTGGTGAAGCGGTCCATGAAGTGCGCCCGGCGCAGCTGGTACTCCTGCGTGCCGAGGGTCTCGATGACCAGCGTCGCCAGCATGCAGCCGACCTGCGCCGCGCGCTCCGCGTCGACGCCCCAGGCGAGGCCGGAGAGGAAGCCGGCGCGGAAGGCGTCTCCGACGCCGGTGGGGTCGACCTTGGCGTCCTCCTCCGCGCAGCCCACGACGATCGGCTCCTCGCCGGCCCGCTCGATGCGGACGCCGCGCGAGCCCAGCGTGGTGACGCGGGTGCCGACCCGGCCGAGGATCTCCTCGTCCGTCCAGCCGGTCTTGGACTCGATGAGGCCCTTCTCGTACTCGTTGGAGAAGAGGTAGGCCGCGCCGTCCAGCAGTATCCGGATCTCGTCGCCGTTCATGCGGGCGATCTGCTGCGAGAAGTCCGCAGCCCACGGGATGCCGCGGGAGCGGCACTCCTCGGTGTGGCGGAGCATCGCCTCGGGGTCGTCGGCGCCGATGAGCACGAGGTCGAGGCCGCCGACGCGGGCGGCGACCGAGTGCAGCTCGATGAGGCGCGCCTCGCTCATGGCGCCGGTGTAGAAGGAGCCGATCTGGTTGTGGTCGGCGTCCGTGGTGCAGACGAAGCGCGCGGTGTGCAGCACCTCGGAGATGCGGACGGAGGCCGTGTCGACACCGTGCCGGTCGAGCCAGGAGCGGTACTCGTCGAAGTCGGAGCCCGCGGCGCCGACGAGGACGGGCCGGACACCCAGCTGGCCCATCCCGAAACAGATGTTCGCACCGACGCCACCGCGGCGGACGTCGAGCGTGTCGACCAGGAAGGAGAGGGAGACCGTGTGCAGCTGATCCGCGACGAGCTGGTCGGCGAATCGGCCGGGGAAGGTCATCAGGTGGTCGGTGGCGATGGAGCCGGTGACTGCGATACGCACGGCTGGGATGCTCCTGCGGAGGCGGACGGCGGACGGTACCTGTCCACGCTACCGGCTGGACCGGTGGGCGCCGACATGGCGAAACTACCCGATAGTAGGGCTTTCTCCCGTGACGCCGGGTACCTATGGTCGTGTCTATGACCACTCCTCTTCCCACCGCGCCCCTCGACGACCCCGAGTCGCTCGCCGAGCTGATCGGTGACTGCCGCAAGATGGCCGCGCACTGGGAGGTCCCCGCGGAGAGCGAGTCCGCGCGGGTCAGCCCGGCGAGTCTGCACGGGATCACGGTGCCGGCCGCGTCCTCGCACGTCGTCGAGGGCATGGCCGAGTACGGCGACTGATCGGAACCGCGAGGCGCTCCGGCCCGTCCAAGTGGCGTCCCCCGGTCGAAGGACCGGGACGTCGGCAGCTGTGCGCAGCTGCGCGGAGCCGAAGGAGCCATCGTGGAGAGCGAGCCGACGCGACCGCGCCGCAGGCCCAGGTCACCGTGGGTGATGTCGGCGGTCGCCGTCGCGGTGCTGGCCGCCGGAGGCGGCGGCGCCTACTGGGCCTCGTCGGACACCCGGGACGGTGTCCCGCACGCCTCGGGCGCCAACGGGGACGGTTCCCCGGAGCCGCTGCGGCTCGACGGCTCCACCGGCGGTACCGGCGCCGAACTCACCGTCCGGGGCGATCTGCCCCGGGGCCCTTCCTCCGCCGCCGTACAGCGCCCGGGCAGCGTCCCGCGTGCCGCGGTGGAACGGCTGGCGCGCGCCCTGGGCGTGCCCGGCACGGTGAAGTCCGACCACGGCGCCTGGAAGGCGGGCGGCACGCCCGACGGCGGCGGCCCCGTGCTCCGGGTGAACAAGGACGCGCCGGGCACCTGGTCCTACTCGTACTACGGCGGCAAGCCCCGCAAGGGCCGCGCCCCCGCGCGGGACGACCTCGCGGTGCCGGCGGCGGAGGCGCTGCGCAGGGCGGCGCCGGTCCTCGCGGCACTGGGGCTGAAGGACGCGCGGACCGACGCGAGCGAGGTCTCGGGCGTGCTGCGCACGGTCACCGCGGACCCGCGGGTGGCGGGGCTGCCGACGCACGGCTGGCGGACGGCGCTGCAGGTCGCCTCCGACGGGCTGCTGGTCACCGGGTACGGCATGATGGCGCCGCTGACCAGGGGTGACACCTATCCGGTGGGGTCGGCCGAGGAGGCGCTGAAGGCGCTGAAACGTCCCGGCACCGGCGGTGACCTGGGGCTCGGCGACTGCCCGACCGTGGTGCCGAAGCCCTCCCGCGGGCCCGGCGACGACCCGCTGCTGCCGAAGGTGCTCCCCTGCGTGCCGACCGCGGACCGGCAGCTGGAGGTGCGCAAGGCCGAGTTCGGGCTGTCGGCGCAGTTCGTGGCGGGACGGCAGGCGCTGGTGCCGTCCTGGCTCTTCGAGGTGGCGCAGGAGGGCGTGCGGCGGCCGTCGGTGCTGGCCCGGCCCGCGGTGGACCCGGCGTACGTACGGGGCGGGGAGGCGTCCCCCGCGCCCACGGGGACGGCGGCGCCGGCTGCCTCGACGGCGAAGGTGGAGTCCTACCGCGCCGAGGGCACGGAGCTGACGCTGCGCTTCTGGGGCGGGGTGTGCAGCGGCTACACGGCGTCGGCCGACGAGTCGGGTGCGGTGGTGGAGGTGAAGGTCACGGTGGTGCAGAAGGACCCCGGGAAGGCCTGCATCATGATCGCCGAGCGGTTCTCCCGGACCGTCCGGCTCGACACGCCGCTGGGTGACCGGAAGGTCGTCGACCTCTCCGACGGCAGCATGGTGCCGCGCACGTAGCCGGCGGGCCGCCCGCTGGGGGCGTCAGGACATGCCGAAGGCGGCGGGCACCCTGGGTGCCCGCCGCCTTCGCGCGGGGTTCAGTGGAACGAGTCGCCGCAGGCGCAGGAGCCCGTGGCGTTCGGGTTGTCGATCGTGAAGCCCTGCTTCTCGATCGTGTCGACGAAGTCGATGGAGGCGCCGCCCAGGTACGGGGCGCTCATGCGGTCGGTGACCACCTTCACACCGCCGAAGTCCTTCACGACGTCACCGTCGAGCGAACGCTCGTCGAAGAACAGCTGGTAGCGCAGGCCGGAGCAACCGCCCGGCTGGACGGCGACGCGCAGCGCGAGGTCGTCGCGGCCCTCCTGCTCGAGCAGGTTCTTGACCTTGGAGGCCGCCGCGTCGGACAGGATGATGCCCTCGCTCTGGCTGGTCTCGTCCTGAACCGTCATCTGATCCACTCCCGGGTTGTACGGATGCTGCCACAACGGTGAACCGGTGGCTTCCCGGATTCATTCCTCCGGGGTCCGATGCTTATGCGCGCCATCCATGCTCGCACACCGGGCCCCTTACGGGTAATGCGTCACACTGACGCGAGGGCCATCGTCATTCTGACGCGAACGGGTTATGATAGATAGCGTCAAACCGACGAAAAGGTTGAGCCGCAGTTCCGCAGAGAAAGGGCTCCGGGCCCGTGACCACCACATCCGAACCGCTGGACGTCCAGCCGACCCCGCTCGCCCTGCTCCTCCTGGGCCGCGAGTCCGACCCGCGCAGCGAGCGCGGCGTCGACTGTCCCGGCGACCTGCCCGCCGCCTCGGACCCGGACCTGGTGGAGCGCGCCCGCGCCGCGAAGGCCAAGCTCGGCGAGAAGGTCTTCGTCCTCGGGCACCACTACCAGCGCGACGAGGTCATCCAGTTCGCCGACGTCACCGGCGACTCCTTCAAGCTGGCCCGTGACGCCGCCGCCCGCCCCGAGGCCGAGTACATCGTCTTCTGCGGTGTGCACTTCATGGCCGAGTCCGCGGACATCCTGACCTCCGACGCCCAGCAGGTGATCCTCCCCGACCTGGCGGCGGGCTGCTCCATGGCCGACATGGCCACGGCCGAGCAGGTCGCCGAGTGTTGGGACGTGCTCACCGAGGCCGGCGTCGCCGACGTCACCGTGCCCGTCTCCTACATGAACTCCTCCGCCGACATCAAGGCCTTCACGGGCCGGCACGGCGGCACCATCTGCACCTCCAGCAACGCCGAGCGCGCCCTGGAGTGGGCCTTCCAGCAGGGCGAGAAGGTGCTCTTCCTCCCCGACCAGCACCTCGGCCGCAACACCGCGGTGCGGGAGATGGGCTTCTCCCTGGAGGACTGCGTCCTCTACAACCCGCACAAGCCGAACGGCGGGCTCACCCCCGAGCAGCTGCGCGACGCGAAGATGATCCTGTGGCGCGGCCACTGCTCGGTGCACGGCCGCTTCTCGCTGGAGTCGGTGGAGGACGTGCGGGCCCGCATCCCCGGCGTCAACGTCCTGGTGCACCCCGAGTGCAAGCACGAGGTCGTCACCGCGGCCGACCACGTCGGTTCGACCGAGTACATCATCAAGGCCCTGGAGGCGGCCCCGGCCGGTTCCTCCTGGGCCATCGGCACCGAGCTCAACCTGGTGCGCCGGCTGGCCAAGGCGCACCCGGACAAGCAGATCGTCTTCCTCGACAAGACCGTCTGCTTCTGCTCGACCATGAACCGGATCGACCTGCCGCACCTGGTGTGGGCGCTGGAGTCGCTGGCCGACGGCAAGGTCGTCAACCGCATCCAAGTCGACCGGGACACCGAGCACTTCGCGAAGCTGGCGCTTGAGCGGATGCTCGCCCTGCCGTAGGGGCAGGATGGGCGCATGATCCTGCGTCCCCTCCGTGACTCCGACGAGGACGCCGAAGCGGTGGCGGTCGTGGCGGCCGCCGCCTTCGGCGCCTCGGGCGCCCTGCCCGGCGGCGGCCCTCACCAGGAGACGCCCCCGGAGCGGGCCGCCCTGCTGCGGCGGCGCAACCGGTACGTCGCGCGTACCGACCCCGGTGGCTGCTGGCTGGCCCTCGACGAGACGTCCGGCATGCCGCTGGGCGTCTCCATGTCGACGCGCCGCGAGGGGACGTGGGGGCTCTCGCTGTTCGCGGTGCTGCCCTCGGCGCAGCGGCAGGGGGTCGGGCGCGAACTGCTCGCCGCCGCGATGGCGTACGGGCGCGGCTGCCTGCGCGGCATCATCTGCAGCTCCCCCGACCCGCGGGCGGCGGCGACCTACCGCCGGGCGGGCTTCGCGCTGCACCCGGCGATGCGCCTGGAGGGCGCGGTCCGCAAGGGTGATCTGCCGGCGCCGGACGGGGCGGTGCACGAGGGCTCGGCCAAGCACCGCGACCTGATGGACTCCGTGGACCGGCGCACCCGGGGCGGCGCGCACGGCTCCGACCACGACCAACTGCTGACCGAGTGCCCCCTGTTGGTCGTGGACGACCTCGCCGGCAGCGGCTACTGCTACGTCGACCGGGACGGCCACGTACGGCTGCTGGCCGCGACCTCGCGCCGGCTGGCGTCCCGGCTGCTGACCGCCGCGCTGCTGAGCCTGCCGGAGGACACCCCGGCGAAGGTCCCCCACCTGACGGCCGAACAGCAGTGGGCGGTGGACGTCGGCCTGACGGCGGGTCTGGAACTCACCACGTCCGGCTGGGTCTGCCTGCGCGGAATGCGGCCCCCGCAGCCGTACATCCCCTCGGGCTTCTTCCTCTGAGAGCCGTACACGGCCGCGACGGACGAAGGGGCCAGGGGCGTTCGCCCCTGGCCCCTTCGTCGTCAGGCCCTGCTCACAGGTGTCAGACCTTGGTCAGCTCGGGCGTCGGCTCGGCCTCGCCCGCGCCGGAACCGCCCGGCTGTGCGGCCCCCTTGAGCGCCTTGCGCTTGGCCCGCCGCTCCTTGCGGAGCTCGACCATCGTGTAGAGGGTCGGCACGAGCAGCAGCGTGAGCAGCGTCGACGTCAGCAGACCGCCGATGACGACCACGGCGAGCGGCTGGGCGATGAAGCCGCCCTCGCCGGTGACCCCGAGGGCCATCGGCAGCAGCGCGAAGATGGTCGCCAGCGCGGTCATCAGGATCGGCCGCAGACGGTGCCGGCCACCCTCGATGACCGCCTCCACCACGCCGTAACCCTGCGCGCGGTACTGGTTGATGAGGTCCATCAGCACGATCGCGTTGGTCACGACGATGCCGATGAGCATCAGCATGCCGATCAGCGCCGGCACGCCCAGCGGGGTGCCGGTGACGAGCAGCAGGCCGATCGCGCCGGTCGAGGCGAACGGGATGGACACCAGCAGCACCAGCGGCTGGATCAGGCTGCGGAAGGTGCCCACCAGCAGCATGAAGACGATGGCGACGGCGGCGAGCATCGCCAGCGCCAGGCTCGCGTTGGCCTCGTCCTGGTCCGAGGAGACACCGCCGATCTCGACGGTGGCGCCCTTGGGGAGATCGAGGTCGTCGATCTTCTTCGTCAGGGCATCGTTCACCGCACCGGTATTGTCACCGGTCGGTTTCGCCGTGATCGTCGCGGCGCGGGCGCCGTCGATCCGGGTCTTCTGCACCGGACCGGGGGCCTCGACGACCTCGGCGACCTTGCCGAGCTTCACCGGTCCCACCGGGGTGGGGATGGTGAGGGCCGTGAGCTCGGCGACCGTACCGGCCTTCTGACCGGAGACCACCCGCACGTCGCGCTCGGTGTCGTCCAGCACAGCGCTTCCGACGGTCGTACCGCGCACGGCCTGGGTGACGGCGGCACCGATGGCGGCGTCGTTGAGACCGTACTTGGCGGCCTCGGCCTGCTTGGCGTGGACCTCGATCCTGGGCACGCTCTGCGCGAGGTCGCTGGTGACGTCTGTGACGTCGTCCAGATCGGCCACGGCGTCACGCACCTCGGCACTGGCCTTGGCCAGGGTGCCGGCGTCCGCAGCCTTGACGACGACCGACAGGTTCTGGTTGCCGAAGCCGCCGCCGGCGGAGACCGAGGTCGTGCCGACGCCATCGAGCTTCTTCAGGCCCGTCCGGATCTCGTCGAGGACGACATCACTGTCGTCCGCATTCTTCAGCTTCACCTGGAAGCTCGCCTGGTTGGCGCCGGTGCCGCCGCCGAAGGCCGCCAGGAAGCCGGAGGATCCGACCGTGACCTGATAGTCCTGGACCTGGTCGATGCCCTCGAGCAGCTTCTCGACCTTGCGGGCCGCCTCGTCGGAAGCGGACAGGCTGGTACCCGGCGGGAGTTCCTGCTTGAGAGTCAGGGTGTCCTGGGCGCCGGGCTCGAAGAGGTTCGTCTTCAGCAACGGAGCGAGTCCGACGGTGACGAGCAGGACCGCGACGGCGATGAGGACACTGGTCAGCCGGCGGCGGGTGGCGAAGCGCAGCACCGGCACGTACAGCCGCTGCAGGGCGCCGCGGGACTCCTCCTCCTCGGCGCGGCGCCGGATCTCCTCCGGCGTGGTCCGGCCCGCATCGGCCGGCGGCTTGAGGAACCAGTACGACAGGACCGGGACGATCGTCAGCGACACCAGCAGCGAGGACAGCAGCGCCGCCGCCACGGTCAGCGAGAAGGAGCCGAACAGCGCACCGACCAAGCCGCCGACCAGACCGATCGGCAGGAAGACGGCGACCGTGGTGAGGGTGGAGGCGGTGACGGCACCGGCCACCTCGCGCACCGCGGCGATGATCGCGGGTTGCTTCTCCTCGCCGTAGGCGAGGTGCCGCTTGATGTTCTCCAGCACCACGATCGAGTCGTCGACGACCCGGCCGATGGCGATGGTCAGCGCGCCCAGGGTCAGCACGTTCAGCGACAGGCCACGGGTCCACAGCACGATCAGCGTCAGCACGACGGAGAGCGGGATGGAGACCGCGGTCACCAGGGTCGAGCGCAGCGACGCCAGGAAGACCAGGATGACCACGACCGCGAAGAGCAGACCGAGCAGGCCCTCGATGGTCAGTCCGTGGATCGACTTGGAGACCGCGGGGCCCTGGTCGCTGACGACGGTGAGCTTGCCGCCCTCGCCGAGGTCGCGCTCGAGGTCGGCGAGCTTGTCCTTGACGGCCGAGGAGATCGCGACGGCGCTGCCGTCCTGGTCCATGGTGACGGCGACGCCGAGGCTGGGCCTGCCGTCGGTCCGGGTGATGGAGTCGGCGGCGTCGGGGCGCTCCGCGACGGTGGCGACGTCCCCGAGGCGCACGGGCTTGGAGGCCGTGGGGATCCGCAGGTCCTCGATCTCCCGCACCGAGGCGTACTCGCCGCCGACCTGGACGGTGCGGCTCTTGCCGCCGTCGTCGAAGGAGCCGGCCGGGACGGCGTGGCCGCCTGCCTGCAGCGCCTGCACGAGGGCGGTGGCGCCGAGCTTGCGGGCGGCGAGCTTCTTGTCGTCGGGCGTGACGGTGACGATCCGGTCCTGGACGCCGGTGACGGTCACCTGACCGGCGCCGTCGATGTCCTGCAGCACCGGGACGACCGAGCGGTCGAGCGCGTCGGCGAGTGCCTGCTGGTCCAGACCGGTGGAGGTGGCGGCGAGGACGACGGTCGGGATGTCGTCCGTCGAGCCGGCGATGACCTGCGGGTCGGCGTCCTGCGGCAGCCGCGAGGAGACGCGGTTCACGGCCTGCTGGACGTTGGCCACCAGCTTGTCGCTGTCGTTGCCGTAGTCGAACTGGGCCATGATCACGGCGGCGCCCTCGCTGGCCGTGGACGTGATGCCGGTGATGCCGTCGACGCCCTTGACGCCGTTCTCGATCGGCTCGACGACCTGCTTCTCGACGACGTCGGGGGACGCGCCGGGGTAGGTCGTGATCACCGACACCAAGGGCAGGTCGATGGAGGGGAACAACTGCTGCTTGAGGGACGGTATCGCGATGGCGCCGAAGCCGATGGCGACCACCGCCATCAGCGCGACCAGGCTGCGCTGGGCAAGGCTGATTCGGGACAGCCAGGACATCGTGGTGCGGTCTCTTCTCTGTGCTCAGAGTGCTCGGATGGTCTCGGGTTGCGGACTTTTGTCAGCCCACGCCACTTTCTCCTGCCGCGGAGGGTGGTTTCCTCAGCCCGAGGTCGTGATTGCTCACGGGGGCGTACTGCGGATGCGGTACGCGCCGGTCGTACTCAGCGTGGGGCGGCGCGCACCAGACCCGACTCGTACGCGGCGACGACCAGCTGCGCGCGGTCGCGGGCGCCGAGTTTGGCCATGGTGCGGTTCACGTGCGTCTTGACGGTGAGCGGGCTCACCCCGAGGCGCTCGGCGATCTCGTCGTTCGGCAGCCCCATCGCCACCTCGACCAGCACCTCGCGCTCGCGCGCCGTCAGCGCGTCCAGGTCCGGGCCCGCGGATCCGCCCTCCCCCGGCAGCGGGCGCTGCCCGCCGCTCTGCGCCAGGAACTGGGCGATCAGGCTCTTGGTCGCGGACGGGGACAGCAGCGCGTCGCCCCCGGCGACGGTGCGGATCGCCGCGAGCAGCTCGTCGGGCTCGGCGCCCTTGCCGAGGAAGCCGGCGGCGCCGGCGCGGATCGCCTGCGCGACGTACTCGTCGGCCTCGAAGGTGGTCAGGACGAGGACGGCCACGCCGGTCAGGTCCTCGGCGGAGGTGATCTCGCGGGTGGCGGCGAGGCCGTCGGTGCCGGGCATGCGGATGTCCATCAGGACGACGTCCGCCCGGGTGCCGCGGGCCAGCGCGACGGCCTCGGCGCCGTCCGAGGCCTCGCCCACGACCTCCATGTCCGGCTCGGACTCCACGAGGACGCGGAACGCGCCCCGCAGCAGCGCCTGGTCGTCCGCGAGCAGCACCCTGATCATGCCGGGATTCTCCCATCCCCGTGCGGGCCGGCCGGCCGGCCCGGCACCGCGAGCGGCAGCCGGGCGTGGACGCGGAAGCCGCCCTGCGCGCCGGGCCCGGCCTCACAGGTGCCGCCGAGGGCCGCGGCGCGCTCGCGCATGCCGATCAGGCCGTGACCGCCGCCCGCGGCGCCCGGGGCCTGCGGGCGGCCGCCGCGGTCGACGACGGTGACCTCCAGCGTCCCGGTGCCGCGCGCGATGCGGATCTCGGCCCGGGCGCCGGGGCCGGCGTGCTTGTGGACGTTGGTGAGCGACTCCTGGATGACCCGGTACGCGGTGAGGTCCACGCTCGCGGGGAGCGTGCCGGGGTCCTCCTCGACGACCTCCACCGGCAACCCGGCCCGGCGGAAGCCGTCGACGAGCTGGTCCAGCACGCCCAGGCCGGGTGCCGGTTCCATGGGGGCGGCGGGGTCCCCCGACTGCCGCAGCAGGCCCACGGTCGCGCGGAGTTCGTCCAGCGCGGAACGGCTCGCCTCACGGACGTGCGCGAGGGCCTGCTTCGCCTGGTCGGGGCGGCTGTCCATGACGTGGGCGGCGACGCCGGCCTGCACGTTGACCAGGGCGATGTGGTGGGCGACCACGTCGTGCAGCTCCCGGGCGATCCGCATGCGCTCCTCGGCGACGCGGCGCTTGGCCTCCTCCTCCCGGGTGCGCTCGGCCCGCTCCGCGCGCTCCTCGACGGCGGCGACGTAGGCGCGCCGGCTGCGGGTGGCCTCACCGGCCGCCGCGGCCATGCCGCTCCACGCGAACAGGGCGATGTTCTCTGCGGAGTACCAGGGCCGGGCCCCGAAGAGCATGGCGATCGCGGGCAGCAGCAGGCAGGTCGCCAGGCCCAGCCGGAAGGTGGTGGTGCGGTCGGTGTGCGTGGAGGCCGAGAAGAGCGCGACGACGACCGTGGCGGCCACCGGGGCGCGACCCTCGCCGGTCGCGGTGAGCAGGTAGACCACGGTGACCGCGCCGGTGAAGGCGAGGACGCCCAGCGGGCTGCGCCGGCGCAGCAGCAGCGCGGCGGAGGCGACGACGGCCAGCAGGATGTCGGGGACCGAGGCGTCGTACCGCTCGGTGTGCGGCCCGATGAACATGTTGCCGATGATCACCGCCAGGACGGCGAACGCCAGCCCGGCGTCGAGGGCGATGGGGTGGGCCTGGGGCCACAGACGGGCCCGGTCCCTCATGGATCGATGCTGCACGCTCATCAACGGTACGGGTCCCCACGGACGGCCGTGCCCCGGTCCGGTGCGGTACCGGGCCGGGGCACGTGCGCGGTGCGCTGGTCGCTGGTGTCAGCCGGGGATGAGGCCTTCGTCCTTCAGCATCGCCCGGACCTCCTCCAAGGTGGCGTCCGGGGCCGGCAGGATCAGCTCGGACGGTTCCAGGGAGTCGTCCGGCAGGGGCGTGCCCAGCCGACGGACGGCGTCGAGGAGCGCGGTGAGCGTGCGCCGGAACCCGGCCTCGTCACCGCTCTCCATCTCCGCCAGGAGCTCGTCGTCGAGCTTGTCGAGCTCGGCGAGGTGGCCCTCGTCCACCGTCACCTGGCCCTCACCCATGATCCGTACGATCACGACGCCCTCCTCGGGGGTGTCTACTGCTTGTCGAACCGGGGCTGGTCCTGGGGCTGGGACTGGGTCTGGCCCTGCTGCTGTCCGCCCTCGATGGCCTGCTGCGGGGAACCGCCGGCCAGCTCGGCCTTCATGCGCTGCAGCTCCAGCTCGACGTCGCTGCCGCCGGAGAGGCGGTCGAGCTCGGCCTGGATGTCGTCCTTGGCGATCCCGGTCGGGTCGTCGAGGGCGCCGGAGGCCAGCAGCTCGTCCAGGGCACCGGCCCGGGCGCGCAGCTGCTCGGTCTTGTCCTCGGCCCGCTGGATCGCCAGGCCGACGTCGCCCATCTCCTCGGAGATGCCGGAGAAGGCCTCGCCGATCTGCGTCTGGGCCTTGGCCGCGCTGTAGGTGGCCTTGATGGTCTCCTTCTTGGTGCGGAAGGCGTCCACCTTGGCCTGCAGGCGCTGGGCGGCGAGGGTGAGCTTCTCCTCCTCGCCCTGCAGCGTCTGGTGCTGCGTCTCCAGGTCGGTGACCTGCTGCTGGAGGGCGGCCCGGCGCGAGAGCGCCTCGCGGGCCAGGTCCTCCCGGCCCAGGGCGAGCGCCTTGCGGCCCTGGTCCTCGTACTTCGCGGACTGCTGCTGCAGCTGGTTCAGCTGCAGCTCCAGGCGCTTGCGCGAGGTGGCGACGTCCGCGACCCCCCGCCGCACCTTCTGCAGCAGCTCCAGCTGTTTCTGGTACGAGTAGTCGAGGGTCTCGCGCGGATCCTCGGCCCGGTCAAGGGCCTTGTTGGCCTTCGCGCGGAAGATCATCCCCATCCGCTTCATGACACCGCTCATGGGCCTCGCGCGCCCCCTTCATTCAGCTCGCCAGCACACCTCTACAGACCCCACAGTACGGGGCCTGGTTCCATTACCCCACTGTTCCGTTGCGGATGCGCTCATCCTTAGGAACGATCACAGTTCGATGACCTCAGGCCCAGGGAGTAGGTGAGGGGCTGGGGGTCCCGCCGGCGAGCACGTAACCTTGGAGTCGTGTTCCGACGTCGTTCCCAAACCGAGCAGGCCGCGTCCACCACCGTGGTGGAGGACCGGCAATCCCGCGACCCGCAGGCTCCCAAGGGCCGCCCCACCCCCAAGCGCAGCGATGCCCAGACGCAGCGCCGCAAGGCGGTGACCACGCCCACCGACCGCAAGGCCGCCACCAAGCAGGCCCGCGACGCCCGGCGCGCCGACCTCTCCAAGCAGCGCGAGGCGCTGATGAACGGGGACGAGCGCTACCTGCCCGCCCGTGACAAGGGCCCGGTGCGCAAGTTCGCCCGTGACTACGTGGACTCGCGGTTCCGGGTGGCGGAGTTCTTCCTGCCGCTGGCCGTGGTCATCCTCGTGCTCAGCATGCTCAAGAACCCGGCGCTGCAGAACATCTCGCTGCTGCTGTGGCTCGTGGTGATCGTGCTGATCGTCGTGGACTCGGCCGTCAGCGGTCTCCTGCTGCGGCGCGAGCTGGCGAAGCGCTTCCCGGACAAGCCCACCAAGGGCGCCGTGGCCTACGCCCTCATGCGGACCCTCCAGATGCGCCGACTGCGCCTGCCGAAGCCGCAGGTCAAGCGCGGCACCAAGCTCTGAGCGGGAACGACGGGTTCGCCGGCGCCGCCGGAACCTGGCTGGACCGGCTGGGCGGACTCCGGAACACCGTGCGCCAGGAGCTGGTCGGGCGCCAGCTCGACGAGCAGATCACGGCGCGCTTCCCCGTGGGGCGGCGGCTCGGGATCCTCGACGTCGGCCCCGGCCAGGGCACCCAGGCGCTGCGGCTGGCCCGCGCCGGTCACCTGGTCACCGGTCTGGAGGCCGATCCGGGGATGGCGGAGGTGCTGCGCGAGGCGGTGGCCGCCGAGCCCGAGGGCATACGCGAGCGCATCACCCTCGTCGAGGGCGACGGCCGGGAGACCGGCCGGCACTTCGGGCCGGGCAGCTTCGACGTGGTGCTCTGCCACGGCGTGCTGATGTACGTGCCCGAGCCGGACGCCATGGTCGCCGGGCTCGCCCGGGTGCTGGCCCCCGGCGGGCTGCTGTCGCTGCTGGTGCGCAACGCCGACGCCCTGGCGATGCGGCCCGCGCTGCAGGGCGACTGGGCCGGCGCGCTGGCCGCCTTCGGCGGCGACACGTACACCAACCGGCTGGGGCTGCCGGCCCGCGCCGACCGGCGCGCGGACCTGACGACCACGCTCAGCGCCATCGGCGCGCCGCTGCACGCCTGGTACGGGGTGCGGGTCTTCACCGACACGGCGCCGGACGACGCCGTGGACGCGCCGGAGGAGCTGCTGGCCGCCGAGGAGCTGGCCGGACGCACCGACCCCTACCGGGGCGTCGCGGCACTGCTGCATCTGTGCGGCGTACGGAACTGACCGGGGCGGGATACCGGGGACGGGGCACCGCGAACGCGACACTTCGGTCATGCGCGATTCGAAGCCGAACCGATGGCGGCCGCCGGCGGCGGCGCTGCGGGCGGCGGCCCTGCTGCTGGCCGTCGCGTGCTGCGGGAGCCTGACCGCCGGATGCACGGAGGACAACCCCTCCCCCGGCGCGGCGTCCTCGGCGCCCGCGCCCGTCGCCGCCTCCGAGGGGGCCGCCGCCCGTGATCTGGAGCACTCGTACCAGCAGGTCGTCAAGGCGGTGCTGCCGTCCGTCGTCCAGATCAACACGTCCGAGGGACTGGGCTCCGGCATCGTCTACGACACCAAGGGCCACATCGTCACCAACGCCCACGTCGTCGGCAGCTCCGACACCTTCGAGGTCACCCTCGCCAACAGCGACACCCCCCACAAGGGCCGGCTCGTGGCCTCCTACCCCGAGCAGGACCTCGCCGTCATCGAGCTCGACGACCCGCCGGACGGCCTGCGCGCGGCGTCCTTCGGGCGCTCCCACGACGTCCAGGTCGGGCAGATCGTGCTCGCCATGGGCAGCCCGCTCGGCCTGAACAGCAGCGTCACGCAGGGCATCGTCTCCGCGGTCGGCCGTACGGTCAGCGAGACCGGGGCCGAGGGCGGCACCGGCGCCACCCTGGCCGACATGGTGCAGACCTCGGCCCCCATCAACCCCGGCAACAGCGGCGGCGCGCTGGTCAACCTCTCCGGCCAGGTCATCGGCATCCCGACGCTCGCCGCGGTCAACCCCACCATGGGCGACTCCTCCGCTCCCGGCATCGGCTTCGCCATCCCCGCGGCGACCGTCACCCGCATCGCGGACCAGATCGTCAAGCACGGCAAGGTCGTCGACTCCGGCCGCGCGGCACTGGGCATCACCGGGCGGACGGTCCTCGACGAGAACTTCCAGCCCGCCGGGGTCGGCGTCGTCGAGGTCACCCGGGGCGGGGCGGCGGACAAGGCCGGCATCAGGGCCGGGGACGTCATCGTCGGCGTCGGGGGCGACGACATCACCACCCTGCAGTCGCTGTCCGAGGCCCTGGTGCAGCACGCCCCCGGCGACCGGGTGGACGTCACCTTCCAGCGCGGCAGCGGCGAGAGGACCGTCAAGGTCACGCTGGGGCAGCTCGGGTAGCGGACCGCCCCGCGCGCCGGGGGGCGGGGTCGTGGGACGTCCCGCCGGCCCTCCCCCGGCGCGCGGGGCGGTGCGGCGGCCGGCTCTCCCGGCCGCCGCGGCACGGGTCCTGACGGTCCTACTCCTCGGCGTGCAGGCTCATCGGGCCGTAGATCTTCGTGCCGTCGTCGAAGAGGTGGACCTGGTCGGCGCCGCCCTGGAGGAGGTCCTTCCAGACCTCGCCGATCCAGGACTCAGCGTCCCCCTGCGTGGTGAACTCCTCGGGCTCGACCGCGGGGGTGACCTCCGTGCCGTCGGTCTTCTCGAAACGCCACGTCCACGCCATGTCCGTCTCCTCGTCCCTGGGGGTGCCTGTCCGGCAGCGTAGCGTGCGCGGACGCGAGAGGATCTGCACGTGGAACTGACTCTCCTCGGCACCGGGGGCCCGGACGGCCTGCCCCTCCCCGGCTGCCCCTGCGCGGCCTGCGCGACGGCCGTGGGCGACCAGGCGCGGGCGGCGACCTCGCTGCTCGTCGACGGGGTGCTGCTGCTCGACCTGACGCCGGGACTCGCGCTCACGGCGGCGCGCTCCGGCCACTCGCTCGCCGGGGTCCACCAGGTGCTGCTGTCGCACCCGCACGACGGCCCGGCCGTGGAGATCCCGGCGGGACTGCCCGCGCCGGGCCGGCTGGCGCCCGGGCAGGAGATCACGCTGCTGTCCGGGCACCGGGTGCGGGCGGTGCCGGTCGACGCGCCCGGCTCCGGTTACGAGGTGACCGGCCCCGAGGGCGAGCGCCTGCTGTACCTGCCGCCGGAATGCGCCCCCGCGGGCCTGCCGGAGGCCGCGGAGCCGTACCGGCTGGTGCTGCTGGACGCGCTGGGCCGGCCGGACGCGCTGGGCCGGCTGCGGGCGGCGGGCGCGGTCGGGAGCACCACCGACGTCGTCGCGGTCCACCTCGACCACCGCGTCCACCCGGGGCAGGAACTGCGCCGCCGGCTGGCCGCGCTCGGCGTACGGGCGGTGCCGGACGGCACGACGCTGACGGTCGGCGACCTCCGCGACGTGCCCGACGTGCCGCGCCGCACGCTGGTGCTGGGCGGGGCGCGGTCGGGCAAGTCGGTGGAGGCGGAACGGCGGCTGTCGGCCTGCCCCGAGGTGGTGTACGTGGCCACCGGCGGGACCCGGGGCGGTGACCCGGAGTGGGCGGAACGGGTGGCCCTGCACCGGGAGCGGCGCCCGCAGTCCTGGCAGACGCTCGAGACCTGCGACCTGCCGCCGCTGCTGGCCGAGGGGGACGGTCCCGCGCTGCTGATCGACTGCATGTCGCTGTGGCTGACGCACACCATGGACGAGCTCGGCGCGTGGGACGACGGGAAGTGGGCGGAGGGCGGCGAGCGCGAACTGCGCCGCCGTGTCGGGGAATTGACCGCCGCCTGGCGGGCGACCCGCAGGACGGTCGTGGCGGTCAGCAACGAGGTCGGCTCAGGGGTCGTCCCGGCCACGGCCAGCGGGCGCCGGTTCCGGGACGAGCTGGGCCGGCTGAACGTCGCGCTGGCCGAGGAGTCCGAGCACGTGGTGCTGGTGGTCGCGGGGCAGGCGCTGGCACTGCGGGGCTGACCTCGGCGCGCGGCCCCGCGGACCGGTAGTGTTCGACCCCGTGAGCGGCCTGAACCTTGATGACTTCGCGACCCTGGTGGAGCGTCCGGACGCCGGTGTGCGCCGTGACGCACGCGACCGCTGGCAGCGGCTGGTGCGTCCGGCGAGCGCGCTCGGCGGGCTCGCCGAGCTCGCCGACTGGCTGTCGGCGGCCCAGGGCACGGCGACCGTGCGCCCGGTCGAGCACCCCAAGACGGTGCTCTTCGCGGCGGACCACGGGGTGGCGGCCCTGAAGGTGTCGGCCCGCCCCGAGGGCACCGCGGTGGAACTGGTGCGGCGGGTCCTGGACGGCGCCTCGCCGGTCAACGTGCTGGCCCGTCAGTACGGCGCGGCGGTCCGGGTGGTGGACGTGGGCGTGGACGCCCCGGCCGAGGACCTGCCCCCGGACGTGACGGCGCACCGCGTACGGCGCGGTTCCGGCCGGATCGACGTGGAGGACGCGCTGACGGCCGAGGAGGCCGAGGCGGCGTTCCGGGCCGGTATGGCCGTCGCGGACGAGGAGGCGGACTCCGGCACGGACCTGGTGCTCCTCGGCGACCTGAGCGTCGGCGGCACGACGGTGGCCGGCGTGCTGATCGCGGCACTGTGCGGCACGGACGCCTCGGTGGTGACCGGCCGCGGTTCGGGCATCGACGACATCGCGTGGATGCGCAAGTGCGCGGCGATCCGCGACGCGTTGCGGCGGGCCCGGCCCGTGCTCGGCGACCAGCTGGAGCTGCTGGCTGCGGTCGGCGGCGCGGACATGGCGGCGATCACCGGCTTCCTGCTGCAGGCCTCGGTGCGGAAGCTGCCGGTGGTGCTGGACGGCGTGGTGTCGGCGGCGTGCGCGCTGGTCGCGCAGCGGATCGCCTTCCGGGCGCCGGACTGGTGGCTGGCCGGGCAGGCCAACGGGGAGCCGGGCCAGGTCAAGGCGCTGGACCGGCTGTCCATCGAGCCGCTGCTCGACCAGAAGGTGACGGCGGGTGAGGGCACCGGAGCGCTGCTGGCGCTGCCCCTGCTGAAGGCCGCGGCCGCCCTGTCGGCGGAGCTGCCGGAACGTTTCTGACACCTCGGCCCCCGTGGGCGGGGGCGTTCGGGGCCGGGGTGCTTCTCCCGGTGGTGGTGGATCGATGCGCCGTTCCGCGCCGAGGACCAACCGGCCCTGGTCGTGGGGCTGTCCGGTGGCATTCGCCTGCGTCTGCCTCCGGGGCCCGGGCCTCAGCGTTCGGTAAAGCCGCCGATCCAGTCCTGGACACGCCGCAGCGGGCCCGACCAGCGGGCGTCGTGGCGGGCGGCGCGGGCCTCGGCCCGCCGGGCGGTACGGGGACGGCGGGGGTAGAGCCGTTCCGCCCACAGCGAGTCGGGGCGGGCCAGCCGCAGGGCGGCGTACAGGGCGACGAAGGGCACGAAGACGCCGACGACGGCGGAGCGCACCTTGCCCTTGATGAGGGCGGCCAGGACGAACAGGAAGTTGACGGCGATGGTGAGGATCACCGAGACGCGGCTCTGCTGCTCGTCCGGGGTGAGCGAGTCGACGCCGAAGGGGACCAGGCCGCAGAGCATCATCAGGACGACGGAGAAGGTGACGACGACGGCCTCGACGCTCTTGCGGCCGCGATCGCTCCAGTACACGTCGTCGAGGTAGAGCACCAGCGCGAACTCGTCGAGCACCAGGCCCGCTCCGGCGCCGAACAGAACGGCGGACAGGGCGGCGCCGAAGCCCCGTGAGGAGCTGGCGACGCCCCCGAAGCCGCCGATCGTCATGAGGATGATCCCGGGCACCACGTGGTGGATGTGGGTGCCGCCGGAGGAGATGTTGCGGAAGGGGCCCTTGCCCGCCCGGATGAGACGGGTGATCATCCGCGTGACCAGGAAGGTCAGTACGAACGCGGCCAGCGCGAGGAGCAGCGGCAGCTTTCCCGGCTCGACGATGTTGCGGTACCACCAGTCACCCATGCCGATTGCTCCCGGTTCGCCCCGTACGCGGCACTATACGGTCCGGGTCCGGCGGTTACCCTGCACGCCATGACCGCCGACCCCGCGCCCGACCCCGCGCCCGAACCCGCTCCTCCCGCCGCCGCGGCCCCCACGGTCGCCACCGCCGCCACGGCCGCCACGGCCGCCGAGGGACTGCGCTTCGCCTTCGGCACGCTGACGGTGCTGCGGGTCCGGGTCGGCCGCTGGGACCGCCCCGCGGCCCACGCGGGGATGCTCTGGGCGCCACTGGCCGGACTGGTCGTGGGCCTGTGCGCGGCGGCCGCCGGCGGACTGCTGCTGCTCTTCGGCGCGGGTCCGCTGCTCGCCGCGGTCGCGGGCGTCGCCGTTCCGGCCGCCCTGACGCGGGGGCTGCACCTGGACGGGCTGGCCGACACCGCCGACGGACTGGGCAGCGGCAAGCCCGCCGAGGACGCGCTGCGCATCATGCGGCAGTCCGACATCGGGCCCTTCGGCGTGCTCACCCTGGTCCTGGTGCTGCTGGCGCAGGTCGCCGCGCTCGCCGGGCTGTACGGCCAGTCCTGGACCCGGGGCGCGGTGGCCGCCGCCCTGGCCGGGCTCACCTCGCGCGCCGTGATGACGCTGGCCTGCCGCGAGGGTGTGCCCGCGGCCCGGCCCGGCGGGCTCGGCGCGGCCGTGGCGGGCGCCGTCCCCGCCCGTGCCGCCTGGCTGCTCGCCGCGGTGACGGTGGCGGTCTGCGCCGCCGCGGGGGCCGCCCACGGCGTGCCGGACGCGGTGCGCTGCGCGGCGGCCGCGGCGGCGGCCACGGCCGCCGCGGAACTGCTGCTGCGCCGCTGCCGCCGGCGCCTGGGCGGGGTCACCGGTGACGTCCTCGGCGCGTTGTGCGAGACCGCGGCGACGACCGTGCTGCTGGTGCTGACCCTCGGCTGAGCGCCGTACGGCGACCGCGCGGGGCGTCGCGGATCCGCCGACTCCCGCCGTACGGACGGGGGTCGGGGCCGCGCCGGGGGTGCGCGGCGGGCGCGCTCCCATAGGGAAAACCCGCGCCTTGGCCGTCATGGGCGCAGGTCGTGGTCGCAAGTGACAGCAGTGAGCGTAAGGTCGGTCCTGCACCCCCGTCCCGTGCCGCGAAGGACGCCCGGCGTCGGGACACGAGGGGAGCCGGACGGAGTCCGGCGTCAAGTATTGGACCCCCGAAGGAACAGGATCCGCATCACCGTGACTGCACTGACTCTCAGCACCTCCTCCGCGGCAGCGCTGCGCGCTGACGCCGTCGTCGTCGGCGTGACCAAGGGCGCCAAGGGCCCCGAGGTCGCCGCCGGGGCGGAGTCGGTGGACCAGGCCTTCGCCGGCCGGCTCGCCGCGACGCTCGAGACACTGGGCGCCTCGGGCGCTGAGGGTGAGGTGACCAAGCTCCCCGCTCCGGACGGCCTGAAGTCCCCGGTCGTGCTGGCGGTCGGGCTCGGTGAGGCGCCCGCCGACGGCGCCGCCTACGACACCGAGGCGCTGCGCAAGGCCGCGGGCGCCGCCGCCCGCGCGCTCGCCGGCTCGAAGAAGGCCGCCTACGCGCTCCCCGTGCAGGACGCGGACGCCGCGCAGGCCGTCGCCGAGGGCGCGCTGCTCGGTGCCTACGTGTACACCGCGTACCAGTCCTCCAACGGCAAGGCCCCGCTCGCCGAGGTCGCGCTCGTCGGGGCGAAGCCGCGGGACAAGGCGGTCAAGGCCGCCGCCGAGCGGGCCACGGTCGTCGCGGCCGAGGTCAACCGGGCGCGCGACCTGATCAACATGCCGCCGAACGACCTCCACCCGAAGTCCTTCGCCGCGTTCGCCCAGGAGGCCGCCAAGGAGCACGGCCTCAAGATCGAGGTGCTGGACGAGAAGGCCCTGGTCAAGGGCGGCTACGGCGGCATCATGGGCGTCGGCCAGGGCTCGGCGAACCCGCCCCGCCTGGTGAAGATCGCCTACACCGGCGCCAAGGGCCGGGGCGCCAAGCACCTGGCGCTGGTCGGCAAGGGCATCACCTACGACTCGGGCGGCATCTCCCTGAAGCCGGCCGGTCACAACGAGACCATGAAGTGCGACATGAGCGGCGCCGCCGCCGTGCTGTCCACCGTGGTCGCCGCCGCACGCCTGGGCCTGCCCGTCAACGTCACCGGCTGGCTGGCGCTCGCCGAGAACATGCCCTCGGGCAGCGCCGCCCGCCCCGGCGACGTGCTGAAGATGTACAGCGGCAAGACCGTCGAGGTGCTCAACACCGACGCCGAGGGCCGCCTGGTGATGGCCGACGCCCTCACCCGCGCCTCGGAGGAGAAGCCCGACGCGATCATCGACGTGGCGACCCTGACCGGCGCCATGGTGCTGGCCCTCGGCACCCGCATCTTCGGCGTCATGGCCAACGACGACGCCTTCCGCACCGCCGTGCACGAGACCGCGACCGAGGTCGGCGAGCAGTCCTGGCCGATGCCGCTCCCCACGGACCTGCGCAAGGCGATGGACTCCCCCACCGCGGACATCGCGAACATGGGCGAGCGCATGGGCGGCGGCCTGGCGGCCGGCCTGTTCCTGAAGGAGTTCGTCGGCGAGGGCATCACCTGGGCCCACGTCGACATCGCGGGCCCGGCGTTCAACGAGTCCGGCCCCTTCGGCTACACCCCCAAGGGCGGCACCGGCTCGGCGATCCGCACCCTGGTGCGCCTGGCCGAGAAGGCCGGCGAGGGCGAGCTGCTCTGACCGCGGTGTAAGACTCGGCACATTCCGTACGGCCCCGGGTATGGCATCCGGGGCCGTACGCGTTCGCCAAGAGCGAGCAAAGAGCACAACCGCTCCGTATTCCGTAGGGGATACCGGCGAGTAGCACCCGCCCGGGACGTTCCGTACGTCTCAGACAGCGGCCCGGTGCCTCGTCCGCCCCGAACAGGTGCGAAGATGTTGTCTCGGCACGACAGGGCCCCGTTCAACAGAAGCGGCCGAACAAAAGCCGCCGCCCGGTCACGACGGACCGGCTCCGGCGTATCCATGCATGGAGGACGTGACGTGGCGAACGACGCCAGCACCGTTTTCGACCTAGTGATCCTCGGTGGCGGTAGCGGCGGCTACGCCGCAGCGCTGCGCGCGGCGCAGCTCGGTCTGGACGTCGCCCTGATCGAGAAGGACAAGCTCGGCGGCACCTGCCTGCACCGCGGCTGCATCCCCACGAAGGCTCTGCTGCACGCCGGTGAGATCGCGGACCAGGCCCGCGAGGCCGAGCAGTTCGGTGTCAAGGCCACTTTCGAGGGCATCGACATCGCCGGGGTCCACAAGTACAAGGACGACGTGATCTCGGGCCTCTACAAGGGCCTGCAGGGCCTGGTGGCCTCCCGCAAGGTCACCTACGTGACCGGCGAGGGCCGGCTCTCCTCCCCGACCTCCGTGGACGTCAACGGCCAGCGCTACACCGGCCGGCACGTCCTGCTGGCGACCGGCTCCGTGCCGAAGTCGCTGCCGGGCCTCGCCATCGACGGCGACCGCATCATCTCCTCCGACCACGCGCTGGTCCTGGACCGCGTGCCGAAGTCGGCGATCATCCTCGGCGGCGGTGTCATCGGCGTCGAGTTCGCCTCGGCGTGGAAGTCCTTCGGCGCCGACGTCACCATCGTCGAGGGCCTGCCGCACCTCGTGCCGGCCGAGGACGAGAACAGCTCCAAGCTGCTGGAGCGTGCCTTCCGCAAGCGGGGCATCAAGTTCAACCTCGGCACCTTCTTCTCCAAGGCCGAGTACACCGCCGGCGGCGTCAAGGTCACCCTGGCCGACGGCAAGGAGTTCGAGGCCGAGGTCCTGCTCGTGGCCGTCGGCCGCGGCCCGGTCTCCCAGGGCCTGGGCTACGAGGAGGCCGGGGTCGCCATGGACCGCGGCTACGTCCTCGTCGACGAGTACATGCGCACCAACGTGCCCACCATCTCCGCTGTCGGTGACCTCGTCCCGACCCTGCAGCTGGCCCACGTCGGCTTCGCCGAGGGCATCCTCGTCGCGGAGCGGCTGGCCGGTCTGAAGACCGTGCCGATCGACTACGACGGCGTGCCGCGCGTCACGTACTGCCACCCCGAGGTCGCCTCCGTGGGCATCTCCGAGGCCAAGGCCAAGGAGCTGTACGGCGCGGACAAGGTCGTCACCCTCAAGTACAACCTGGCCGGCAACGGCAAGAGCAAGATCCTCAAGACCGCGGGCGAGATCAAGCTCGTCCAGGTCCGCGACGGTGCGGTGGTCGGCGTCCACATGGTCGGTGACCGCATGGGCGAGCAGGTCGGCGAGGCCCAGCTGGTCTACAACTGGGAGGCCCTGCCCGCGGAGGTCGCGCAGCTCATCCACGCGCACCCGACGCAGAGCGAGGCCCTCGGCGAGGCCCACCTCGCGCTGGCCGGCAAGCCGCTGCACTCGCACGACTGACACACGGACACGCAGAACCATCCGCACAGATCGTTAGGAGCAACCGAAACCATGGCGGTTTCCGTAACCCTGCCGGCGCTCGGCGAGAGCGTGTCCGAGGGCACCGTCACCCGCTGGCTCAAGGCCGAGGGTGAGCGCGTCGAGGCCGACGAGCCGCTGCTCGAGGTGTCGACCGACAAGGTCGACACCGAGATCCCGGCGCCCGCCTCCGGCATCCTCTCCTCCATCAAGGTGGCCGAGGACGAGACGGTGGAGGTCGGCGCCGAGCTGGCCGTCATCGACGACGGCACCGGTGCCCCCGCTGCCGCCCCCGCCCCGGCCGCGGCCGAGGCACCTGCGCCGGCTCCGGTGCAGGAGGCTCCCGCCCCCGCCCCGGCCCCCGCCGCGCAGGCTCCGGCCCCGGCCCCCGCCGCGGCTCCGGCCGGCGGTGCCGAGGGCACCCCGGTGCTGCTGCCGGCGCTGGGCGAGTCCGTCACCGAGGGCACCGTCACCCGCTGGCTCAAGGCGGTCGGCGAGAGCGTCGAGGCCGACGAGCCGCTGCTCGAGGTCTCCACCGACAAGGTCGACACCGAGATCCCGTCCCCGGTCGCCGGCACGCTGCTGGAGATCCTCGTCGGTGAGGACGAGACCGCCGAGGTCGGCGCCAAGCTCGCCGTCGTCGGTGCCGCCGGTGCCGCGCCCGCCGCCGCCCCGGCTCCCGCCGCCCCCGCTCCGGCCCCGGCCGCCGCGGCTCCGGCGCCCGCCCCGGCCGCTCCTGCGGCCCCGGCTCCCGCGCCCGCCCCGGCGCCCGCCCCGGCTCCGGCTCCGGCTCCGGTCGTTCCGGCCCCGGCTCCCGCCCCGGCCGCCGCTCCGGCTCCGGTCACCCCGGCCCCGGCCGCCGCTGCCGCCCCCTCGGCGACCGCGCCGACCGACGAGGGCGCGTACGTGACCCCGCTGGTCCGCAAGCTCGCGGCCGAGAACGGCGTGGACCTGGCCTCGGTCAAGGGCACCGGTGTCGGTGGCCGCATCCGCAAGCAGGACGTCCTGGCCGCCGCCGAGGCCGCCAAGGCCGCCGCTGCCGCGCCGACCGCCCCGGCCCCGTCCGCGGGCGTCACGGTGCCGGCCGCCGCCGCCGCGCTGCGCGGGCAGACGGTCAAGATGACCCGCATCCGCAAGGTCATCGCCGAGAACATGATGAAGGCCCTGCACAGCCAGGCGCAGCTGTCGACCGTGGTCGAGGTGGACGTCACCAGGATCATGAAGCTGCGGGCCCGGGCCAAGGAGTCCTTCCTGGCCCGCGAGGGCGTCAAGCTCTCGCCGATGCCGTTCTTCGTCAAGGCCGCCGCCGAGGCGCTGAAGGCCCACCCGGTCATCAACGCCAAGATCAACGAGGACGGCACCGTCACCTACCACGACGTCGAGAACGTCGGCATCGCGGTGGACTCGGAGCAGGGCCTGATGGTCCCGGTCATCAAGGGCGCCGGCGACCTGAGCCTGGCCGGCATCGCCAAGAAGACCGCCGAGCTGGCCGGCAAGGTCCGCAACAAGAAGATCAGCCCGGACGACCTGTCCGGCGGCACGTTCACGATCAGCAACACCGGTTCGCGCGGTGCGCTGTTCGACACGATCATCGTGAACTTCCCGCAGGTGGCCGAGCTGGGCATCGGCGCCACCGTGCGCCGCCCGGTCGTGATCAACCACCCGGACCTGGGTGAGACCATCGCGATCCGCGACGTGGCGTACCTGACCCTGTCGTACGACCACCAGCTGGTCGACGGCGCGGACGCCGCCCGCTACCTCAACGACGTCAAGGCCCGTCTCGAGGCCGGCGAGTTCGAGGGCGACCTCGGTCTGTAACCGACCGGAGTCCTCGCGGGACCGTACGACGGCCGAGGCCCCAGCCCCTTCCCGGGCTGGGGCCTCGGCCGTTCCGCGCCCGTGGTCCCGCCGTCCGCCGCCGGTTCCGGGCCGGGCTGAACGGTCCGGGTCCGACTGAACGGTCCAGGCCCGGCGGACGTACTCCCGGGGGCAGGGCGGGGACCCGCACTCCGGTGAACCCGCCCCGCGGCGACGGCGGATGGCCGGACGGTGACGGGCACGTCACCGCCACCGCCACCTGCTCCCGCCGGGGCGCCACCGCCCCCACCGGCCCGGCCGCCCCGGCGGGTTGCGCGCTGCGGTGTCCTTCCCCCCGCGACGACGCGGCCGCAGCGGGCCCCGGCGGGGCCGGTCCGGACCTCCCGGACCGGCCCCGTCCCGGTGCCGTGGGCGACCGCATAGCCTCGGGGTATGCGTGCGGCACGACTGATCCACCTCGTCCTCCTGCTCCAGTCCCGCGAGTCGATGACGGCGACCGAACTCGCCAGGGCCCTGGAGGTGTCCGAGCGCACCGTCGGCCGGGACGTGCTGGCCCTGTCGGAGGCGGGGGTGCCGGTCTACGCCGAGCGGGGACGCGCCGGCGGCTACCGCCTGGTCGACGGCTACCGCACCCGGCTGACCGGGCTGGCCCGTGCGGAGGCGGAGGCGCTCTTCCTGTCCGGCGTGCCCGCCGCGCTGCGGGCCATGGGCCTGCACGACGCCGGTTCCTCGGCCCGCCTGAAGGTCTCGGCCGCCCTGCTGCCCGAACTGCGCGACGCGCCGCGCTCGGCGGCCCAGCGCTTCCACCTGGACGCGCCGGGCTGGTGGCAGGAACCGGAGACGCCACGGCTGCTGCCGGCGCTCGCCGCGGCGGTGTGGGGGGACCGCCGGCTGCGGGCCCGGTACCTGCGCGGGGCGCAGGAGGTGGAGCGCGAGCTCGATCCGTACGGCCTCGTGCTCAAGGCGGGTGTCTGGTACGCCGTGGCGCGCTGCGGCGCGGACGTACGGGTCTACCGGGTGGACCGGTTCACCGCGGCGGAGCCCACGGAGGATCGTTTCGTCAGGGACCCGGAGTTCGACCTGCCCGCGTTCTGGGAGGCCCGCGCCGCCGAGTTCGCCCGCTCGGTGCTGCGCGACGAGGTCGTCGTGCGCCTGACGCCCGAGGGCGCCCGGCGCCTGCCGTACGTCACCGACCGCACCGCCGCCCGCGAGGCCCTCGCCGCGGCCGGGCCGCCGGACGCAACGAGGCGGGTCACCGTCACGCTCCCCGTCGAGGGCCAGGACGTCGCCTACGAACAACTGCTGTCCCTGGGCCCCGACGCAGAGGTGCTCGGCCCGGAGACCCTGCGCGAGCGGCTGACCGATGCCGTCCGCGCCATGGCGGCCGTCTACTTCTGAGGGCCGCGTCTGCCGTGTTCCGCGTGCGTCGGAGGGCCGCAGCCAGGATGCTGGAGCGGTGATGGACGAGACGGAGTTCTGGGAGATCGTCGACAGCACGCGAGAGGCAGCGGGGGGCGACCCGGAGGAGCACGCCGACCTGCTGGTGGAACGGCTGACCCAGCTCGACCCGGAGTCCGTCGTCGACTTCGCGCGGCACTTCGAGAGCCGTTTCAACCGGGCCTACCGCTGGGACGTGTGGGGCGCCGCCGACCTGATGCTGGGGGGCGCCGGTGACGACGCGTTCGACTTCTTCCGGTGCTGGCTCATCGGCCAGGGCCGGCACGTCTTCGAAGGGGCCGTCCACGACCCCGACAGCCTCGCGGAGATGACCGACTCGTTCGACCCGGAGGTCGACGGTGACGCCGAGGACCTCGGCTACGCGGCGGACGAGGCGTACGAGCAGCTCACCGGCGTCCGGCTGCCGGACCTGGACCTGCCGGCGCAGCCCGCCGAGCCGGAGGGCGTCTACATCGACTTCGAGAACGCGGCCGCGGTCGCGGAACGCTTCCCCCGGCTCTGGGCGCGCTTCGGCTGAGCCGGCCCCGTACGCCCCGTGTCGCCGGCCGCCCCGCATCGCCGGCCGCCCCGTCGGCATCCGGGGAGACGCGAGGACGACGACCCGGCGACGCGTCAGACCCGGCGCCCCATGCACACGTCGTCCACGTAGACGCCGTCCAGCAGGAACTCCCCCGGCAGGACGCCCTCCACGCTGAATCCGGCCGCCTCGTACAGCCGCCGGGCCGGGGTGTTGTGGCCCAGCACCCGCAGCGTGACGCGCACCGCGCCCTGCCGGCGGGCGTCCGACACGGCCGCCAGGACGAGTTCCAGCCCCACCCCGCGGCCCCGCGCCCAGGTGTCCACCGCCAGGCCCTGGATCTGGCGCACATGGGCGTTGGAGGCCAGCGGCGTCGGCGGCACCATCCCGACGAAACCGGCGACACGGCCCTCGGTCTCCGCCACCAGGAACACGTCCGGTCCCGAACGCTCGCCGAAGAAGTCCTCGTTCTCCTCCCGCGGCGGCCGCACCGCGTGCAGGGTCGACCAGGTCGCCCGCTCGAGACGGACGAGGGCGGGGTCGTCGGAGAGCCTTGCCGGGCGCACACGGATGTCGGACATGCGTGTCACCTTCCCACACCGCAAGGGCCGTTCCGCGCGACGATGTCCCCATGCGCATCGCCATCACCGGCTCGTCCGGCCTCATCGGCTCCGCCCTGGTCCGCTCCTTGCTGTCCGACCGGCACGAGGTCGTACGCCTCGTCCGGCGCGAGCCGTCCGGTCCGGACGAGGTGCGCTGGGACCCGCAGGGGGGCACCGTCGACACCGCGGGGCTGGTGGGCGTGGAGGCCGTCGTCCACCTCGCCGGCGCCGGGGTCGGCGACCACCGCTGGACGGAGGGGTACAAGCGGACCATCCACGACAGCCGGGTGCGGGGCACGCGGACCCTCGTACGCGCCCTCGCCTCGCTGGACACCCCGCCGCGGGTGCTCGTCAGCGGCTCCGGCATCACCGCGTACGGCGACACCGGCGACCGCCGGGTCGACGAGGGCGCGCCGCTGGGCACCGGCTTCCTCCCCTCCGTGTGCCGTGACTGGGAGGCCGCCGCCGCGCCGGCCCGTGACGCCGGCATCCGTACCGCGTTCTCCCGCACCGGCCTGGTCGTCTCCGGCAGGGGCGGGGCGTGGGGCCGGCTCTTCCCGCTCTTCAAGGCGGGCCTGGGCGGCCGGCTCGGCGACGGGCGCCAGTACTGGAGCTTCATCTCCCTGCACGACCAGGTCGCGGCGCTGCGCCACATCGTCGACACCGAGTCCGTCTCCGGGCCGGTCAACCTGTGCGCGCCCGAGCCGCTGACCAACACCGAGGTGACCCGGGCGATGGGGCGGGTGCTGGGCCGGCCCACGCTGTTCGCGGTCCCCGCGCCCGTACTGCGCACCGTCGTCGGGGAGTTCGCCTCCGAGATCCTGGGCAGCACCCGCGCGGTGCCGCGGGTGCTGCTGGACTCCGGGTTCACCCACGCGCACCCCGGGATCGAGGAGGCGATCCGCGTCGCGCTGGCCGAAGAGAGGCACTGAATGCCACCCACAGCCGTTTTCCGGCATCAGTTGGCGCGCGAGTGGGCATGACGGTTCCAGCGCCAGCCGACGCGCGCGGGGAAACGTGCCGACCTCGGGGAGGGGCATCGTGCTCTCTACAGCACGCTCTACGGGTTCACAGACGGACGTGTGCGTGATCGGGGCCGGCCTCGCCGGTCTCTCCGCGGCGCGTCACCTCACCGGTGCGGGGCTCACCGTCACCGTGCTGGAGGCCGAGGACCGGGTCGGCGGCCGCATGGCCACCGAGAAGGTCGACGGCTTCCTCCTCGACCGGGGTCCACAACTGCTCAACACCTCCTACCCGGAGCTGGACCGCACCCCGGAACTGCGGGGGCTGCAGCTGCGGCCGCTCTCGCCCGGCGTCCTGGTGCGCTCCGCCGGACGCGGCTACCGCGTCGGCGACCCGCGCGCGGCGCTCGCCGCCGCCCGCGCGCCGATCGGCTCGCCCCTGGACAAGGCCCGGCTGCGGACGGCCCTCAACCGCCTCGCCGGCGCGCCCGTCGAACGCCTCCTGGAACGCCCGGAGACCACGGCCGCCGCGGCCCTCGCCTCACGCGGCTTCGCGCCCCGCACACTCGACGGGTACCTGCGGCCGCTGCTGTCCGCGCTGCTGTGCGACCCGGACCTCACGACGTCCAGCCGGGTCGCCGACCTGGTCCTGCGCGGCTTCGCCCTCGGCCGTACGTGCCTGCCGGCGGGCGGCGCGGCGACGGTGCCGCAGGCGCTGGCGGCCGCGCTGCCGCCCGGCACGGTCCGCACCGGGGTTCGGGCGGTCGCCGCGGCGACCAACGGCGTCCGCACCGCGGGCGGCGACGAGATCCCGTGCCGGGCCGTGGTCGTCGCCACCGGGGCGGCCGCCGCGGCCGGACTGCTGCCCGGGCTGCGGGTGCCCGCCTTCCACGGCGTCACGGTCCTGCACCACGCCGCGCCGGCGGCGCCGCTGAAGCAGCCCGCGCTCGTGCTCGACGCGGACCGGCGCGGTCCCGTCTCCCACACGTTCCCGGCCAGCCTCGTCGACCCCTCCCGCGCCCCCGTGGGCCGCGCCCTGGTCACCTCCGTGCTGCTCGGCCCGGCCGCCGGCCCCGCCCCGGACGACATCGCCGTCCGGGCCCACCTCGCGGAGCTCTACGGCACCTCCACGGGCGGGTGGGAGCTGCTCGCCGTCCACCACGACGCGCAGGCGCTCCCCGCGATGACGGCCCCGCACGACCTGCGCCGCCCGGTGCGGATACTGCAGGGCCTCTACGTCTGCGGCGACCACCGCGACACCAGCACCGTCCAGGGGGCCCTGCTGTCCGGCCGTCGTGCCGCCCAGCGGCTCCTGCGGGACGTCGGCCTCCCCCCGGCGCCCCCGGCCGAACCCCTGGCCGCCTGAGCCCCGCGGGGCCGGGCTCCCAAGGAGACGTCCGGAGCGGCGGCGTCCCCCCTGCCGCCGTTCCGGGTGCCTACCCGACGGGGACGCCCAGGGCCGTCGCGCGGTCGTGGAAGGCGCGGACGGGGGCGGCGTCGCGGTGGGTGTCGAGGCGCCGGCCGAAGTCGCGGACGTACTCGAGCGCGCGGAGCGAGCGCATCTCCACGGCGGCCTGCATGGCCTCCGCGCCGAGGGCGCAGGCGGCGTCGACCTCGCCGAGGCCGAGCCGCGCGGTGGCCAGCACGGTGCGGCAGAAGACGCGGCTGCGGGCGTACCCGTGGGCGCGCAGTTGCAGGGAGCGCTCGGCGTGCTGCGAGGCCGCGCGGTACTGCCCGAGGTCGCGGTGGCAGTGGCCGAACTCGTCCGCGAGCTGGGCCTCGTCGAAGAAGCGCGCCCAGGACGGGACGTCGTCGCCGTTCCTGACCGCCTCCAGGGCGCGTTCGGCCCGCACCAGGGCCGCCGTGCAGGCGCGGACCTCGCCGAGCAGCCCGTGGCCGCGTGCCTCCGCCGAGTGGAAGAGCGCCTGCACGACCGGCGGGGCGCCACTGCCGACGCCCTGCTGGGCGACCCGGGCCAGCTGGACGGCCTCCCGGCCGTGCCCGAGGTAGACCGCCTGGCGGCTCATCGTGACCAGGACGTACCCCCCGTAGACCCGGTCCCCGGCGGCCTGTGCGAGCCGCAGGGCCTGCACGAAGTACCGCTGGGCCAGGCCGTGGGCGCCGACGTCGTACGAGGTCCACCCGGCGAGCCGGGTGAGGTCGGCGACCGCGGCGAACAGGCGGCGGCCCATGGTCTCCCCGTAGGCGCCACGCAGCATGGGCTCGGCCTCGTGCTCCAGGTAGCGCACGAGGGCCTGCCGCGCGTGGCCGCCGCCGTAGGCGTTGTCCAGGGTGCGGAAGAGCTCGCCGACGGAGCGCAGGGCGGCGATGTCCCCCATGCCGACCCGCTGGCCGTTGCCGCCGAACACCGTGGGCGCGGGGACGGCGACCGGTGCGGGCGCCCCGCGTGAGCCGCCGCCGGCCCGCTGCGCCGGCAGCCGTGCGGCCCCCGGGGCGCCGCCGTGGCCGGGACCGGCGACGCCGGACGGGACCGTTCCCGGCTCGGGCCCCCGCCCCACCCGGTCGTCGGCCCGGCCGATCAGCCAGTCTCGGCTGGGGACGACCAGACCCGCGGGGGTGAACGCGATCTTGCGGAGGTCGGCCTGGTTGCCGGTGTCCTTCCGCCACAGCCCGGAGACGATCTCCACCGCCTCCTCGGGCGAGGAGGCGTACTCCAGCCCCGCGTAGACGGGGGCGACGGCGTCGAGGCCGAGGTCGTGGGCGGACAGCCGCCGCCCGAGCCGCCGGGTGAAGACCTCGGCGATGAGTGCGGGCGTCGTGCCCCGGGGCTGCTGGCCGCGCAACCACCGGGTGACGGAGGTCTTGTCGTACCGCAGGTCCAGGCCGTGCTCGATGCCGAGCTGGTCCACCCGCCGGGCGAGCCCGGCGTTGGAGAACCCGGCTTCGGCGATCAGGGTGGCCAATTGACGGTTCGGGGGGCGCTGCGAGGAACGGTCGGACATCAGTGGTGCGGTCCCCTGCCTTCCGGGCGTGCGGGCGTACGAGTTGCGGGTGTTCGGGCGTGCGCGGCGTCGCGGGCGTCCGGGGCGGGCGGCGGTTCACCGTCCGCGGCCCGCCGGGTCATCCGCAGAACGGCGCGAATGTAACGTTCTGTATCGACTCACTCACCACTCGAGCGCCTCGCATTCGCCGTATCGGGTGAATCTGCACCCACATATCGGTAGAACGCTTCCTTTGCCCTTCGACGGGTGGTAATGCCCCCGCCCCGTGCAGGACACCGCCCCACCGGACGTACAGTTGCTGAGGCGCTCCGGACACGTGGTGGGGTGCCGCAAAGGACCACAAAGGGAGCGGCCGTGAGTGACCTGCGCTTCGTCCACCTGGGCTTCGGCGAGGACGCGGTGGAGTACGTGGAGGCGTGGGAGGAACAGCGCCGCGTGCACGCCGCGCGCTTCGCCGACGAGATCCCCGACACGTGCCTGCTGCTGGAGCACCCGCCGGTCTACACCGCGGGCCGCCGCACCGAGGACAGCGAGCGCCCGCTGGACGGCACCCCCGTGGTGGACGTCGACCGCGGCGGCAAGATCACCTGGCACGGGCCGGGCCAGCTGGTCGGCTACCCGATCCTGAAACTGCCGCGCCCGGTGGACGTGGTCGCGCACGTGCGCCGGCTGGAGGAGGCGCTGATCGACGCGTGCGCCGAGTTCGGCCTGGAGACCACCCGGGTGGAGGGCCGCAGCGGCGTGTGGGTGCTGGGCGACCCCATCGAGGACCGGCCGCCGGTGATCCCGGGGCTGACTCTGGACTTCGACCCGCGGCTGCACGACGAGGAGTTCGACCCCCGCCTCTCCGGCCCCGAGTACGCGCCGTCCAACGCCGGCCAGCGCCGCGAGGACCGCAAGCTCGGCGCCATCGGCATCCGCGTCGCCAAGGGCGTGACCATGCACGGCTTCGCGCTGAACTGCAACCCCGACAACACCTGGTTCGACCGGATCGTGCCGTGCGGCATCCGGGACGCCGGTGTGGCCTCGCTCAGCAACGAGCTCGGCCGCGAGGTCACCGTCGCCGAGGTCCTCCCGGTCATCGAGAAGCACCTGCGCCGCGTCCTGGAGTCGGCCGTGCCGCTCCCCCGGGTCGTCCCGGAATCCACAGGCGTACGCTGATGTTCACCAAGGAAACGAAGCCTCGCAAGGGAGTCGGACGTGTCTGCTGTAGCGCCTGAAGGCCGCAAGATGCTGCGTCTGGAGGTCCGCAACAGCCAGACCCCCATCGAGCGCAAGCCCGAGTGGATCAAGACCCGGGCCAAGATGGGTCCCGAGTACACCGAGCTGCACAGCCTGGTGAAGCGCGAGGGCCTGCACACGGTGTGCCAGGAGGCGGGCTGCCCCAACATCTTCGAGTGCTGGGAGGACCGCGAGGCCACCTTCCTCATCGGCGGCGACCAGTGCACCCGGCGCTGCGACTTCTGCCAGATCGACACCGGCAAGCCGCAGGCGCTCGACCGTGACGAGCCGCGCCGCGTCGGCGAGTCCGTGGTCACCATGGACCTCAACTACGCCACGATCACCGGCGTCGCCCGCGACGACCTCGAGGACGGCGGCGCCTGGCTGTACGCCGAGACCGTGCGGCAGATCCACGCCATGACCGCCGGCCGCGCCACCGGCCGCACCAAGGTCGAGCTGCTGATTCCGGACTTCAACGCGGTCCCCGAGCAGCTCGCCGAGGTCTTCGGCGCCCGTCCCGAGGTGCTCGCCCACAACGTGGAGACGGTGCCGCGGATCTTCAAGCGCATCCGTCCGGGCTTCCGTTACGAGCGCTCGCTGGAGGTCATCACCAAGGCGCGCGAGGCGGGTCTGGTGACCAAGTCCAACCTCATCCTCGGCATGGGCGAGGAGCGCGAGGAGGTCAGCCAGGCGTTGCAGGACCTGCACGACGCGGGCTGCGAACTGATCACCATCACCCAGTACCTGCGCCCGAGCCTGCGGCACCACCCGGTCGAGCGCTGGGTGAAGCCCCACGAGTTCGTGGAGCTGAAGGAGGAGGCCGAGGAGATCGGCTTCGCCGGCGTCATGTCGGGCCCGCTCGTGCGGTCCTCGTACCGGGCCGGCCGCCTCTTCCAGCAGGCCGTCGAGCGCCGCGGCGAGCGCGGCGAGGTCGTCGCCGCCCAGGCGGTCTGATCACGCTGCGCTGACCTCCGGGTCACCGCCGCAACGTGCGGTTCGTCACGTCAGGGGCCCCCTCGGGGCCCCTGACGCGTCCCTGACGTGCGGCGCCCTCGCGGAGAACGGCGCGAAGCCACCGCCGGGGCTTCACGACGGTTTGACCGACCGGTCACGGACTGGTAACACAATGTGGTGACTCTGGATAAGCGGAACATCCGACCGCGTCTGAGCCGTCCTGAGGGGGACACCACCATGCAGGCCGCACACCTCCACCGCCAGAGCACGATCCCCGGCGCCGCCGCCGGCGCGCTGCGCGCCGTGGAGCACCTCCTGTTCCGGGGCGCCGAGGCGACGGCCCGCCGCAACGCCTGGACCGCCGTCCTGGAGGACCGCAAGCGCGCCAAGGACCGCCGCGACGCCCAGCACGTGATGGACGCCCTGGTCTCCTCGCGGGCCTCGCACGGCGACGTGCTCTAGCGCTCCGGGGCCCCTGCGGGCCCTCCGTTGCCTCCGGGCGAAGACCGGACCCCCTCCGGTGGGGCCGGGGCGGCGCGGGCCACGTATCCTGTGCGGCATGGCGAGGGATACATCCGAGAGCAACCCTGGGCGCCTCAAGCAGATCGCCCAGACGTACAAGATGACCAGGCGGGTCGACTCCAAGGTCGGTCTCGTCCTTGCGGCTGTGGGAATCGTCACCTTCGGTGTCATCCTCGCCATCGGCTTCTTGATCGGTCACCCCATCTACGCGGGCATCCTGGGCTTCCTGCTCGCCCTGCTGGCGATGGCGATCATCTTCGGACGGCGTGCCGAGAAGGCCGCGTTCGGCCAGCTCGACGGGCAGCCCGGCGCCGCCGCGGCGGTCCTGGACAACGTCGGCCGCGGCTGGTCGGTGACGCCCGCGGTGGCGATGACCCGCAGCCAGGACGTGGTGCACCGCGCGGTCGGCAAGGCCGGCATCGTCCTGGTGGGCGAGGGCAACCCGAACCGGGTGAAGGGCCTGCTGGCCTCCGAGAAGAAGAAGATGGCGCGCATCGTCGTCGACGTCCCGGTGAGCGACTTCATCGTGGGCAACGACGAGGGTCAGGTTCCGCTGAAGAAGATCCGCACCACGCTGCTGAAGCTGCCGCGCGTCCTGCCCGGCCCCAAGGTCACCGAGGTCAACGACCGGCTCCGGGCGCTCGGCGACCTGATGAGCAACATGCCGGTGCCGAAGGGCCCGATGCCGAAGGGCATGCGCATGCCGAAGGGCCGCTGATCGCATACGAAACCGAACGCGAAGTGCCCCGGACGAAGCGATTCGTCCGGGGCACTTCGCGTCGTGTGCGCCTCGGTCACATCCGGACCTGGACCGCCTTCACGGCCCGGTCGTGCATGCCGCGGGTGTCGCGGTCCCAGACCACCGCCGGGACGACCAGCAGGAGCAGCAGCGTCCGCAGCGCGGCGGCGCCGAGGCCGAGCCGCCCGCCGTCCTGCCGCACCACCCGCAGCCCCAGCAGGCGCTTGCCCGGGGTGGTGCCGACGGTGCCGAGCAGCAGCACGCTCATGAGGCCGAAGACCACGGTGGTCCACGGATTGGCCGCGGCCGCGTCCCGGTGCGCGATCAGCCCGTACGCGATCAGCGCGCACAGGCCCCAGTCGATGAAGAGGGCCCCGATGCGCCGCCCGACCGGGGCGATCGAGCCGGGGCCGTGCTCGGGCAGCCCGAGGCGCTGCCCCCGGTAGCCGAAGTCGACGCCCATCCGCTCCGCGGCGGCCTTCGGGCCCTCGATCCACGATCCGATGACATCCCTGTTGTCCACCGCTCCACGGTAACCCGCCGCCTCCGGGCGCCCGCGTCCGACCCGGCACCCGTGCGGCGGCTCGGTTAACCTGCAAGAAACAAATGGGTCACGAGAGGGAAATGCCCGATCTCTATGGTCGGCACCAACGTGCGCCACCGCACTGGTCGCACCCATGAGCTGCAATCCGGCCTCCCGGGCCGGGCCAAGGAGGAGTTGGATGTCGTTCCAAAACGCCGACGAGGTGAAGAAGTTCATCTCGGACAACGACGTCAAGTTCGTGGACGTCCGGTTCTGCGACCTGCCCGGTGTGATGCAGCACTTCACGGTCCCGGTCGAGTCCTTCGACCCGGACGAGCAGCTGATGTTCGACGGCTCCTCGATCCGCGGCTTCCAGGCCATCCACGAGTCCGACATGGCGCTGATCGCGGACCTGTCCACGGCCAAGCTGGACCCGTTCCGCAAGGACTCCACGCTCAACGTCAACTTCTTCATCCACGACCCGATCACCGGCGAGCAGTACAGCCGTGACCCGCGGAACGTGGCGAAGAAGGCCGAGGCCTACCTCGCCTCCTCCGGCATCGCCGACACCGCGTACTTCGGCCCCGAGGCCGAGTTCTACGTCTTCGACAGCGTCCGCTTCGAGACCAGCGCGAACCAGTCCTTCTACCACATCGACTCCGAGGCCGGCGCCTGGAACAGCGGTGCGGAGCAGGACAACCGCGGCTACAAGGTCAAGTACAAGGGCGGCTACTTCCCGGTCCCGCCGGTCGACCACTTCGCCGACCTGCGCGCGGAGATCACCCTGGAGCTGATGAAGTCCGGCCTGCAGGTCGAGCGCCAGCACCACGAGGTGGGCACCGCCGGCCAGGCCGAGATCAACTACAAGTTCAACACGCTGCTCGCCGCGGCCGACGACCTGATGCTCTTCAAGTACATCGTGAAGAACGTCGCCTGGCGGGCCGGCAAGACCGCGACCTTCATGCCCAAGCCGATCTTCGGCGACAACGGCTCCGGCATGCACGTCCACCAGTCGCTGTGGACCAACGGCGCCCCGCTGTTCTACGACGAGCAGGGCTACGCGGGCCTGTCGGACACCGCCCGCTACTACATCGGCGGCATCCTGCGGCACGCCCCGGCGCTGCTGGCCTTCACCAACCCCACGGTGAACTCCTACCACCGCCTGGTGCCCGGCTTCGAGGCCCCGGTCAACCTGGTCTACTCGCAGCGCAACCGCTCCGCGGCCATCCGCATCCCGATCACGGGTGCCAACCCCAAGGCCAAGCGCATCGAGTTCCGCGCCCCGGACTCCTCCGGCAACCCGTACCTGGCCTTCTCGGCGCTGCTGCTCGCCGGCCTCGACGGCATCAAGAACAAGATCGAGCCGGCCGAGCCCGTCGACAAGGACCTGTACGAGCTGGCCCCCGAGGAGCACGCGGGCGTCCCGCAGGTCCCGACCTCGCTGTCGGCGGTCCTGGAGTCCCTCGAGGCCGACCACGAGTTCCTCCTCCAGGGCGGTGTCTTCACCTCCGACCTGATCGAGACCTGGATCGACTACAAGCGGGTCAACGAGATCGCCCCGATCGCGCTGCGGCCGCACCCGCACGAGTTCGAGCTCTACTTCGACATCTGATGCGGCCCCGGGCCGGAGCGGGGAACCGCCGGGCCCGGACCGTGCGCCACCCGTCGGCCGGCCCTCCTCCTCCGGGAGGGCCGGCCGACGGCTTTCCCGTCCCGGAAGCCGGTGTGCGGCGCGCGCCCCGGTGGGAGGATCCCCGTGCCGGGTGCCGTGCCGAGAAGGGGTCCGCGATGCCGTCCACCGAACTGGAGCACACCTTCCGGGTGGCCGCGCCCCCGGAGGAGGTCTACGCGCACCTGGCCGAGCCGACGCACTACATCGGTCTGTCGCCGCTCCTCGTCGACGTGCGCGACGTGCACCGCAGCGGCGGGAGCGTGCACTACACGGCCGTGGAGCGGTTCCGGTTCCTGGGTCTGCTGCGGCACGACAACGTCATCGGCGTGACGCTCGTCGCCGTCCCGGACCGGCTGCCGCACTCCGCCGAGATCTCCGGCGAGGTCCGCAGCCCGGCCCGGATCCGCATGGGCTACCGCTTCGCCATGGAGCGCTGCGGCGCCGGCAGCATCGTCACCGACACCCTGCGCCTGCGCACGCCGCCCGGCCTGCTGCGCTTCGCCGCCTCCCAGGCGCGAACGGTCCAGCAGGCCCGGGCCCGGGTCCTCAAGGCCCGGCTGGACCGGCCCGCCTGAGGAAACGGGCGGGTCCCGCTAGACGCGGCGGCCGACGCCCCCGTAGAAGCCGATCTCGCCGGAGCGCGGCGGGACCGGGGTGCCGGGGCGCCAGAAGGGGACCTGGACGAGGCCCGGCTCCTCGAGTGCGAAGCCGTCGAAGAACCGCGCGACCTCGGCGTGCGGACGCAGGTTGAGGCTCGCGGTGGCGTTGTTGTAGACGGCCTGGGCGTCGCTGCGGTCGGCGAAGTCACCGGTGGCGTGCGAGAGCACCAGGTAGCTGCCGGCCGGGAGCGCGTCGCGCAGGGTGGCGACCACCTCCGCGGGCTTCTCCTCGTCGGTGAGGAAGTGGAGGACGGCGACGAGCAGGAGGGCGACGGGCCGGTCGAAGTCGATGACCCGGCGGACGTCGGGGTGCTCCAGGAGGGCCCGGGGGTCGCGCAGGTCGCCGAGCACGACGCTGGTGGCGCCCGAGCGGCTGAGCAGGGCGTTGGCGTGGGTGTTGACGATCGGGTCGTTGTCGACGTACGCGATGCGGACGTCGGGCGCCGCCTCCTGGGCGATCTCGTGCACGTTGGGCGAGGTGGGGAGGCCGGTGCCGATGTCGAGGATCTGGCGGACGCCGCTCTCCACCACGTGCCGGACGGCGCGGCGCATGAAGGCCCGGTTGGCGCGGACGCCGATCCTCACCTCGGGCGCCGCGGCGGCGAGTGCGTCGGCGGCCTTGCGGTCCACCTCGTAGTTGTCCTTGCCGCCCAGCAGGTAGTCGTAGATCCGCGCGGGGTGCGGCCTGCCGGTGTCGATCTCCTCGGCGCGGAAGCCGTTCTCCATCACGCTGCGCTCCTCTCGGCGGCCGTCCGGGCCCTGACCCGGCACCGCTGACGACAGCTTTTCACATCATCAACTTCTCTGCCCACGTGAAGAGTTCCTGGTCACCGGGAGTTCCACGCGGCGCCCACCGGAGGCCGGCCGCGCTCAGCGCAGCGCGCAGTCCCCGCACAGCCCGCCGCCCGGCACGCGGTAGTACAGGCAGCAGCTGCGGCGGGTGTAGGCGGGCGCGCCAGGCCCGGTGAGGCGGAGTTCACCGGCCTCGCGCAGCAGCGGATCCGCCGTCAGTTCCTCCGCCAGCGCGACGGCGCGGGCGGCCGCGTCAGGCCGTGCACCCTCCCCCAGGCACCAGGAGTGCAGCACCCGCAGGGTGCCGGCGAGGGCCGAGGCGGTGTTGCCCCACAGCAGTGCGGGCGCGACGCCCGACACCGCGTGCACGGCCTCGCAGAGGGGCACCAGGTGCCCCAGGAGCACGTCCTCGCGCAGCCGGCCCGCGGGGACCTGCGGGACGTCGTCCGGCAGCCACAGTTCGTCCGGGGCGGACCGGCCGGGGTGCCACCACAGGCGTCCGCCGGACAGGTCGGGCATGCGGCCGGTGAGCGCCGCCGGGCCGAGCGCGACGGACCACAGCCGCGCGGCCAGCCCCTGGTGGGCCAGCGAGGCGGCGACGCGCCGCTCCCGCGTGCCGAGCCGCCGGCCGACCTCCGCCACCCGCCCGGTGAGCGCGGGCGAGGGCCGCCCGGCGTGGACCTCCGCCAGCGGCACGAAACCCTCGGCCCGCGGCTCCCCCGGCCCGGTGCGCATGGCGAAGAACGGTCCCGGGCCGCCTCCGCCGGTCAACGTGCCCACAGGCCCCTGACATGGCCGAGGTGCCGGGTCATGACGGCCTGCACGGCGGCGCCGTCGCGGGCCAGCAGGGCGTCCAGCAGTTCCAGGTGCTCCTCGGCGGAGGCGCGGAGCAGGCCGCGTTCGGCGAGCGCCGTGAGGCCGTACAGCCGGGAGCGCTTGCGCAGGTCGCCGACCACCTCGACCAGGTGCTCGTTGCCGGCGAGCGCGAGCAGCCCCAGGTGGAAGCGGCGGTCGGCCTCCACGTAGGCGATGAGGTCGCCGGCCGCGGCGGCGTCGACGATCTGCTCGGCGGCCGGGCGCAGCGCCTCCAGCGCCGGGGCGTCGGCGGTGGAGGCGAGGCCGGTGACGGTCGGGATCTCGATGAGGGAGCGGATGTGGGTGTACTCGTCGAGCTGCCGCTCGGAGACCGCGGTCACCCGGAAGCCCTTGTTGGGCACCGGGTCGAGCAGCCCCTCCTTGGCCAGGTCCAGCAGCGCCTCGCGGACGGGCGTGGCGGAGATGCCGAAGCGGCCGGCCAGCGCGGGCACCGAGTGCACCTCGCCGGGCCGCAGTTCCCCCGCCACCAGCGCCGCCCGCAGGGCGTCCGCGACGCGCTCGCGGTAACTGCCGGTGCGCTGACCGCCGAGGGCGGGCAGGGCGGGCCCGTCGTGCGCTGCCATGCGGTGGCTCCTCCTTGGCGGCGTGGCATGTATGCGCCCAGTATCGGTGTCCGGGGCGCTAGAGGACGAATCCGGCGGGGAACGGGTCGGACGGGTCGAGCAGGTACTGGGCCGTGCCGGTGATCCAGGCGCGGCCCGTGACGGACGGCAGCACGGCGGGCACGCCCGCCACCTCGGTGGTGCCGGTGAGCCGGCCGGTGAAGTGCGTGCCGATGAAGGACTCGTTCACGAAGTCCTGGTCCAGGGGCAGTTCGCCGCGGGCGTGCAGCTGCGCCATGCGCGCGCTCGTACCGGTGCCGCAGGGCGAACGGTCGAACCAGCCCGGGTGGATGGCCATGGCGTGCCGCGAGCGGACCGCCGTGGAGCCGGGCGCCAGCAACTGGACGTGCTTGCAGCCGCGGATCGTCGGGTCCTCCGGGTGGACGGGCGGCTCCTCGGCGTTGATCGCGTCCATCAGCGCGAGGCCGGCGGCGAGGATGTCGTCCTTGCGGGACCGGTCGAAGGGCAGGCCGAAGGCGTCCAGGGGCAGGATCGCGTAGAAGTTGCCCCCGTACGCGAGGTCGTAGGTGACCGTGCGGCCGTCGGCGAGGACGGCCTTGCGGTCCAGCGCGACGCTGAACGAGGGGACGTTGCGCAGGGTCACGGCGGTCGCCGCGCCCCCGCTCACGGCGACCTCCGCGACGACCAGCCCGGCCGGGGTGTCGAGGCGGACCGTGGTGACGGGCTCGGTCACCGGGACCATCCCGGTCTCGACGAGGACGGTCGCCACGCCGATCGTGCCGTGCCCGCACATCGGGAGGTAGCCGGAGACCTCGATGTAGATCACGCCGTAGTCGGCGTCCGGGCGGGTCGGCGGCTGCAGGATCGCCCCGCTCATCGCGGCGTGGCCGCGCGGTTCGTCCATCAGCAGGTGCCGGATGTGGTCGAGGTGGTCACGGAAGTGGAGGCGGCGTTCGTTCATGGTGGCGCCGGGGACCGTGCCGATGCCGCCGGTGACGACACGGGTGGGCATGCCCTCGGTGTGGGAGTCCACCGCGTGCAGGACGAGTTTGCTGCGCATGGGGTGTGTCCTCCTCGTGGGCCCTGGGTCGTGGGGCCGGGGGTGGATGGGGGTACCTGAGGTGCTGGCGGACCGGACTCCGTTGCGTGCGGGACGGGTTCGCCGCGCGTGGGGTGTGTCGTCCTCGTGAGGTCGGGGTCGGGGTCGGGGGCGGGGGCGGCGGCGGGGCTGGGGGCTCGGCGCCGCCTCGGGACGGGCCGGACCGGGTGCCCGGTCCGGTGCCGGGGCGACGGGCCTGGCCCGGGCCGGAAGCGGACCGGGGCGGGGCCCGGAACGGCTTCCGGGGCCGCGGGCCGGGGCCGTTACGCGAGGCCCGAGGCGATCGCGGCCTCGGTGGCGGCCCGGACCTCCTTCTCCTGCTCCGGCAGCAGGGGCACGCGCGGCGGGCGGCAGGGGCCCCCGTGGCGTCCGGCGAGGTCCATCGAGAGCTTGATGGCCTGGACGAACTCCGTCCGGGAGTCCCAGCGCAGCAGCGGGTGCAGCGACCGGTACAGCGGCAGCGCGGTGCCGGTGTCCCCGGCGACCGCGGCGCGGAAGAGCTCGCCGCAGGCCCGGGGCAGGGCGTTGGGGTAGCCCGCGACCCAGCCCTTCGCGCCGGCGGCGGCCAGCTCGAGCAGCACGTCGTCGGCACCGATCACGAGGTCGAGTTCCGGGGCGAGTTCGGCCAGCTCCCAGGCGCGGCGCACGTCGCCGCTGAACTCCTTCACGGCCTTGATGTGGCCGGCCTCGTACAGCTCCGTGAGCAGCCGCGGGGTCAGGTCGACCTTGGTGTCGTACGGGTTGTTGTACGCGACGACCGGCAGCCCGGCCCGTGCGACCTCGGCGTAGTGGGCGTGCACCGAACGCTCGTCCGCGCGGTAGGCGTTGGGCGGCAGCAGCATCACGGCCGAGCATCCGGCATCGGCGGCGTGCTCCGCCCAGCGGCGTGCCTCGCCGGAGCCGTACGCGGCGACGCCCGGCACGACGCGCTCGCCGCCGATCGCGGCGACGGCCGTCTCCACGACCCGCGCGCGCTCGGCGGGGGTCAGGACCTGGTACTCGCCGAGGGAGCCGTTGGGCACGACACCGTCGCAGCCGTTCGCCACCAGCCAGGCGCAGTGGGCGGCGTAGGCGTCGTAGTCGACGGACAGGTCCTCGGCGCGCAGCGGCAGGGCGGTGGCGACGAGCACGCCGCGCCACGGGCGGTCGGGGGTGGTGTTCATGGCTGTTCCCTCTCTTCCTCTTCGTCTGCCGCGCCGGCCAGCAGACCGAGCGGCACGGGCCGGGCGAGGGGCCGCCCGGGGTCGGTGAAGGGGCATCCGGCGACGGCGGCGACGCCCGGGCCGCAGACGCGGCCCTGGCACCAGCCCATCCCGGCGCGGGTGAGCAGCTTGACGGTGCGCAGGTCGCCGGCGCCGAGGTCGCGGACGGCCTCGCGGACGGCGGAGGCGGGCACCTCCTCGCAGCGGCACACGAGGGTGTCGTCGGTGACGGCGGACTCCGCCCAGTCGCCGGGGAGGCGGTAGACGGCGTCGAGCACGGCGGCGAACCGCCGCAGCCGCTCGCGGCGGCGGGCGGCGGCCGCCCACGCCGCGGGGTCGGGCTCCGTGCCGCGCAGCCGGGCGGCGGCGGACCGTCCGGCGATCTCCCCCTCGGCGAGGGCGAGTTCCGCGCCGCCGACGCCGGTGACCTCGCCCGCGGCCCAGAGGCCGGGGGTGGGGGTGCGCTGTTCCACGTCCACGTCGAAGGAGCCGGCGAGGTCGGTGTGCGGCAGCAGCCCGTGGCCCACGGCGAGGGCGTCGCAGGCCACGCGGCGCCGTACGCCGCCGGGCCCGGCCAGGGTGACCGCCTCGACGCGGTCCGTGCCGTGTGCGGCGACGACGGTGTGCCGCCAGCGCACGCGGACACCGTGCCGGGCCAGGCGGGCGGCGTAGCCGGCGCCCTCCACGGCCTTGCCGAGGGGTACCGCGGTGGCCTGCCGCAGCAGGGCGCGCGGGTCGGCGGCCTCGGCGAGCGCCGCGACGCGCGCCCCGGCCGCCGCGAGGCCCGCCGCGACGGGGAGCAGCAGCGGGCCCGTACCGGCGACGACGACCGTACGCCCGGGGAGCACCAGGCCGCCCTTGAGCATGGCCTGCGCGCCGCCCGCCGTGACGACCCCGGGCAGCGTCCAGCCGGGGAACGGCAGCACCTTCTCGTAGCCCCCGGTCGCCAGGACCACCGCGTCCGCGCCGATAGCGCCCGATTCGAGGGTGTGGAGGGTGAACCCCGGTTCCAGGGACCAGACCTGACGTCCCGGCAGGTGGGCGATACGGCCCGCCGCGATGTGGGCGTCGAGGCGTTCGCGCAGCCTCCGCCAGGTGCGCCACGCGTGGTGCAGGGCCTGCGGCCTGCGGGCCCGGAGCCCTGGTGCGGGCTGCCGGTAGAACTGTCCGCCCGGCTGGGGCGCGGCGTCCACCAGAGCGACCCGTACGCCCGCGTCCGCAGCCTCCAGCGCCGCCGCGACCCCCGCCGGCCCGGCGCCGACGACGGCCAGCCCGTACCTCTCCCCGGTCACATCCGCCTCCCGCGACGACTCTCCGGCGGGCCCGGTGCGGGGCGCACCCCGCGGACCGGGCCCGGCGACGCGGGCTGCCGGCGGAACCGCCCGCCTGCCTGCGGCACGGCGTCCACCAGCGCGACGCGCACGCCCGCGGCCGCGGCCACCGGCGGCAGCGTGGCCCCCGTCCCCACGCCGGCCGGCCCGTGCCCGTCCCGGCTCGCCTCCCCCGCCGGCCCGATGCGCGACGCCCACCGCGGACCGCACCAGGGGACGCGGCCAAGCCCCCGGGGCGGGCGACTCCCCGCGTCCGTCCCAGCCGCGACGTACGACTGCCCGGCCGCCCGCGCCGGGGCCCCGCCGTCGGCGCTCACGGCAGCTCCCCCGTACCGGCCTGCGGCGTGACGACGTCGCCGGGGTGGGCCTCGGTGACGCAGGCGCGCACGCCGGGGCGGCCGTTGACCGTGACGAGGCAGTCGAAGCAGACGCCGATGCCGCAGAAGACCCCGCGGGGGGCGCCGTCGACGCGGGTGGTGCGCCAGGACAGGACGCCGGCCGACCAGAGGGCGGCGGCGACGGACTGCCCGGGGTGGGCGGGGACCTCGTGCCCGTCGAAGGTGAAGGTGAAGCCCGGGCCCGGTACGGCGCGGGCCAGGCGCAGGGGACTGCGGCGGCTCACGGGGTGGCCTCCTCGGCGGGGAAGCGGTCGGGGCGGAAGGGGGTGAGGTCGAGCTCGGGGCGGGCCCCGGTGAGGCACTGGGCGATCAGGTGGCCGGTCGCCGGGGCGAGTCCGATGCCCGCGCCCTCGTGGCCGCAGGCGTGGTGCAGCCCGGGGACGCGGGGGTCGGGGCCGATCGCGGGGAGGTGGTCCGGCAGGTAGGGGCGGAAGCCGGTGTAGGCGCGCAGCGTCGCGACGTCCCGGAGCACCGGGAAGAGGGCGAGGGCCTGGGCGGCGAGGCGGCGTACGACCGGCAGGGAGAAGGTGCGGTCGAAGCCGACGCGTTCACGGCTGGCGCCGATGAGGACGGGGCCCGCGGCGGTGGCCTCGACGACCGCGGAGGTCTGCAGGTCGGCGGAGTCGCTGGCGACGTCGGCGACGTAGTCCGCCGCGTACACCTTGTGCCGGACGGTGCGTGCCGGGAGGGGTTCGGTGACCAGGACGAAGCCGCGCCGCGGCAGTACGGGCAGCCGTACCCCGGCGAGGGCGGCGACCTCGCCGCCCCAGGTGCCCGCGGCGTTGACGACGGCCGGGGCGTGGATGTCGCCGCGGTCGGTGCGGACCCCGCGCACGGCGCCGTCCGGCCCGCGGAGCACGGCCGTCACCGTGGTGCCGAGCCGCGCCTCGGCGCCCAGGTCGCGTGCGGCGCGGACGAGGCGGGCGGCGGCGAGCGCGGGCTGCACCTGGGCGTCCTGCGGGTAGTGGACGCCTCCGGCGAGGCCGTCCGCCAGGTGGGGTTCGAGGTCGTGCAGCCCGTCCGCCGGGACGGGCACGGCCTGGACGCCCTCGCGCCGCTGGGCGGCGGCGAAGTCCAGGAGCGCGCGCAGTCCGTCCTCGCCGGAGGCCACGACGAGTCCGCCCTTGGCCTCGTACTCGGCGGTCGCGCCAAGGTTGTGACGTTCCGTCAGCTCCTGCCAGAGGCGGGCGGAGAGCAGGGCGAGTCCGAGCTCCGGACCCGGTTCCTTGTCGGACACCAGCAGATTGCCCTCGCCGGCCCCGGTCGTGCCGCCGGCCACCGGTCCGCGGTCCACCAGGACGGTGCGGAGCCCGGCCGCCGCGGCGTGGAGGGCGCAGGCCGCGCCCACCATCCCGGCGCCGACGACCACGACATCGCAGCTCGTCGGCTTGCTCACGCCGGTAATATGTCACACAGCACTGCTCACAACCAGCCGTTGCGCCGGAATCCGCGGTGGATGACGTAGCAGGCGACGACCATCACGCCCACGGCGAGCGGATAGCCGTAGGTCCAGCGCAGCTCCGGCATGTGGTCGAAGTTCATGCCGTACAGGCCGCAGATCATGGTGGGGACGGCGAGGATGGCGACCCAGGCGCTGATCTTGCGCATGTCCTCGTTCTGGGCCATGGTCACCTGCGCGATGTTGGCCTGGAGGATCGAGTTGAGCAGTTCGTCGAAGGAGTTGACCTGCTCTGTGGCGCGGGCGAGGTGGTCTGCGGCGTCGCGGAAGTAGGTCCGCAGGTCCTCCTCGACGCCGGGCAGCGGGTCCTCCGCGAGCCGCTGGAGGGGGCGGCCGAGCGGGACCACGGCCCGCTTGAGCTCCAGCAGTTCGCGCTTGAGCTGGTAGATCCGGCCGGCGTCGGTGCCGCGGCCGTGGTGGTCGGAGAAGACGTCCGTCTCGACCTGCTCGATGTCCTCGTGGACGGCGGCGGTGACGGCGAGGTACTCGTCGACGACGTGGTCGGTTATCGCGTGCAGGACGGCGGCCGGCCCCTTGGCGAGCTGGTCGGGGACGGTCTCCAGGCCCTCCCGGAGCGGGCCCAGGGAGCCGTGGCCGCCGTGGCGCACCGTGATGACGAAGTCGGGACCGGTGAAGACCATGAGGTCGCCGGTCTCCACGACCTCACTGGTGGCGGTGAGCCGGTCGTGCTCGACGTAGCGGGCGGTCTTGAGGACGGTGAAGAGGGTGTCGCCGTACCGTTCCAGCTTGGGCCGCTGCTGGGCGTGGACGGCGTCCTCGACCGCGAGCGGGTGGAGCCCGAACAGCTCGGCGACACCGGCGAACTCCGCCTCCGACGGCTCGTGGAGCCCGATCCACACGAAGCCGCGACCGGACTTGCGGACCCGGGCGATCGCCTCGTACGCGGCGCAGTCGTCCTGCCGCAGTCCGTCCCTGTAGATCACGCAGTTCACCACCGAACTGCCCAGCGGGGAACGCGCCGGGTGGCTCAGGTCCACGCGCCGTTGGCGTATGTGGGTGAGGCGGACGGCTTTGCGGAGATTGCTGATCATCGACATGAAAGGCTCCTACGCAGGCGTGCGGCCGCCAGTATTTCCCACGGCCGGGCCCGTTCGAGCCCTCCGCCCCATCGCCCCTGCCCCGTACGGGCCTTGGGCGATCCCCCGCCCCTCCGCCGCTGTCACGCGCGGCACCCCGGGCACGGCCGTACCGGGACCGCGTCACCATGGGGGCATTTCTCCGGTTCCGCCCGGCTGGCATCCGGTTCGCCACTTTTTCTCCGGCGAAGCCCGGGAATGTGACGTACGTGACAGGCCGCCGTCCCGGGCTGCCGTGCGACCGCGCCGTCCACGAGGTCGCCGCCCGCCGGGGGCGGGCGGCGGGGCGGCCCTGGTTCGCGGGGGGCGCGGGACTTCTCTTACACTCCGTAGGGCTCCGGCCGGTGCAGGCCCGGGCATGCCACGTACTCCGCAGAGATGGGTCCCATGAGCGCCATCAGTATCGGTCAGGCAGCTGTGCTCGGCGTCGTGGAGGGGGTCACCGAGTTCCTCCCGATCTCGTCCACCGGCCACCTGAAGATCACCGAGGGCCTGATGGGCATCCCGGTGGACGACAAGGCCGTCGTCGCCTTCTCCGCGGTCATCCAGTCCGGCGCCATCGCGGCCGTGCTGGTCTACTTCTTCAAGGACATCGTCCGGATCTGCAAGGCGTGGTTCACCGGCATCGCCAACCGCGAGGAGCGGTACCACCACGACTACAAGTTCGGCTGGTGGGTGATCTTCGCGACGATCCCGATCGTCGTCGTCGGCCTGGCGGCCAAGCCGCTCATCGAGGGACCGCTGGCCTCGCTGTGGGTGGTCGCGGGCTCGCTGATCGTCGGCAGCGGCGTGATGTGGGCGGCCGACCAGATGGGCCGCCACAAGCGCGGCGAGGACGACACCACGTTCAAGGACGCGATGCTCGTCGGTTCCTCGCAGATCCTCGCCCTGCTCTTCCCCGGCTTCTCCCGCTCCGGCGCGACGATGTCCACCGCGCTCATCCTCGACCTGGACCGGGTCGCCGCCACCCGTCTCTCCTTCTTCCTGGGCATCCCCGCGCTGACCGGCGCCGGCCTGTACGAGCTGAAGGAAGTGGTCGGCACCGGAGTGGACACGGCGCCGCTCGTCGTCGGGACGGTCGTCTCCTTCGTCGTCGCGTACGCGTCGATCGCCTGGCTGCTGAAGTTCGTGGCCAAGCACTCGTTCAACGCGTTCATCGTCTACCGGCTCGTGATCGGCGCCCTCCTCTTCGGCCTGCTCGCCACGAACGCCATCGGCGCGTAGGCGCCCGTCGGCACGTGGAGACCCATCGGCACGCCGGCCACCGTCAGCGCACGGGCCCCGGCCGGCCTTCCGGCGTACGGCCGGACAGGGCCAGGGCCCGCTCGAAGGCGGTCGCCACGGCGGGGTCCGGGAGCATGACGGGCGGCGCGAACCCCTCGTAGCTGCGGTACACCTCGGCGTACCGGTCGACGACCTCCAGCACGAAGGCGCCGAGCCCCGCGCCGCAGCGGTACTCCTGGCCGGTGGCGCGGGCCACGTCCCAGCCGTGGACGGCCAGCTCCTTGACGATCATCGAGGCGACCTCGGCGGCCGGCACGGCGGCGTACCCCAGGTCGACGTCCCCCTCCCACACCTCCGGCGCCGTCCAGGCCGCGACGGCGCGGTCCAGCTGCTGCGCGTACGCCGCGGCCCAGTCCGGGGCGGCGGTGAAGTCGCGGGCGGTGAGCTCCTCGGGCAGCGGCGTACGCAGCGCCCGGTGCTCCAGGCCGTGCGAGGTGTAGAGGATCCAGTGGTTGAGCAGCGTGCGGGTGTCCCACTCCCCGCACGGCGTCGGCGCGGCGAGGAGGCCGGGGTCCCTGCCCACGCCGCGGGCGACCCGGGCCGCCTCGGCGGCGGCTTCGATCATGAACACATGGGCTTCGGTCATGGGCCCAGCCTGCGGGGACGGGCGGCGGCCGGTCTTGAACAAACGCGACAGCTCCGCCGGCCGCCCGCCCCGCGCGGCTACCCGGCCTGCCGGACGTCGACGAGCACCTTGCCCACGGCGCCCTCCTCCACGGCCGCGTGCGCGTCCGCGGTCCGCTCCAGCGGGAAGCGGTGCAGCGGCAGCCCCGCGTCCTCGCCGACCCCCAGGGCCCCGTCGGCCAGGGCCGCCGTCAGCGCCGCGACGGCCTCCGCCTTGGCCGCGTCCGGCATGGTGTAGACGAGGACGCCCTGCCAGCGCAGGTTGCGCGCGAAGCTCTCCCGTACGGGCAGGGTGAACTCGGCGCCGCCGTTGTCGGCGTAGTAGGCGACCACGCCGCCCGGCGCCAGCACCGCCAGGTCGAGCGCGGCGTTCTGCGCGACGGACACCTCCACGACGACGTCGACGCCCCCGGGCGCGACCCTGCGGATCTCCGCCGCGGCGTCGCTCCCCCGGTAGTCGACGACGTGGTGCGCGCCCGCGGCCCGCGCGAGGTCCCCCTTGTACGGGCCGCTGACCGTGGTCACCACCGAGGCCCCGGCCCAGCGGGCGAGCCGGATCGCGGCGTGGCCGACCGCGCCCGCGCCTCCCGCGACCAGGACCGTCCGGCCGTCGAGGGCGCCCGGCGCGAGCCGCGCCGGGCCGTGCTCGGCCACGGTCAGCGCGCGGTGCGCGGTCATCGCGGGGATGCCGAGGGCGGCGCCGAGGTCGAAGGACGCGGAACCGGGCAACGGCACGGCGTGCGCGGCGGGGAGCGTCACGTACTCCTGGGCGGTGCCGTCCGCCCGCTGCCAGGCGGCCTCCCACAGCCACACCCGCTCACCGGTCCGCCCGGGGTCGACACCCTCTCCGACGGCGTCGACCACACCGGCGCCGTCCTGGTTCGGCACCTGCTCCGCGACCGTGGCGGGCGGACCGCCCCGCCGCGACTTCCAGTCCGTCGGGTTGACCCCCGACACCTCGACCCGCACCCGTACTTCGCCCGGACCCGGCTGCGGCACCGGCCGCTCGGTCAGGCGCAGCACCTCGGGGCCGCCGCCTTCCGTGTACACGATGGCCTTCATGATCCGTACAAGGCCGCAGCGGCGCGCGTTCTTCCCGCCGCGCGGGTGTACTGGTCCGGGTAGGCTCGGCGCGTGTCCGCCGCGCCCGCAGATCCGCCGTCCATGGAGACGGCGTTCCCCGCGGCGCTCGGCCCGGACGTGCGCGCCGTCACCGCCCTGCTCCCGCCCCCGTCCCACGGCCCCCACTGGGAGGCCCACGGCAGCGTGCTGCTCCCGGTGCGCCTTCACCACCCCGAGCCGGCCACCGACGTGACGGCCGCGCTCACCCCCCGGCAGCGCCTCGTCCTGCACTGCCTGTTCGCCGCGCACCACGACGGGTACGTGCGGCAGCGGCACGCGGCGCACGTCGCCGGGGCGGCCGAGTCCTGGGCGGTGCCGTTCGTGGTGCGGCTCACCGGCGAGTACGTGCTGGAGATCGTCGCCGACATCCGCGCACGGCTCACCGAGGCCCTCGTCCCGGGGAGCGAGGCGCGCCGCGTGTACGGGCGCTTCGCCGGGGAGCACCCGGAGTTCCTCTCCCTCACCGAACGCCGCGCGGTGAGCTACTGGAACGAGTACCAGCGGTGGCGCTTCCCCGAGTTCGCCGCCCATCCCGCAGCGGCCGTACTGGAGTTGCTGCGCGCCGCAGCCATGGAGGCGACGGGCCGGGCGTGGCCGCCGCAGACACGCGTCCCGCGCGGCGCGCGCTGAGGGCGTCAGACGGGCGCCGCGCGTTCGCACAGGAGGGCGGCGCCGGCCGGATCCGGCGGGGGTTCGGGAAGGCCCACCGCGGCCGCGCCCGGCGAACGGTGCGGGGCGCGGGGGACGAAGGCCCCACTGGTGCCACCGTGGCCCCGGTGGACCAGGAGGCCGGAGACCGGATCGGGGACGGCGTCGAGCGCCGCGCGAGTGCCGGGCAGGGCGCGCCACGCGAGCCAGTGCTCCTCTTCCCGGAAGCACAACTCGAAGACGACGCCCCATCCGTACGTGTGCCATTCCCACGCCAGTGCACGGTTGGTGACCGCCGATTCCACGAGCGTCGACGCGTACGCGTCACGCCATGCCGCGGCGGGTGTGCTGGCGTTGAGGACTTCGATGGACCACCAGTCCGCTGCCATACCCAAAACGATAGGCACTTCGCAAGTCGCCCGCCAGGGTCCTGCCCCTGACGGCGCGTCACACGGGGTCGGCCGAGGCCAGCAGCTCCGTCACGCGCGCCGCGAAACGGGCGTCGCAGGGGTGGGGGACACCGGTGCGCACGGCCGTGAGCAGGGCGTCGATGGCGTTGCCGAAGGCGGGCACGGGCCCGTCGGCGCGTTCGGGGAGCGTGACCACGCCGGAGGTGCCGCGCAGCTCGACGGTCATGCCGGCCGCCGCCGGAGGGGCGGTGAGGCTCAGCGCCGCAGTGCTGGAGGCGCCGCTGTCGTGCCGCAGCACCAGGTGGACGGTGTCGCCCGGTCCCTGGACGGCGGTGAGCGCGGTGACGTCCCCGAGGACCGGCAGGAGCACGGACAGCGCGTGCGGACCGACGTCCCACAGCGCGCCCTTCTCGCGCCGCCAGGGGGAGGCCGCGAAGGGGCTGTCGCCGGAGGTGAACACCGAACCGAGCCACTGCGCGCGGGCGGTGAACCAGCCGTCCCGGGTGGCCTGCTCGTCGATCCAGGCGGAACTCGTCGCGTCGAAGCGGAGGGTGAAGAACACCACCGACGCCACCCCGGCCGCCTCGGCGGCGTCGGCGACCCGGCGGGCGTCGGTGGCGGTCGTCGCGACCGGCTTGTCCAGCAGCAGGTGCCGGCCGGCCTCGGCGGCACGCACGGCCAGTGGGGCCTGCACGTCCGGGGGCAGGGCGACGGCGACGGCGTCCACGTCGCCGATCAGCTCGTCCACGTCGGCGTAGGCGCGGGTGCCCAGGGTCGCGGCGAGCGCGGCCGCGGCCTCGGGGCGGCGGCCCCAGATCCCGGTGAACTCGACGTCGGGGTGGGCGGCGAGGGCGGGGCCGTGGGCGATCTCCGCCCAGGGGCCGGTGCCCAGGAGTCCGATGCGCATGGTCACCGCTCCCCCGCCGGCTCGAGGTGGCTGCGGTACCAGGTGCGGTCGAGGTCGACGACGTCGACGGCGGTCCGCACGCTCAGCTCCGGGGTCGGCGCGAGGTGCTTGCGCACGAGTTCCAGGACGGCCTCGCTCAGCCGGGTCTTCGCCTCGGGCGTGCGCCCGGACAGGACGGCGGCCCGAACGAGGACGAGCGCGTGCCCGGGGGCGCCGTCGGCGAGGACGTACTCGTCGGACCGGCGGAAGCGGGTCGTGCACGCCTCCACCTTGGTGTCGATGGTCTCGGCGACGAGCGGGTGCAACGCGGTCGCGAAGCCCTGCCGGTCGAAGGCGTCCGCGAGGTTGCCTGTGTAGTCCACGGTGATGTGAGGCATGGCACACACCCTACGTCCCTGGTCACGGCGGTCCGTGGGGGCCCGTCCCCGGGGCGGCCGGACCAGCGGCGCCAATCGTCAACGGCCCGTGCCGCATGGGTTCTTCGGCGTCCGCGCGGCGGCGGCACCGGACGTGCGCGGGGGCCGCCGCGCCCGCCGGGCCGGGTGTCCGGCGGGTGGGGCACGACCTCGTTCACATCGGGTTAACACATGGGCAATGGATGCGAAATCGCAGGTTGTGACGCTGCAGCGGCAACGACACCCGCCCCGCAAGGCCCACGCCAACAAGGATGACGCCCGTGAGCTACAAGGCCGAGTACATCTGGATCGACGGTACCGAGCCGACGGCCAAGCTGCGCTCGAAGACCAAGATCCTCGCCGACGGCGCGGAGCCCGGGGTGTGGGGCTTCGACGGCTCCAGCACCAACCAGGCCCAGGGCCACAGCTCGGACCGCGTGCTCAAGCCCGTCGCCACGTACCCGGACCCGATCCGCGGCGGCGACAACGTGCTCGTGCTGTGCGAGGTCTTCGGCATCGACGGCACGCCGCACTCCTCCAACACCCGCGCCCTGCTGCGGCCGGTCGCCGAGCGCTTCGCCGGCCAGGAGTCGCTGTTCGGCATCGAGCAGGAGTACACCTTCTTCCAGGGCTCGCGCCCGCTGGGCTTCCCCGAGGCCGGCTACCCCGCTCCGCAGGGCGGCTACTACTGCGGCGTCGGCGCCGACGAGATCTTCGGCCGCGAGATCGTCGAGAAGCACCTCGACAACTGCCTCGCCGCGGGCCTGGGCATCTCCGGCATCAACGCCGAGGTCATGCCGGGCCAGTGGGAGTTCCAGGTGGGCCCGCTGAGCCCGCTGGAGGTCGCCGACCAGCTGTGGGTCGCGCGCTGGCTGCTCTACCGCACCGCCGAGGACTTCGGCGTCTCCGCCACCCTCCACCCCAAGCCGGCCCAGGGCGACTGGAACGGCGCGGGCGCGCACACCAACTTCTCCACCAGGGCCATGCGCGAGGGCTACGACGCGATCGTCGAGGCCTGCGAGGCCCTCGGCCGCGACGACAAGCCGATGGAGCACATCAAGAACTACGGCTCCGGCGTCGAGGCCCGCCTGACCGGCGCCCACGAGACCGCCCCGTGGAGCGAGTACAGCTACGGCGTCTCCGACCGCGGCGCCTCGGTCCGCATCCCGTGGCAGGTCGAGGCCGACAAGAAGGGCTACATCGAGGACCGCCGGCCCAACGCCAACGTCGACCCCTACGTCGTCACCCGCCTCATCGTCGACACCTGCTGCTCGGCGCTGGAGAAGGCCGAGCTCGTCTGACGTCCCGCACCACCCCGAGGGCGCCCGTCGTGCGGACGGGCGCCCTCGGCGCGTTCACGGCGCGTTCACGGCACGCGGACGGCCTCGAAGAGGAAGCAGCCGTACTCCACGGCCCGCACGTGCACCAGGACGACCCGCGGATCGGCGAACCGGGCCGCCAGCACCGCGTCGGCGGCGCCCGCGGCGACCTCGTCCGCGGTCAGCTGGACGAGACGGCCGCCGAGGATGCGGCCCCGGGCGTCGTAGCAGCGGAAGACCCGCCGCTCGCCGTGGAGTCCGGCGGGGTAGCCGGGGCCGCCCGGCGGGCCGGGGCAGTCCTCCGCGGCGGCGTGCACGAAGACCGGCCCCGTCTCGCCGTAGGGGCCGGGGTCGGCGCCGGTCGCGGCGGCCCAGCGCCGCAGCGGCGCGTAGGCGGCCAACGCGATCCGCTCCCCCGGCGCGCTGTGCCGCAGGCAGCAGCGGAGCGGGGCGCCACCCTCCGGGTCCGGCTCGGGGCGGGGGACGAGACCGGCGTCATCGAGGCCCCGCAGTTCCTCCGCGACGGCCGGGTCGAGGGCCCGGACCTCGTACGTGGTGCGATGGGTGTCCATGCCCCCAGCGTCGCCGGGAGCGCTCAGGGCGTCCGGCGGGATTCGGACGTCGTGCTCAGGGCCCGCCACGCGGCGCGGTCGTCGGGCAGCCCGAGCGGGACGAAGAGCGCGCCCCGGTTGCCGCCGCGCGGGTTCCACAAGGTGTCGTGCGCCGCCACGGCGGCGGCGTAGGCCCGCTGGGCCGGGGTGGCGGCGTGGGCGTCCGGCCAGCCGTCGGGGAAGAACAGCGGCAGGTAGGGACCGAGGTCCGGGTTGGGGTAGCGCCACTGGAGCAGCGGCAGGACGGCGACCGCCGCGGGCAGCAGGCGCTCGGGGTCGGTGACACGGCGGCACAGCACGGCCGAGACGGTGAAGCGGGGCCGACCCGAGAAGACGGCCGGCAGCCGCCCGAACGCCGCGTCGAGCGCGGCCGGGTCGCGCAGGGCGTCCAGCAGCACCGTGTGCGCGTCCTCGTCGTCCTCGAGGGCGGGGGCCAGCGCGGCGCAGACCCGTACGGCCGGTTCGGGGTCGGCGAGCAGGGCCCGGGGGGCCTCGCCCAGTTCCCCCAGGTGGACGGCGAGGGCGGCGCGCTCGTCCGTCCCGGCCGTGAGGGAGGCCGCGGTGAGGGCCCGGACCACCTCCTGCCGCGGGCCGGCGAGCGCCGGGTGCACGGCGGTGAGCGCCAGACAGGAGGCCGCGGCGGCGCGCACCTCCGGGTCGGGGTCCGTCAGGTGGACGGCGGCGGCCGCGTGGACCGCGGGCAGCGCGTCGTGGATCCCGACGGCCGCGCGGAGGACCGCCAGATCGGCCATCTCCGGGTCCCAGAGGGCCTCCTGCTCCTCCTCGTCCGCCTCCGCCCAGGCCTCCTGCCAGGCGTCGATCGCCGCGCCGTCCGCGGGGAACGCCCGCGCCCGGCACTCCTCGGCCTCCTCCGGGCCGGGCGCCGCCTCCGCCGCGTACCGCAGGAAGCCCAGCAGCGCGGCCCGCACACCGGGCGGGTGCTCCCCGGCGAGCAGTTCCGCGACCTGCCGGACGGCCGGGGGTGTGGCCGGCCAGGGCGTGCCCTGGTGCACGATCGCCCCGTCGAGGTGCTCCAGGGCGGCCGCCACCTCCGCCTCCCGCCCGGTGCGCAGGGCGGCCAGATGCCGCGGGGTGTCCGTGGCGGCGCCGTAGGCGTGGAACAGCCGTGACCAGTCCGTCTCATGCATGCGGCCATCATGGCGGCGGGCACCGACATCGACGCTGAGACCCGGGTGCCGGCGGTCATGCCCCGGGCACCGACTGACGTCCGGTCAGGACGTATCGGCGTGGACCAAGGGAGGTGTTCGGCGGGGCCGACTCCCACGCCGACACCGTCCACGTCGCTGCGATCGGCGACAACGGCGGCCGTCTCGTGATGCGTCAACGCCCGCCCGGAGGACACTCGGTGGGCTCCGCCGCGGTGGCGCCGCGGGGCGGCGGAGTGACCATCCCAGGATTCACTCGTTCAACGGAACGTGAACGCCCAGCACGCGACCGCCACCCGTCCCCGGCACGGCGCACCCGTGATCGTGGACGTCGAGGAGGCGGAGGCCGCACTCGTCGAGAACTACCCGCACCTGGTCCGGCTGGCCTACCTGACGCTGCCGCCGTCCCTCGGCCGGCACCGCAGGGTGCTGACCGCCCACACCCTGACGCAGGGCGCGCTGCCGCGCTCGCCGTGCGAACCGGACCCCGCCGTGGTGGACGTGCCCGGGCCGCGGGGCACCACGGACCCGGCGTACGCCCTGGTGCGGCAGGAAGTGCTGGACACGGCACTCGCGTTCGGGCGCGAGCGGGGCTGGCGGGGCCGGCTGCGCAGGACGCTGGTGGGCGGCCCGGCGCCGTACGTCTGGGGCCTGCGGCTGCACACCAAGGCGACCGGGACCGACGAGGCGGAGCTGGACCGGGCGCTGTCCGGGCTGAACGCGGCCGGGCGCGCGGCGTACGCGCTGCTGGAACTGGAACGGCCCCGGCACGCGGACGGCCGTGAGGTGCGCCGGCTGCTGGTGGCCTCCGGCGTGGCCGATCCGCGGGGCGCGCTGAAGGCGGCCAAGGCGGTGCCCGAGGGGCTGCTGCTGTGCGGCAGCGGGTTCGACCCGTGCACGGTGCAGGCCCGGCCGACGGATCTGCTGCGCAGGCGGCAGCACGTACGGGTGGGCCTCATCGCGGCGGGCGCGGTCGCCGTGACCGCGACCCTGGTCGCGGTGCTGACCGGCGGGCAGGACCCGTACGCGGCGTCCGGTTCACCGAGCGCCTACGGGACCGCGCGGTTGCTGGACCCGGCGAAGCTGACGCGGGTGGACGGCACCGCGTGGACCCGCGCCTCCCGGGTGGACTTCACCGCCTGGCCCACCCGCGGCAGGCGGGCGGGCGACCGGGCCCTGCTGGGCCGGGCGATGGCGGTGTGGGCGCAGCCCTCCGCCCGGATCGGCGTGTCGGCCACCCAGGGAACCGCCGAGGGACTGCCCGCGCAGCAGCCGCAGTTGCTGTACGCCGGCGACGTGGACGGCGCCACCGTGGTGCTGATGTACGACGGGCTGCGGCTGGTGCGCTACGCCGAGCCCCGCGAGGGCGGGGGCGCCGCGGCCCTGGACTTCGCCCGGGTGGACGGCGCGGGCGTGACGACGGCGGCCGTGGTCCTCGGCCGGACGGACGGCAACACCCGTTTCCTGACCGCCCCCTGGGTCACCGAGGCGGCCTCGCGCGACCTGCGGGACCCGGGGCGCGCCCCGGCGAAGCTGGACCGTACGGCGGACGGGGTGACCGAACCGGTGCGGATGCCGGGGGCGGACAGCCGCGCGGGGGTGTGCGGGGACACCTGGCCCGCGCTGCAGTTCCGCGCCGCCGCCGGGCTCGGCCCGGACCGGCCGTTCCTCCTCACCGACCTCGGCGACCTCGTGCCGGCGCACCTGACGTACCAGCCGCCGGGGGACGGCACGCCGCTGGAGGCGACCGGCCCCGCGGCGCTGGCGAACGTCGCCCGGACGGCCTGCAACCTGTCCTCCATGAGCGGCCTGGGCACCCGGTCGGTCAACGTCTGGCGGTACGCCACGCAGCGACTGCCGGAGGACAACGGGCAGGCGTCGTGGGTCTGCGCCCGCGCCGACACCTGGCGCGGCACGGACGGCCGGGCCCTCGCGCTGTTCCTGCCCCCGGTGTCCGATCCGGGCACCCCGGGCGCGCCCGTGGGTCAGAGCGGCCGGGACGGCGGGTCGTGCGGCCGGGCGGTGCCGCGGGTGCTGGCCGGGGCGCTGTGGAAGTCCACGGGCGGGCACTGGTACCTGCTGGCGGCGGGCAGCCGTGACGTGAAGCGGATCAAGGCCACGGGCGGCGTGACCGGCACCTCGAAGGGCCCGACCATGGCGGTACGGGCCGAGCAGGGCGCCCGCGCCCAACTGTCGGCGACGCTCGACTCGGGCACCACCCTCACGACCCTGCGCTGACCCCGCCCCGCGGGCACGACCCCGGCCCGGCGCGCCCGGGCCGCACCACGCGCGCCGGCCGCCGCCGGCGCCCGGAAGCGCCCGACAGGGCGGCCCGAACCGGGCGTCGGCAGCGCCCGACTCGGGCGTCGTACCCACAACCCCGCGCCGAGCCCGCCCTCCCCCGGGAAACGCCGCACCGGGCGCGGGCCCGGGGCTGGCGGGCCGGCCGGCCTCGTGACCGGGGTGCCCCTGGCACGGACGCCCGCCAGTGTGGACGCCCGCCTTCGGCCTCGGCTCCCTGTCGGCGCCCGAGGGCGACCACGCCGCGGCCGGCGCCCTCTCACTGCCGGCGGTCATCACCACCCCGGCGCGACGGACGGGGCCTCGGCCTTCTCCTGGCTCTACGTGCCGGGCGTGCTCGGGCTCACCTGCACAGGCCCCTCGGCCGGTCCGGCCCTCGCGGGACCGGCCGTGGGATGGCCCACGGACGGTTCCCCGACAATGGGGGTATGAACGACCTCTCCTTCCGCCTCGCGCGGCCCGACGACGCCGCCCTCCTCGTCCGCCTCCGGGACGAGGCGGCCCGATGGATGCAGGAGCACGGCATCGACCAGTGGAAGCCCGGCGAGATGGACGAGGAGCACTTCCGCGCGCGCATGACGGCGGGCGAGGTCTGGCTCACCGAGCGCGAGGGGCGCGTGGTCGGCGCCTGGGAGCTGTGGTGGACCGACGAGCACGCCTGGGGGGTACGTCCGCCGGACGCGGGCTACGTCCACCGCCTCATGGTGGACCGGGCGACCGCCCCGCGCGGCACCGGCCGCGCCATGCTCGACCGGGCGGAGCGCCGCATCGCCGAGGAGGGCCGCCCTTACGCACGGCTGGACTGCGTGGCGGGCAACCCGCAACTGCGGGCGTACTACCGGGGCGCGGGCTACACCGTCGTCGGCGAACAGCCCCACAAGCAGGGCGGCAAGGGCAGCCCGTACGCGGTGACGCTGCTGGAGAAGGCGCTGTAGCGGCGCCGCGGACAGGCGGGCGGCCCGTCCCGGAATGCCGGGACGGGCCGCTCCGCGTCGGCGGGCCGCAGGGGCCGCCGCATCACTCGTTCCGGCGCCGCGCCCGTTCATAGGTGTCGTGGGCCGCCCGCCGGATCTCCTCCCGGTCGCGCAGGACCGCCTCCATCTCCTCGTCGGCCCCGGGGCCCGGCCCGGGCCCGGGGTGGGTGAGCCGGTCGTAGAGGTAGCGGCAGGCCGCGTCCTCCGTGTCGAAGTGCCGGAACGGGTCGTGCACCCCGCGTTCGAAGTTGCCGACCACCCACGCCTCGCCCTCCTGCCGGAGGTAGGTGAAGTCCGGCGGCCTCAGGTCGAACTCGTGGAACCCGGGGACCTCGTACAGCCCGCCGGGCACCCCCGCGGAGGCGAGGGCGTCGCACAGCTCGCGCCGGTCCATGGCCGGGCCCGTCAGTTCAGCCGGATGAGGTCGCCGTTGGTGACGTGGTTGAGCACGCTGTCACCGAGCGGCAGCACGTACTGCAGGCCGTTGCCGGGCTGGCCGTAGAAGGGCGCCACGACTCCCGCGGACACCGCGAAGGGCCTGACGACCTTGTACAGGTGGTAGTTGAAGGGGTAGCCCGGGTCGAAGGTGTTGAGGTTCGACGGTGCGATGGAGCGCTGGGAGTACGGCGAACCGGCCGGGGCGAGGAACCGCCCGCCCTCGCCGCCGAAGCGGTCGATGCGCTGCCCCACGGCCAGGTTGATGACCGACACGGGACCGCCGGGCAGGAAGCCGTCGTCGGGCGGGAACTTGTAGCTGTTCGTCGCGAAGTCGAACCAGGTGCGCAGGAAGCCGTTGGCGTTCTGCCCGTCGAGCCGCCGGTAGTCGGTCAGCATCGCCCCGAGCAGGCCCTTGGTGGGCAGTTGCCGCGGTCCGAGCCGGGGGTCGCCGCAGAAGAACTTGGGGTCGGTGAAGGTGGCACCGATGCAGATGCGGGGGTTCTCCGGGCCACCGGGGGCGCGTCCCGGGGCGCCCGCCGTCTGGCCGGGCCCGTGCCCCGCGGCGGGGCGGGCGGGGGGAGCCGCGTGCTGTGCGCCCGGCCCCCAGTCCTCGGCGTGGGCCGAGCCGACCGTGCCCAGCAGGGTGCCGACGAGCAGGACGAGCAGGGCGGGAAGGGTGGAGAGCGATATTCGCTGGCGCCGCTTCAAGGGTCCTCCAGGGGACGACGGGAACGAGGCCGACCGGGACGGCGATCACCGTGCGTCACCGGAGCCGCGCGGATACGTACCCCTGCCGGATCGCCCACCGGAACCGACCCGCCGCCGATTCATCCGGATGGACACGTGCTTCGCCCGTACGCAGCACCACCCGGCCGGGACCCGCGGGAGGCGGGCCGCCGACCGGGCGGTGACGGAACGTGTCGCTACCGCCGGACGAACACCGCCACGGTGCGGCCCGGCACGGTGAAGGTGCCGGACGCGCTGTCGTAGGAGGAGCGCTTCACCACGGCGTCGGAGCCGCCGGCCTGCACCGGGTGGAGGGCGTAGCCCTTCCCGGACAGGGCGGCGACCCGCTGGTCCTGGGCCTTCGGGGTCGCGTTGAGGACCACCACCAGCCGGCCCAGCCGCAGGGTGATCACGCCCGGGGTCTCGTCCTCGCCCGAGAGCGGGAACGACAGGTGCTCCTGGACCTGGGCCGCCGTGGTCAGCCCGAAGACCGGCTCGGTGGAGCGGATCCGCAGCAGGTCCCGGTAGGCGGCCGAGGCCGAGGTGATCTCGGCGCAGCCGACCCGCAGTGTGCCGGCGGTCAGCAGCGGCCTGGCGTAGGGCCACTTGGACTCGTTGTCGGCCTTCGGCGGCAGGCCGCGGCCGAAGCCGTTGCCCGCGGCGCAGTCCCAGTGGACGGCGTTGAACCAGTCGCCGGAGTCGTAGGAGTTGCGGTCCAGGGACTTGGAGCGCAGCAGGTCCGAGCCCGCCTGGTAGAGCGCGGGGCCCTGGGAGAGGGCGGGGACGGCCTCGGCGAGGACCTGCATGCGGGCCCGGTCGGCGGGCGAGGTGTCCTTCGGCAGCTTGAAGGCGAGCGCGTCGAAGAGGGACTCGTTGTCGTGGGCGTCCACGTAGGCGAGCGCGTCGCCGGGGGCGTCCGCGTACCCGGCGGGCGAGCCGTTGTAGTCGACCTCGGCGCCGGTGACCGCCTTGCCGCCGCTGTCGGTGAAGGAGAAGGACTTGAGGTTGCCGGTGAGGCCGACCTTGATGAGGTCCTGGTAGTGCAGCAGGCGGGCCCGCTGCTCGGCCTCGGTGCCGTTGGCGGCGGAGCCGTTGGGCTCGTTGAACAGGCCGGAGGCGAAGCCCTGGACGCCGGGGTCGGCGTCGAAGGGGCCACCGCCGCGGACCGCGTCGCGGGCCCGGTCGGAGAAGGTGGCGACGCCGGTGCCGGCCATGTTCTTCTGGGTGGCCTGCACGAAGCGGGCGTCGTCGGCGACCTCGCCGAAGTTCCAGCCCTCGCCGTAGAGGACGATCTTCCTGCCGTCGACGCCGTCCTTGGCGGGGGTCAGCGCGTCCAGCGCCTTGCGGACGGCGAGGATGTTGGCCCTGGGGTGGTGGCCCATGAGGTCGAAGCGGAAGCCGTCGACCTTGTACTCCCTGGCCCAGGTGACGATCGAGTCGACGACGAGCTTGCCCATCATCGCGTTCTCGGGCGCGGTGTTGGAGCAGCAGGTGGAGTTCGCGACCGTGCCGTCGTCCAGCAGGCGCTGGTAGTAGCCGGGCACGATCCGGTCGAGGACGGATTTGTCGTCCTGGCCGCTCGCGGCGGTGTGGTTGTAGACCACGTCCATGACGACGCGCAGGCCGGAGGTGTTGAGGCTCTGCACCATCCTCCGGAACTCCACCGTGCGCCGGGTGCCGTCCGGGTCCGTGGCGTAGGAGCCCTCGGGGACGGTGTAGTGGAAGGGGTCGTAGCCCCAGTTGTAGGCGTCCCCGGCGGCGACGGCCGCCACGCACTCCTGCTGCTTGTCGGAGTCGGCCGGGTGGGCGGCGAGGTCGCAGTCGACCGTGGCCTGGTCGGCGCTCCGCTCCGCGACGGTGGCGAAGTCGAAGGCGGGCAGCAGGTGGACGTAGGAGACCCCGGACTTCGCCAGTGCCTTCAGGTGCGTCATGCCGGCCGAGCCGGAGTCGGCGAAGGCGGTGTACTTGCCCCGGTCCGCGGCGGGGACGGAGGTGTCCGCGACGGAGAAGTCCCGGATGTGGAGTTCCTGGATCTGGGCGTTGTTCAGGCCGACGGCCGCGGGCTTGGCCAGGTGGGACCAGCCGCCGGGGGCGAGCTTCGGGTCGTCGAGGTCGACGACGAGGCTCTGCTTCGAGTCGGTGGTCAGGGCGACCGAGTAGGGGTCGGTGACCTTGTTGGTGACGACCTTCTGGACGGTGGGCGCCCAGACCGTGACGGCGTAGCGGTACGGCTTGCCGGTCCAGCTCCGCTCACCGGTCACGCTCCACACGCCGGTGGAGGCGTCGCGCCGCATCGGGACGGTGCGCCCGTCCAGGTCCAGGGCGACGGACCGGGCGGTCGGGGCCCACACCGACAGCGTGGGTTCGCCGTGCGAGAAGACCGGGCCGAGCGCGGCCTTGGTCGCCTTCGCCGCGTACAGGTCGTCCAGGACGCCCTGGATCTGGACTCCGGTGGCGGAGAGCAGCGCCCCGTTGGCGAGCCGCTGGGTGGCGACGACCTGGCCGGTGAGGGCCGTGCGGACCCCGTCGCGGTCACGCGGGTCGATCGTGAAGGCCGCGTAGTCCTTCAGGTGCGGGAAGCGGGCCTTCTGGGCGTCGGTGAGGCCGCCCGGGACGCGGTCGAGACGGAGCCAGTGGCCCTCGCCGGTCAGCACGCCGTCCTTGACGGCGAGGCCGCCGCCGGGGGCGTAGACCAGTTGCTGACTGGCCGCGGTGTCGCCGGTCTTCCAGGCGACGGTGTCCGCGTCGATCCACTGGGCCTTGGCCGAGGACAGGTCGAGGTCGGCGGAGGAGCCGGACGTGGTGGGCAGCAGGTACTTCTCGGTGCCGTTCAGGAGCCACACCTCGTGTCCGTAGGTGGCGAGGTCGAGCGACTGGTCGGCGGGCAGGTCCTTGGTGTCGCCCTTGTGCAGGATGTAGCTGAGCGACGTGGCGCCCGCGGCGAGCGGCACCTCGAAGACGGCGCCGAAGGCGTCGGTCCTGACCGGCTGCAACGGGGCCGTCCAGTCGGTGGGATTGGCGGCGCCGGTCCAGGTGTGCAGGCCCCAGCCGCTGTAGTCCCCATCGGCCCGGTGGTAGTGGAGGATCGCTTTGGAACGGTCTTGTCCCGGCTCGGTGCCGGAGGGAGCCTGGGTGGCGGCGGCCTCCTTGCCCTGCTCGACCCAGATCTCACCGTTCTTGGTGACGTCGATGAAGCGGTCGGATCCGACGTCCTTGGTGCCGTCCTTGTCGATGACGAGGTAACCGACACTGGAGGCGCCCGGCTTGAGCTTCACGTAGGCGAAGGCGCCGTAGGCGTCGCGGCCGGTGAAGTCGTGCCCGGCGGGCCACGTGGTGCCCTCGCCGTCGGCGATGTCGCCCCAGGCGTACAGGCGCCAGTCGGCGTAGTTCCCGTCGGCGCGCTTGTAGTGGACGATCGCGTAGTCGCGGCTGCTCGCCACCGGGGGCTGCGGCGGGACCGGGGTGCCGCTGGTGGTGGCGGCGGTGGCGCTCGCGGTACGGCCGGCGGAATCGATCACGACCGCCTTGTACCGCAGCGCGGTGCCGGGCGTCACGTCCTCGCCGACCGTCTGGGTGACCTTGTACGGCGCGTGGTCCGCGGAGCCGAGCACCTTCCACGGCCCGTTGCCGGTCTGCGCGGCGAAGACCACCCGGTTCAGCCGGCCGCCCTGGACGTCGGAGGAGACCTCGACGGTGCCGGTGGCGCCCGCCGCGGGGGCCTTCAGGGTCAGGGACGGCTTGGCGGCGGGGGCGCCGAGCGGCCTCGTCGCCTTCCAGACCACGGCGGACAGGGCCGGGACGGTGACGGCGATCCTGGTGTCGGCACCGCTGCGGACGGAGCCCTCCGTGCCGTAGAGCGCGGTGAAGGCGGTGTTCGCGGAGCCGGTGGGAAGGGACGCGGTCCGCTCCTCCGTCGCGTTGTTGACGGCGACGACGTACTCGGTGCGGGTCCTGGGGTCCGTGCGTGAGAAGGCGTAGATCCCGGCGCCGTCCGCGGCGTAGCGCTCGGTCTGCACACCGTCGGCCAGGGCCGGATGGGCCTTGCGGAGCGCGGCGAGCCTGGCGATCGCCCGGTAGAGCGGGGCGCCGGTGTCGTAGGCGTCGCTCGCGTGGGTGCGGTCGGTGCCGAGCTGGTCGTCGTCGAGGTAGTCGGCGACCTTCGAGGCGAACATCGTCTGGCGGGCGTCCTTGTCGCCGCCCGCGCCGGTGTAGCCCTGCTCGTCGCCGTAGTAGACGACGGGGTTGCCGCGGGAGAGGAACATCAGCTCGTTGGCGAGCCGGTCGCGGCGGACGAGTTCGGCGTCGTCGGCCTTCGGGTTGTCCTGCTTCAGGAACGTGCCGAAGCGGCCCATGTCGTGGTTGCCGAGGAAGGTGACCTGCTCGTACGCGTTGGCCTTGTCGGTCGTGTAGCGGTGGTCGTCGCCGAAGACCGAGGCGAGCCGGGCCGCGGAGCCGCCCTGGGAGGCGTACTGGCGGGCGGCGTCCTGGAAGGGGAAGTCGAGCGTCGCGTCCAGGCGGCCCTGCGTCACGTACGGGGAGGTGATGGCGGGGTCGGCGGAGTAGACCTCGCCGAACATGAAGAAGTCCTCGCGGCCGTGCCGTGCGGCGTACGCGTCGAGGGCCGTGGCCCACTGGGTCCAGAACGGCAGGTCGACGTGCTTGACGGTGTCGATGCGGAAGCCGTCGACGGCGAAGTCGCGGACCCACTTCTCGTAGATCTCCTCCATGCCCTGCACGACCTCGGGACGCTCGGTCCACAGGTCGTCGAGGCCGGAGAAGTCGCCCTGTTCGGAACTCTCGCCGGCGAAGGTGGAGTCGCCCCGGTTGTGGTACATCGTCGGGTCGTTGAGCCAGGCCGGGACCTTGGTGTCCGAGGTGACGACGGGGGTGCGGGGGAAGGAGTCGCGGTCGACGGCGGGGAAGCCCCCGCCGGCCTTCGCGTAGTCGCTGTCGTCGAAGGGCACGCCGTCCTTCGCCAGGTAGGGGAAGGCGCCCTTGGAGAGGTAGCCGTAGGACTTCTCGTCGTAGTCGACGACGTCGGCGGTGTGGTTGGTGATGACGTCGAAGAAGACCTTCATGCCCTTGGCGTGGGCCTTGGATATCAGCGCCTTGAGGTCGGCGTTGGTGCCGAAGTGCGGGTCGACCCGGGTGAAGTCGGTGATCCAGTAGCCGTGGTAGCCGGCCGAGGCCTGCTCCCCCGTGCCCTGCACGGGCCGGTTCTTGAAGATCGGCGCCATCCATATCGCGGTGGTGCCGAGGCCCTTGATGTAGTCGAGGCGCCGGGTCAGCCCCTTGAGGTCGCCGCCCTGGTAGAAGCCCTTGTCGGCGGGGTCGTAGCCGGTGCTGAGCCGGGTGCCGGTCAGGCCGCCCCTGTCGTTGGACCGGTCGCCGTTGGCGAAACGATCCGGCAGTACGAAGTAGAACTGCTCCCGCGTGAGGTCGTGACGTGCCGCCTGGGCGGCGAGCGCGGCGTCGGAGGGCGGAGGGGGCGGGGCGGCCGCCTGGGCGGCGGGCACCGAGGCGGGGACGGCGAGGGCGGCGGCGAGGGCCGCCACCGCGACGGCTGCGGCTCCGCGTCTGCGCGCGCGTGGGCGCGTGGACGCGGGCAGCCCGGTGTGCTGGGCCACGGGGTGTTCTCCTTGCGGAATCCGTGTGCGGACGGTTGTACCTCTGGGAGCCCACGCGCCATGAGCCTTCGCCCGGCAGCGGTGCCGGACCGTGCCGGGACCGTACCTCTTACGACGGCCTTACAGCAAGATGTCGCAAGGATTTCCAACGGACCCGTCTCCACTGCCGCACAACGGGCCTGACGTATCGTCAGAAGGCTGCCCGCGGCCGCGGAACACCGAACACTATGAACGCAATGGCCACGGCTCTGGACCCCCGCCACCCGCGTCCCGAAACATCGGGGCCCCGCGCGACGACGCGCCGGACGACCACGGGAGGACGAGATCATGTTCACCGGGCATTCCCCACGACGCACCGGTTCCGGAACCGTACGACGCCGCATCGCCCTGGCGGCCGGGGGTGTCGCCGCCCTCCTCGCCACCGGGCTCGCGGGCCCGCCGCCCGCCGCGGCCGCAGCGACCGCGCCCGCCCCCGCCGACTGCCCGGCGGAACTGCCGGCGGACGCCGCCTGCTTCCGCGGCCAGGACGCGAACGGCGCCCACTACGCCATGGCGGTCCCGCACGACTGGAACGGCTCCCTGGTCGTCCACGCCCACGGCGGCCCCGACCTCGGCGACACCTCCGACCCGGAGCGCAGCCTCGGGGACCTGGCTCGCTGGTCGGTCATGGTGAAGGAGGGCTACGCCTGGGCGGGTTCCTCCTACCGCCGCGGCGGCTACGGCACGCGCATGGCGGCCGAGGACACCGAGAACGTACGGCGGCTGTTCGTGCGGCAGTTCGGCACGCCGCGCCGGACCTTCGTCCACGGCCAGTCCTGGGGCGGGAACGTGGCGGCCAAGGTCGCCGAGATCTACGCGGCCGGTCACCGATCGCCGTACGACGGCGCCCTGCTGACCAGCGGCGTCCTGGGCGGGGGCTCGCGGGGCTACGACTACCGGGTGGACCTGCGCGTGGTCTACCAGTACTACTGCCGCAACCACCCGAGGCCCACGGAGCCGCAGTACCCGCTGTGGATGGGGCTGCGCGCCGACTCGACGATGACGGCCACCGGACTCCGCGCCCGCCTGCAGGAGTGCACCGGCTACTCCTCGCCGCCGCAGGAGCGCACCGCCCTGCAGCAGCGCAACCTCGACGACATCCTGGCCGTGACGGGACTCCCGGAGCGGACGCTGGAGTCACACCTGCGGTTCGCGACCTTCACCTTCCGCGACATCGTGCACAACCGGCTGGGCGACCGGAACCCCTTCGGCAACACCACCGTCCGCTACACCGGATCGCACGACGACGCCGCGCTCAACGCGGGCGTGGAGCGCTTCGCCGCCGACCCGGCAGCCCGGCGGGACCTGTCCTTCGACAGCGACGTCACCGGCGCGGTGTCGATCCCGGTGCTCACCGTGCACGCCATCGACGACCCGACCGCGTTCGTGGAGCACGAGGCGGCCTACCGGGCCTCGCTGGAGGGCGCCCACCGCGCGGGGCTGCTGGTGCAGAACTTCACGCGGGAGAGCGAGCACAGCGAGCTGAGCTCCGCGGAGTACGCCGCCGCGATGCGCTCCCTGGCCTCGTGGGTGCGGACCGGCCACCGGCCGACACCGGGCTCGGTCGCGGCCTCCTGCCCGGCGTTCGACGCCGTCTACGGCACCGGGTGCTTCTTCGAGCCGCGGTACGTCCCGCGCCCCTACTCCTCCCGCGTGTACCCGCGGCCGGGGGCCCGGCACTGGCCGGCGCTGTCCGCCGCCCAGGAGCGTGCGTGGAGCCGTCTGGACGGCGTGGGCATCGCGCCCTGAGCGGCTCCCGCCCGGCCCCGCATGTGGCCTCCCACCTGCGATCACGCCCTTCCGCAAGGCCTCTGCAGAATCTTGCAGAAACTTTCTGCAGGGGCCTTCCGTCCTGCCCTGAGCGGCTGTTACGTTCCTCTTCGGCCCGGTTCGGCCGGCCGGGGGTCCGCCCCTGACGGCGGGTCCCACGCGCCCGGCCGGCCGGACCGGCCGTCACCAGGACGGGGGCGGGCCCAGGACCGCAGAAGCCACCCCGCTGCGCCCCGCCCGGGGCAGGTCCAGGGCCCGCCCCGACATCACGGGGACCCGCGCCGCCGTCCGCGGAGCCGTCGGAACGCCCCGATAGACCGTCAGGAACGCCGGCCGGCGCCGGGCGCCTGGCCCGTGGAACCGCGCACGACCAGTTCGGTCTGGAAGACGAACTCCGAGCGCTGCACGGGGTTGCCGCCGATCTCCTCCAGCAGCGCGTTCACCGCCGCCGCCCCCATCGCCTCGACCGGCTGCCGGACCGTGGTCAGCGGTGGGTCGGTGAAGGCGATCAGAGGCGAGTCGTCGTAGCCGACGACCGAGACGTCCCCGGGGACGGCCAGCCCGCGCTCCCGCACCGCGCGCACCGCGCCCAGCGCCATCAGGTCGCTGCCGCAGACGATGCCGGTGCAGCCCTTGTCCAGCAGCGCACCGGCGGCCGCGTGACCGCCCTCCACGGAGAACAGGGTGTGCTGGACGTACGCCGCGGCCTCCTCCTCGCCGAGCCCGAGCAGGCTGCCCAGCGCCTCGACGAAGCCCTCGACCTTGCGGTGCACGGGCACGAAGCGGTTGGGCCCGACGGCCAGCCCGATCCGCTGGTGGCCGAGCTCCACCAGGTGCTGGACGGCGATGCGCGCCGAGGCGCGCTCGTCCGGCGAGATGTACGGCCCGGCGATCGCCGGGTTGTAGCCGTTGACCAGCACATAGGGCACGCCCTGACCGAGGAGGCGGGCATAGCGCTCGGGGTCGGCCGTGACGTCGGCGTGCAGCCCGGACAGGAAGACGATGCCGCGCGCCCCGCGCTCCACGAGCGCCTCCACGAGTTCGTCCTCGGTGGAGCCGCCGGGGTGCTGGGTGCACAGCACCGCCGTGTAGCCGTAGCCGGTCAGGTTCTGCTCGATGACCTGGGCGAAGGCGGGGAAGATCGGGTTGTTGAGCTCGGGGGTGATCAGCCCGATCTGGCCGGCGCTGCGCTGGCGCAGCCGCACCGGACGCTCGTAGCCGAGCACGTCCAGTGCGGCCAGCACCTTCTGCCGGGTGGCGGGGGCGACCCCCGCCTTCCCGTTCAGCACGCGGCTGGCGGTGGCCTCGCTGACCCCAGCCTGGGCCGCGATGTCGGCGAGTCGAGCCGTGGTGTTCACACCTACAGACCCTATGCGACCGCGACGCACGTCAAACGGCCCACCAGACGGTCGTGTCGGCCGGGACGACGACCCCGTCCGCCGTGACCTCCACGGGGGAACTGGCCAGCAGCAGCGCGCCCGGCGCGGGCAGCGTCACCGGCGCGGCCGTGGTGTTGACGGTGCACGCGAAACCGGGCCGGCGGAAGGAGAGCACGCCCCGCGGGGCGTCCTGCCACTGGACCGACTCGCCGGCGCCCAGGCCGTCGCGCTCGCGGCGCAGCCGCAGGGCGGAGCGGTACAGCTCCAGGGTGGAGGCCGGGTCCCCGGTCTGCGCGGCGACGCTGAGCTCCGCCCAGCCCTCGGGCTGCGGCAGCCAGCTGCCGCCGCTGCCGAAGCCGTGGCTGGGGCCGTCCGTGGTCCACGGGATCGGGACGCGGCAGCCGTCGCGGAAGCCGTCCTGGCCCGCGGCGCGGAAGAACGCCGGGTCCTGACGGGCCTCGTCGGGCAGGTCGGTGACCTCGGGCAGGCCCAGTTCCTCGCCCTGGTAGACGTACGCGGAGCCGGGCAGCGCCAGCATCAGCAGGGAGGCCGCGCGGGCCCGGCGCAGGTCGTACGTCCGCTGGTCGGCGGACAGCCGGGTGGCGTGGCGGACGACGTCGTGGTTGGACAGCACCCAGGTGGTGGGCGCGGCGACCGGGCGCATGGCGTCCAGGGAGCGGTCGATGACCTCGCGCAGCTCGCCGGCGTCCCACTTGGTGCCCAGGTACTGGAAGTTGAAGGCCTGGTGCAGCTCGTCGTGGCGGACGTAGTTGGCGGTCCGCTCCACGGTGGGGGTCCAGGCCTCGGCCACGGCGATGCGCCGGCCCTGGTACTCGTCGAGGATGCGCCGCCAGGAGCGGTAGATCTCGTGGACGCCGTCCTGGTCGAAGAAGGGCAGGACATCGTTGCCAAGCAGCTTGAGCTGCTCGTGGGCCCCGATGTCGGGCAGGCCGTCGGCCTTCACCAGGCCGTGCGCGACGTCGATGCGGAAGCCGTCGACGCCCATGTCCAGCCAGAAGCGCAGGATCGAGCGGAACTCGTCCTGGACGGCCGGGTGCTCCCAGTTGAAGTCGGGCTGCTCGGGCGCGAACAGGTGGAGGAACCACTCGCCGTCGGCGGCGCGGGTCCAGGCCGGCCCGCCGAAGATGGACTCCCAGTCGTTGGGCGGCAGTTCGCCGTTCCCGCCCTTGCCGGGGCGGAAGTGGTAGCGCTGCCGCAGCGGGGAGCCGGGGCCCTCCCGCAGTGCCTGCTTGAACCACTCGTGCTGGTCGGAGGAGTGGTTGGGGACGAGGTCGACGATGATCCGCAGCCCCAGCCGGTGGGCGTCGCGGATCAGGCCGTCGGCGTCGTGGAGGGTGCCGAACATCGGGTCGATGGCCCGGTAGTCGGCGACGTCGTAGCCTCCGTCGGCCTGCGGGGAGGCGTAGAAGGGGCTCAGCCAGACGGCGTCGACGCCCAGGTCGCGCAGGTACGGGAGCCGCTCGCGGATGCCGGGGATGTCCCCCATGCCGTCGCCGTTCCCGTCGGCGAAGCTGCGGGGGTAGACCTGGTAGATGACCGCCTCTCTCCACCAGTCCGCGGTGGCCGCGCCCTGGTCGCAGGAGTGGGGGTGACGGGTGGAGTCCGCCAGGTACTGGGTCATGGTGATCCCTTGGAAAAGTGGTTGCTCGTGCGGCGAGGGGGCGAGGCCGCGGTGCCCGGCCGGCGGGCCGGGCACCGCGGTTCGTACGGTCAGGACTTGGCCGCGCCGGCGGTCAGGCCGGTGACCAGGTGCCGCTGGACGACGTAGAAGAAGGCCGACGCGGGGACGGCGATGAGCACGGAGGTGGCGGCCATCAGGTCCCACTGGTTGTCGTGCTCGCTGACGAAGGTGGTGAGGCCGACGGCGAGGGTGTACTTGTCCTCGCCGAGCATGAAGACCGAGGCGTAGGCGACCTCGCCCCACGCGGTGAGGAAGGTGTAGAAGGCCGCCACCGCCAGGCCCGGCCGGGCCAGCGGCAGGATCAGCCGGTAGAAGGTGCCGAACGGGGAGAGGCCGTCGACCCGGCCGGCCTCGTCGATCTCCTGCGGGATGGTGTCGAAGTAGCCCTTGAGCAGCCACGCGCAGTACGGCACGGCGGTGGTGCAGTAGACCAGGATGAGCGCCCAGTACGTGTCCAGCAGGCCCAGGTCGGCCAGGATGTTGTAGAGCGGCACCATGAGGATGGCGACCGGGAACATCTGGGTCACCAGGAAGGTCCACATCAGCTGCCGGTGGCCGGGGAAGCGCATCCGGGAGACCGCGTAGCCGGCGCTGGCGGCGATGAACACGCCCAGCACGCAGGTGCCGAGGGCGACGATCATGGAGTTCAGGAACCACTGCAGGAAGTTCGTGTCGCCGAGGACCTTGGTGTAGTTCTCGAAGCTGAACTTGCCCGCGATGTCGGCCGGGTGCAGGAAGTCGGTCTTGTCCGGGCCGAAGGAGACCCAGGCGATCCACAGCACGGGGAACGCCGCGATGAAGCTCGCGGTGATCAGTACGCCGTGGATCAGCACGGAGGCGCCGCGGCCGCGCTCGCCGCGGCCGGTGCGCCGGCGCGTGGCGGCGCGGGCGGTGGCGGGGGCCGGGCCGGCGCCCTCGGTGGCCCCCGCGGCGGGGAGGTCTGCGGTGGTGCTCATGGGGGTGGCTGCCCTCTCTTGCGTCATGACGGATGTCCTGGCCGGGGCGGCCGTCAGGCGGCCGGGTTCTCGGAGCGGGCGAGCCAGCGCCGGTACACGGAGGCGAAGACGATGAGCATGGACAGGATGATCACGCCGTAGGCGGCGGAGCCGGCGTAGTCGCGCGGGTCCTGTCCGAAGCCGAGGCGGTAGGCCCAGGTCACCAGGATCTGGGCGTCCTGCCCGGCGTTCGCGCCGAACAGCAGGAAGATGACGACGAACTGGTTGAAGGTCCAGATGATGCCGAGCAGGATCACCGTGCTGCTCACCGAGCGCAGGCCGGGGAGCGTCACGTAGCGGAACCGCTGCCAGGGGGTGGCGCCGTCCATCTCGGCCGCTTCGTACAGCTCGGAGGGGATCGACTGCAGGCCGCCGAGGAGCGAGACCATCATGAAGGGCACGCCGACCCAGGTGTTGACCATGATGGCGGCGGTCTTCTGCCAGAAGGAGTCGCTCAGCCAGGCGGGCGTCGGCAGGTGCAGCGAGTGCAGGACCGTGTTCAGGATGCCGCCGTCGTCGGCGAGGATCAGCCGCCAGGAGAAGACGGTGACGAAGGTCGGGACGGCCCACGGCAGGATCAGGACCAGCCGGTAGAAGGTGCGGCCGCGGAGCTTGCGGTTGAGCAGCATGGCGAGGCCGAGGCCGAGGCCGTAGTGCAGGGCGACGCAGACGACCGTCCACAGGACGGTCCAGGTGAAGTGCGGCCAGAACTGGTGGTCGCCCCCCGAGAGGATCTCCGTGTAGTTGTCGAGGCCGACCCAGGAGAAGGAGTCCGGGATCTCGTTGACGCCGATCGTCCGGCCGACGTTCTGGCTGTTGGCGTCGGTCAGCGACAGGTAGACGCCGCGGACCAGCGGGTACAGCACCAGCAGGCCGATGACGGCGACCACCGGCGCCACCATGGCCCAGGCATACCAGTTGCGGTTGTACGACTGCCGGATGCGGCTGAACGGACCGGGGCGCGGCGCCTGGCCACGCTGGGTCTTCCCGGTCCCGCCCTGGACGGCGACGGTCATCTTCGGCACCTTTTCGAGAGGTTCGCAGAGGGTGGTACGGCCGCGCCGCGCGGCCGGGGGCCAGCCTTGCGGACGCGGGCGGGCCGTCCGGCCCGCCCCCCGCTCGGGGAGGCGGACCGGACGGCTCACGGCTGCCTTACTGGAAGTCCTTGACGAGCTTCCGGTAGGACTCGGCGGTCTGGTCCAGGCCCTTCTGGGTGTCGGCCTTGCCCTGCAGGATGCTGGTCAGGTTGGTGCCGAAGTCGGCGAAGAGCGAGCTGTACTCCGGCAGCTCCGGACGCGGGCGGGCGACGTTGGACAGGATGTCCTGGAACTCGGCGACGCCCGGGGCGGCCTTGACCTCGGCGGTGTAGGCGGAGGTGCGGGTCGGCAGGGTGCCGTTCTTCAGCGCGATCTGCGCCTGGGTCTTGCCCGAGGTCATCCAGCCGACGAACTTCTGCGCGGCCTCCTGGTGGGCCTTGTCGGAGCCGGCGTAGACGGCCAGGTTGTGGCCGCCGGTCGGGGCGCCCGCCTTGCCGGTCGAGCCGGCCGGGACGGCGGAGATGCCCAGGTTGGCCTTGTCGGAGAAGGCCGCGCCCTTGTAGATGTTGGTCAGCTCCCAGGGCCCCTGGACGATCATGGCGACCTTGCCGTTGATGAACGCGTCCTGCATGTGGGCGTAGGCGTCGGCGGTCACGTCGAGCTTGTGGACGCCCGGGGCGGCGAGCACGGACTTGCTGACGTCGACGGCCTTGACGGCCTCGGGCGAGTTGATCGTGATCTTCTTCGCTGCGGCGTCGACCATGTCGGTGCCCTCGCCGAAGAGGAAGGGCAGCTCGTAGTAGGAGTCGGCGCGGAGCCAGAAGCCGTCGACCTTGTCCTTGGCCTTGACGGCCTTGGCGACCGCCTTCAGCTCGTCCCAGGTGGCGGGGGCCTTGTCGAAGCCGGCCTTCTTCAGCAGCTCCTTGTTCCACATGAGCGCGAGGGTGTCGGTGACGATCGGCGCACCGTAGGTCTTGCCCTCGTACTGCGCCTGCTTCAGCAGGGACGGGTTGATGTCGTCCTGGCCGGCCAGCGCGGGGGTGCCGTCCAGCGGCGCGAGGAACTGGGACTTCGCCCAGGAGGCGGTCCAGCCGACCTCGGCGCGGACCACGTCCGGGGCGCCCTTGCTGCCGGCGGCGGTCTGGAACTTGTTCTGCGCCTGGTCGAAGGGCACGTTGACGTACGTGACCTTGATCTTCGGGTTCGCCTTCTCGAAGTCCGCGATCAGGGCCTTGTAGGTCGGTGCCTCGTTCGTCGCGTTCGAGGTGTCCCACCAGGTGATGGTGACGGGACCGCCGGCCTTGTCACTGCCGCCGTCGTCGCCGCCGCAAGCCGTCGCCGCGAGCCCGAGCGTCGCAACCAGCGCGGTGGCCGCTATGCCACGCCGCATGTGATCTCCTCCAGGATGAAAGCCCGTGATGGTGCGGGGCGCGTCACCGCGTCCCCCCTGCCGACTGCGCCGTTGCGGCCGCCGGGCTGTCGAGGAACGTAACAGGGAAGAAAGCCCGACGAAAGACCTTGCTGCAAAGACTTGCAAGATCTTCCGATCGTTACATCTGCGTGTCCTCACAGTTGCAGACGGGAGACGCGCCATGGGACGCTCACCGTCCTGGAAGCCGTTACGCGATCTTCCGCAAATTTCTGAAAGGCATTGCCGATCACGCGGTGGATCGGAATCATCGGCAGGGACCGGCGCCGACTCCCGAGGGACCGACATGACCCAAGAGCTCGCCCCCGTCGTCCACGACGCGACCGACGCGACCGACGCGGCCCCGGCCGCCCCCGAGGGGCGCGCTCCCGGCTGGTGGCGCAGCGCCGTCATCTACCAGGTGTACGTACGCTCCTTCGCCGACGGCGACGGCGACGGCGTGGGCGACCTGCCCGGCATCCGGGCCCGGCTGCCCTACCTGGCGGAACTCGGCGCCGACGCCGTGTGGCTGACCCCCTTCTACGCCTCCCCCCAGGCGGACGGCGGCTACGACGTGGCGGACTACCGCAGCGTCGACCCCCTCTTCGGCTCCCTCGCGGACGCCGACGCGCTCATCCGCACCGCCCACGAGCTGGGCCTGCGGGTGATCGTCGACATCGTCCCGAACCACACCTCCGACCGGCACGCGTGGTTCCGGGCGGCGCTCGCGGACCGGCGCGGGGGGCCGGCCCGCGAGCGCTACCACTTCCGCCCCGGCCGGGGCGAGCACGGCCAACTGCCGCCCAACGACTGGGAGTCGGTCTTCGGCGGTCCCGCCTGGACCCGGGTCGCGGACGGCGACTGGTACCTCCACCTGTTCGCCCCCGAGCAGCCCGACCTCAACTGGGACCACCCGGAGGTCCGGGAGGAGTTCGACGCGGTCCTGCGCTTCTGGCTCGACCTGGGCGTCGACGGCTTCCGCGTCGACGTCGCCCACGGCATGGTCAAGGCGGCCGGCCTGCCCGACATCGGCCGCAAGGAGCAGGTCAAGATGATCGGCTCCCAGGTGCTGCCCTTCTTCGACCAGGACGGGGTCCACGAGATCCACCGCTCCTGGCGCCGGCTGCTCGACTCCTACTCCCGCGGGACCCGGCCGGAGGGCCTGCCCGCCGAGCGCATCGGCGTCGCCGAGGCCTGGGCGCCGAACGCCGGGCGCATGGCGCTGTACGTCCGCCCCGACGAACTGCACCAGGCCTTCAACTTCCACTTCCTGCAGTGCCCGTGGGAGGCCGGGGCGATGCGCGCGGTGATCGAGGAGTCCCTCGCCGCCACCGTCTCCGTGGGCGCTCCCACCACCTGGGTGCTCTCCAACCACGACGTGGTCCGGCACGTCACCCGCTACGGCGACGGCGCGGCCGGGCTGCGCCGGGCCCGCGCCGCGGCCCTGCTGATGCTGGCGCTGCCCGGTTCGGTCTACGTCTACCAGGGCGAGGAACTGGGCCTGCCCGAGGTCACCGACCTGCCCGACGAGGTCCGCCAGGACCCCTCCTTCTTCCGGGACAACGGCCAGGACGGGCTGCGCGACGGCTGCCGGGTGCCCATCCCGTGGACCACCGACGGCCCCAGCCACGGCTTCGGCCCGGCCGGCAGCTGGCTGCCGCAGCCCGCGGGCTGGGGCGGGCTCAGCGTGCAGGCGCAGACCGGCGACCCCGGCTCCACGCTGGAGCTGTACCGCTCGGCCCTGCGGCTGCGCCGTGAGCTGCCGGGCCTCGGCGACGGGCCGATGCGCTGGCTGGACGCCCCCGAGGGGGTGCTGGCGTTCTCCCGCCCCGGCCTGGTGTGCACCGTCAACGTCACTCCGGAGCCGGTCCAACTGCCCGTTCCGGGGCGGCCGGTGCTCTCCTCCGAGCCCGTGGCGCCCACCGGCGGATCCGTCCGTCTTCCGGCTGATTCGTGCATCTGGTGGGCGATCTGAGATGCGACCGGTACAGTCCAATCCTGTGACCGCAAGGCTTGCCGACATCGCAGCCCAGGCGGGGGTGAGCGAAGCGACGGTCAGCCGTGTCCTCAACGGCAAGCCAGGTGTCTCCGCCGCCACCCGCCAGTCCGTGCTGGCCGCCCTCGACCTGCTCGGGTACGAACGGCCCGTGCGGCTGCGCCAGCGCAGCGCGGGCCTGGTCGGGCTGATCACGCCCGAGCTGGAGAACCCGATCTTCCCGGCCTTCGCGCAGGTCATCGGGCAGGCCCTGACCCGGCAGGGGTACACGCCGGTGCTGGCCACCCAGACGCCGGGCGGCTCGACCGAGGACGAACTCGTCGAGATGCTCGTCGAGCGCGGCGTCGCCGGGATCATCTTCGTATCCGGCCTGCACGCCGACTCCACCGCCGACGTGGCGCGCTACGACCGGCTGCACGGCCAGGGCGTGCCGTTCGTCCTGATCAACGGCTTCTCCGCCAAGATCAAGGCGCCGTTCGTCTCGCCCGACGACCGCGGTGCCATGCGTCTGGCGGTCACCCACCTGGCGGCGCTCGGCCACGAGCGGATCGGCCTCGCGGTCGGGCCCAAGCGGTTCGTCCCCGTGCGGCGCAAGATCGAGGGCTTCCTGCGCAGCATGGAGGAGGTGCTCGGCATACCCGCCGACGAGGCGGCCGAGCGCATCCAGCACTCGCTGTTCACCCTCGAGGGTGGTCAAGCGGCCGCCGCCGGCCTGCTCGAGGCGGGCTGCACGGCCGTGGTGTGCGCCTCCGACATGATGGCGCTGGGCGCCGTCCGCGCGGCACGGCAGCAGGGGCTGTCCGTCCCCGGCGACGTCTCGGTCGTCGGCTTCGACGACTCCCCGCTGATCGCCTTCACCGATCCGCCGCTGACCACCATCCGGCAGCCGGTCACGGCCATGGGCCAGGCCGCGGTGCGCGCGTTGCTGGAGGAGGTCGGCGGTACCCCGGCCCCGCACAGCGAGTTCGTCTTCCTGCCCGAACTGGTCGTACGCGGTTCGACGGCATCAGGTCCCAAGGCGGGGGCAGCCGTACCCGTACAGCAGTCGGCCGGGAGGCGTACGCGGGATGCACAGAATCCCACCGGGGGTTGATCGGGCGGCACCGGACCGCATGGCAGACTATCGCCCCATGGGGGAATCGACCGCGAAGATCATGGCCCACCGCAGTGCCGGCGTACCACCGCGCTCCATCGATTCCCGTGACCCCGATGGAGCGACGACGGGCAACGGACTACTGGCACCACGCCGGCCCCGGCTGTGGTTCGAGATCCTGCTGATCGCCATCAGCTACTGGATCTACTCGCTGGTGCGCAACGCCGTGCCCGAGCAGCAGGACGACGCCATGCGGAACGCGAGCCACGTCTGGGACCTGGAACGCTCCCTCGGGCTCGGCTTCGAGCACGCGCTCAATCATGCCGTGAACTCCGTAACGTGGCTCATCGTCGGGATGAACTATTACTACGCGACCCTCCACTTCGTCGTCACCCTGACCGTGCTCGTCTGGCTCTTCCGCAGGCATCCCGGCCGTTACGCGCCGACCCGGCTCGTCCTGTTCGTGACCACCGGCATCGCGCTGCTCGGCTACTACTTCTTCCCCCTCGCGCCGCCCCGGCTGATGGAGGGCGGCGGCTTCGTCGACACCGTGAAGATCCACCACACCTGGGGGTCGATGGCCTCGGGCGACCTGGCGCACGTCTCCAACCAGTACGCGGCCATGCCGTCGATGCACATCGGCTGGTCGCTGTGGTGCGGCATCACCGTCGCCATGCTCGGGCGGCGGGCGTGGGTGCGGGTGCTGGGGGTGCTCTACCCGGTCGTCACCCTGCTCGTCATCGTCTCCACCGCCAACCACTTCTGGCTGGACGCCGCCGGCGGCACCCTCTGCCTCGGTGTGGGCTTCGCCGCCTCCTGGGCCGTCTACGGCGGTCTCGCCTACCGGTTGCCGCGCCAGGTCCGGGTCGCCACGGCCTAGCCGGGGCCGTGACGTCCTCCGGCTACGTGCCGTAGAAGAGGCGCTCGACCACCGCGCGGGCCCGGCGCGTGGCCCGGCGGTAGTCCTCCACCATGTCGCCCACGTGCCCCGGCTCGTAGCCGAGGTAGCGCCCCACCGCGGCCAGTTCCTTCCCGTCGCCGGGGAAGGTGTCGCCGGCCCGGGCCCGGACGAGCATGACGGCGTTGCGCATCCGGCTGGCCAGGATCCAGGCGGCGTCCAGGACCTCGGCGTCCTCGGCGGGCACCAGTCCCGCCGCCGCGGCCGCGGCCAACGCCGGCCGGGTGCGGGTCGTCCGCAGCCCGGGAACCTGTGCGCCGTGCCGCAGTTGCAGCAGCTGCACCGTCCACTCGACGTCGCTGAGCCCGCCCCGCCCCAGCTTGGCGTGGGTGGTCGGGTCCGCGCCGCGCGGCAGCCGCTCGGACTCCATGCGGGCCTTGAGCCGGCGGATCTCGCGCACCGCCTCCTCCGGCAGTCCCTCGGCCGGGTAGCGCAGCGGGTCGACGAGGGCGATGAAGCGGGCGCCCAGGTCCTCGTCGCCGGCGACCGGTTCGGCGCGGAGCAGGGCGTGGCTCTCCCAGACCAGCGACCAGCGCCGGTAGTAGGCGGCGTACGAGCCCAGCGTGCGCACCAGCGGTCCGCTCTTGCCCTCGGGGCGCAGGTCGGCGTCGATCAGCAGCGGCGGGTCGGTGGTGGGGATCTGCAGCAGCCGGCGCAGCTCGTTGGCGACCTTGAGCGCGGCCTTGGCGGCCCGGTGCTCGTCGGCGCCCTCGTACGGCTCGTGGACGAACAGGACGTCCGCGTCGGATCCGTAGCCCAGTTCGCGCCCGCCGAAGCGGCCCATGCCGATGACGGAGAACCGGGTCGGCAGGGGCTCGCCGTCGGCCGCCTCGACGGCGTTGACCGCGGCCTGCAGGGCACCGGTGACGGCGGCGGCGTTGAGGTCGGTGAGGGCGGCGCCGATCGCGTCGGGGTCGTCGCGGTGGACTCCGACCAGGTCCGCGGCCGCGGTGCGGAACAACTCGCGGCGGCGCACCCCGCGGACCGCGGCCACGGCCTGCTCGGCGGTGTCCGCGCGGTGGACCGCGGCCAGCACCTCCTGGTCCAGGGCACCGCGGGTGCGCGGCTGGAGGCCCTCGTCGTCGGCGAGCAGGGCCACCGCCTCGGGGGCCCGCATGAGCAGGTCCGGGGCGAGCCGCCCGGAGGACAGCACCCGCGCGAGGTTGACGGCGGCGGCGCCCTCGTCCCGCAGCAGCCGCAGGTACCAGGGGGTGCGGCCGAGGGCGTCGCTGACCCTGCGGAAGCCCAGCAGTCCCGCGTCGGGGTCCGCGGAGTCGGCGAACCAGCCGAGCAGCACCGGCAGCAGGGTCCGCTGGATGGCGGCCTTGCGGCTGACCCCCGAGGCCAGCGCCTCCAGGTGGCGCAGGGCGGCGGCGGGATCGGCGTAGCCGAGCGCCTCCAGGCGCTGCTTGGCCGCGTCCGTGGACAGGCCCACCTCGCCGGGGGCGAGCTGGGCGACCGCGTCGAGCAGCGGACGGTAGAAGAGCTTCTCGTGGAGGCGGCGGACCTCGCGGGCGTGCCGCCGCCACTCCCGCTGCAGCTCCGTGACCGGGTCCGCGCGGAAGCCCAGGGAGCGGCCGAGCCGCCGCAGGTCCGCCGCGTCCTCCGGCACCAGGTGGGTGCGGCGCAGCTTGTGGAGCTGGATGCGGTGCTCCATCGTCCGCAGGAAGCGGTACGAGGTGTCGAGCGCCGCCGCGTCCGCGCGCCCCACGTAGCCGCCGGCGGCGAGCTGGGACAGCGCGGTCAGGGTGGTGCCGCTGCGCAGCGACGGGTCGGTGCGGCCGTGCACCAGCTGGAGCAGCTGCACCGCGAACTCCACGTCCCGCAGGCCGCCGGGGCCGAGCTTCAGCTCGCGGTCCAGGTGGGCGACGGGGATGTTCTCCACGACCCGGCGCCGCATCTCCTGGACGTCCTGGACGAAGTGCTCGCGCTCGGCGGCCTGCCACACCATCGGCGACAGCGCCTCGACGTACTCCTGGCCCAGCGCCGGGTCGCCGGCGACCGGGCGGGCCTTGAGCAGCGCCTGGAACTCCCAGGTCTTGGCCCAGCGCTTGTAGTAGGCCAGATGGCTGGAGAGGGTGCGCACCAGCGGGCCGCGCCGGCCCTCGGGACGCAGGTTGGCGTCGACCTGCCAGATGCTGCCCTCGACGGTGGTGTCGGAGCAGATCCGCATCATATGCGAGGCCAGCCGGGTGGCGGCCTGCAGCGCCTTGGCCTCCTCGGCGTCGGGGCGGGCCTCGGCCACGAAGATGACGTCGACGTCGGAGATGTAGTTGAGCTCGTGGCCGCCGCACTTGCCCATGCCGATCACCGCCAGCCGGCACAGTGCGGCGTCGCCCGGCGCCTCCGCCTCGGCCATGGCCAGGGCGGCGCGCAGCGTCGCGGTCGCGAGGTCGGCGAGCTCCGCCGCGGTCTGCACGAGGTCGCTGGTGCCGCACACGTCGCGGGCTGCGATGCCCAGCATGCAGCGCCGGTAGGCCACCCGCAGCGACTGCGGGTCGTCGGCCCCGGCCAGTCCGCGCTCGAACTCCGTGGTGCCCGGGTGCAGGTCGGCGTGCTCGTAGGTGACCAGGGCGTGCCAGTCGAGCGGGTGCCGGGTCAGGTGGTCGGCCAGGGCGACGGAGGCGCCCAGTACCCCGAGCAGCCGGTCGCGCAGCGGCTTGGCGGTGGTGAGCGTGTCGAGGAGGGTGCGCCGTTCCCCGGGGTCGAGGGCCTCGACGAGCCGTACGAGTGAGGCGAGCGCCTGGTCGGGGTCGGCGGTGGCGCCCAGCGCGTCGAGCAGGACCGGGTCGCTGCGGACCTCGGCGAGCTGCTCGCCGCCCAGCAGCGCCTCGGCGGCCACGGCGTCGCTGAAGCCGTGCCGCAGCAGCCTCCCGAACCTGGTGTCCCGTCGCCCTTCCAGCACGCCGCCCGCCTTTCCCGGTGCTCCCGGCCGGCCCGATCCGCCCTAGAGAGAGTATCCGCCCGGCCCCGGCTCTGTTACCTGGCGGTATGCCTGCTTTCAGGGTGATCGTCCGGCGGTGTGAGGGTCCTCAGGTCCTTCTGGTATAAAGCCTTGCTGATTCAGAGGTTTAAACCATCAACCAACGGTGCCCACGGGATCCAGGGGTGGGACGGGGCGGGGAAGAGAACATGCGGCGAATACGTCTGCGCGGGCGTGCCTGGCTCGCGGTGGGGGCGGTCGTACTCGGAGGCGCCGGTGTCATCACCGCCGCGTCCGTGGCGAGCGGCCCGGAAGGGACCGCCTCGTCGGCACCCTCCAAGGGGCCGGTGCACACCAAGGTGGACGCGCTGGCGCTCAAGGGCACCGGCGGCGAGCGGGAACTGCCGCAGCAGCGCACGGCCGCCTTCGGCACGGTCGGCGTGACGTGGGACGACCCCAAGGCGGAGCTGGACGGAACGGTTCAGCTGCGGGTCCGGACCCAGAAGACCGGCACCTGGTCGGACTGGTTCGGGATCGAGACGCACAACGACGACGCACCGGACGCCGGCGCCGAGTCCGCGGGGCGCGGCGGCACGCCCCCGCTGTGGGTGGGCTGGTCCGACGGTGTGCAGGTCCGCGTGCGGTCCGGCAAGGGCGCGGCCGGGATCCCCAAGGGCATGAAGCTCGCCCTGGTCGGCGAGAGCGACAAGAAGAGCAGCGTCGACGTGGCGATGGCACCTGCCGCCTTCGCCGCCGACGCCGAGGACACCGCGTCGCCGAGCGCGGACCCCACGGAGGAGACGTCGGCCCCGTCCGAGACGACCGCACCGGCCACGACGGAGCCGCCGGCCACCGAGCCGAGCACCCCGGTCAGCTCAGCCCCGGCCAGCAGCGCACCGGCGGGCAGCAGCCCGCCCGCGACGAGCTCCCCGACGGCGTCCACGCCTCCGACCTCGACCGTGCCCCAGCCGCCCATCGTCACGCGCGAGGGCTGGAAGGCCGACGAGAGCATCCGCGAGCAGACGGAGCCGGACTACGCGCCCAACGGGGTGCAGGTGGTCTTCGTGCACCACACCGCCACGTACAACGCCACGACGCACAGCGGTGACTACAGCTGCAGCGACTCGCCGAGCATCATCCGGCAGATCTACGCGTACCACGTCAGCAAGACCTGGCGGGACATCGGCTACAACTTCCTCGTCGACAAGTGCGGCACGATCTACGAGGGCCGCTACGGCGGAGTGGACCGTCCCGTCGTGGGCGCCCAGACCGAGGGCTACAACACCGGCACGGCGGGCATCGCGGTCATCGGCTACTTCCAGACCGACAAGACGGTCTCCAAGGCCACGCCGATGACCCCGCAGATGCTGGGTTCGGTCACCGCCCTCGCCACCTGGAAGCTGGGCCTCAAGAAGATCGACCCCAACCCCGGCAGCAAGACCCAGACCGTCAACGGCAAGGCGTTCTACCCGATCTCGGGTCACCGCGACGGGTTCGCCACCGAGTGCCCGGGCACCGACCTGTACGCCAAGGTGCCCACGATCCGCACGTACGCCTCCGCCGTGGCCGCGCCGACGCTGAACGGCTTCACCACCGGCGCCACGCTCTCCGGCTCCTCCTACTACACCAAGGGCATGGCGACGGTGGCCTGGAAGGAGACCACCCCGACCGCCGTCATCAAGCGGTTCGAGGTCCTGGTCGACGGCAAGGTCGCGGCCACCGCCAAGTCCACCGCGCTCTCGGCGCCGATCACGGTCGCCGCGGGCAAGCACACGGTGGCCGTGCGGGCGGTGCACAACAACAACAAGACCGCGACGTCGGCGAGTTCGTACAGCGTGGTCGGTGACACGACCAAGCCGACGTTCACCACCGCCCCCTCGGTGAAGATCCGCAACGCGACGGTGTCCAGCACCTCCGTGCCGGTCTCCGTGAGCTGGAAGGCCACCGACACCGGCGCGCTCAAGAGCGTCGCGGCGACCGCCCCCAGCACGGCGACCTTCGGCCCGACCACCACGTCGTGGAGCACCTCCGGCAAGGCGAACGCCGCGGTCACGTACGGTCTGAAGGCCACCGACGCGGCCGGCAACTACACGACCGCCTCGGTGAGCCGCACCGCGGCGATCGTGCAGGAGACCTCGGCGACGAAGACCGGCACGTGGTCGGCGAAGAGCAGCAGCAGCTACCTCGGCGGCAAGTCGCTCACCTCGTCCTCCAAGAACGCCAGCCTGACCTGGACGTTCACCGGCCGCTCGGTCGGCTGGGTGGTCTCCCGGGCCTCGACCTCGGGCCAGGCGTACGTCTACGTCGACGGGGTCAAGACGGCCACGGTGGACCTCAAGTCCTCCACCACCGCCTACCGTCAGACGATCTGGTCCAAGACGTGGACCACCAGTGCCAAGCACACGCTGAAGATCGTCGTCGTCGGCACCTCCGGCCGCCCGGCGATCACCACGGACGGCATCACGTACGTCAAGTGACGGCCTGACAGCAAGGGCCCGGGGAGCGCGAATCCGCGTTCCCCGGGCCCTTTTACCTGGGCTTGACCTCAAGATCCAAAACGTAGGGACCGTTCCCCGGACCTTCACTTCGACGGTACTTCGGGCGTCCACGGCCCCCTCCTAACCTGGCGCGGCGCCACTCCCCGTCCCCCCCCTTCACGGAGGTCCGCCGTGTCCGGCTGGTCCCTGCCCCGCCCCCGTCGCACCGTCACCGCCCTCACGTCCGTCCTCGGCGTCGCCGCCGCCTCCCTCGGCCTGTGGGCCGGGCTCGGCGGCTCCGAGACCGCCCACGCGGCCGGCAGCGTCCCGAACCCCGACCACGTGGTCGTGGTGATGTTCGAGAACCACGCCTACAACCAGGTCATCGGGAGCTCCAGCGCCCCCTACATCAACAACACCCTGAAGGCCGGCGGCGCCAACCTGACGCAGTCGTACGGCCTCACGCACCCGAGCCAGCCCAACTACCTGCAGATCTTCTCCGGTGGCAACCAGGGCGTCACCGACGACGGCTGCTACACCCCCGGCTTCAGCTCCAAGCCCAACCTGGCCTCCGAGCTGATCGCCGCCGGCAAGAGCTGGGCCAGCTACAACGAGACGCTGCCGAGCCAGGGTTCGACCACCTGCAGCAGCGGCACCTACGCCCGCAAGCACAACCCGTGGTTCGCGTTCAGCAACGTCCCGACCTCGACGGCGAAGACCTTCGCGCAGTTCCCGACCGACTTCACCACCCTGCCCAAGGTCTCCTTCGTCACGCCGAACCTGTGCAGCGACATGCACGACTGCTCGGTCTCCACCGGTGACACCTGGCTGAAGAACAAGCTGGGCGCCTACGCGACCTGGGCGAAGACCCACAACAGCCTGCTCGTCGTCACCTTCGACGAGGACAACCGGCTGAGCGGCAACAAGATCGCGACCGTGCTGTACGGCCAGCCGGTCAAGGCCGGTTCGTCGTCCGCGACGACCTACAACCACTACAACGTGCTCCGCACGCTGGAGGACCTGGCAGGTCTGAGCACGCACGCGGGCAACGCCGCCTCCGCCTCGGACATCACCGGAATCTGGGCGAGCTGAGGCCGGTGTACGTCGCGGACAGTCGCGGCGGATCCGGCACCGAGGTCCGGGACGCGTCGCGTCCCGGGCCCCGGGCCACCGCCGTCGCCCCCACCGTCCTCGTCCTGGGCACCGTCAGCCTGATCACCGACGTGTCGTCGGAGATGGTCACCGCGGTGCTCCCCCTCTACCTCGTCGCCGGACTCGGCCTCTCCCCGCTCGGCTTCGGTCTGCTCGACGGCGTATACAACGGCTTCAGCGCCCTGGTGCGACTGGCCGGCGGCCACCTCGCCGACCGGGGCGGCGGCCGGCACAAGGCGGTCGCGGCCGTCGGCTACGGCCTGTCGGCACTGTGCAAGCCCGCGCTGCTGCTGGTCCACAGCCTGCCCCTGATCGGTGCCGTCCTCGCCGTCGACCGCACCGGCAAGGGCCTGCGCACCGCGCCGCGGGACGCGCTGATCTCGCTGTCCTCCGCGCCGGAGACGCGCGGGCGGGCCTTCGGCGTGCACCGCGCCATGGACACCGCCGGGGCGCTGCTGGGGCCGCTGGTGGCCTTCCTGATCCTGCGGCAGGCCGCCGAGGGCTACGACGCCGTCTTCACGGTGAGTTCCTGCGTGGCCGCCGTGGGCGTGCTGGTGCTGCTGCTGTTCGTGCCGGGCGGCCGCGGCGGGGCCCCCACCGCCGAAGTGCCCGCGTCCGCGGACTCGCCCCGGCCCACGCTGCGTGCCTCCCTGGCACTGCTGCGCCGCCGGGACGTGCGGCGGCTGACGGTCTGCGCGACGCTGCTGGGCCTGTCGACGGTCAGCGACTCCTTCGTCTACCTGCTGCTCCAGCACCGGCTCGGCGTCCCCGACCGCTGGTTCGCGCTGCTCCCCCTGGGCACCGCGGCGGCCTTCCTGCTGCTCGCGATGCCGCTGGGGCGGCTGGCCGACCGGATGGGCCGCTGGCGGATGTTCCTGGCGGGGCACGTGGCCCTGCTCGCCGCGTACGGGCTGCTGCTCGCGCACGGCCCGGTGTACGTCGTCCTGCTGCTGCACGGCGCCTTCTACGCCGCCACGGACGGGGTGCTGATGGCCGCCGCGTCCACCGCTGTACCCGAGGAACTGCACGGCGCCGGGCTCGCCCTCGTCCAGACCGGGCAGGCCACGGCCCGCTTCGCCGCCTCCCTCGCCTTCGGCGCGGCCTGGACCGCCTGGGGCGACCGCACGGCCCTCACCGCCGCCGCGCTGGCACTGACGGTGTGCGCGGTCTGCGCCGTGTACCTGCGTCCGGCGCCCAGTTCGTAAGCCCCCCGAGGAAAGGCCCCCCATGAACACCCGCAGCCGTCTGTTCGTGCTGCTCGCCGTCGTGGCGGCGCTGGCCGCCGTCGCCGCCGTCTCCGTGCTGCGCGCCGCCGACCGCGCGGCGGAGAAGGACCGCCCGCAGGCCGGCGGCCCCGCGGTCACGTCCGGGACGGTGACGCTGGCGCCGGACGCGCCCCGCATGGTGTTCCGCAACATGGCCTGGGGCCCGCACCGGGACGAACTGGCCACCGTCCCGGCCGGCAGCCCGGGGGCCGCGCGCACCGCCTCGGACGTCAAGTGCCTGCGTTTCCACGCGGCCGCCGGCACCGGCATCTGCCTGCAGTCGGTCAAGGGCGCCGTCCAGGACAGCTACCGCGCCGTCGTCCTGGACGCCCGGCTGCACGAGCTGCGCAGCTTCCCCCTCGCGGGCATCCCGACCCGGGCCCGCGTCTCGCCCAGCGGGCGCATGGTCGCCTGGACGGTGTTCGTCGGCGGCGACTCCTACGCGGGCACGAACTTCTCCACCCGCACGTCCGTCCTGGACACCCGAACCTGGGCCCTGGTGACGAACCTCGAGGACTTCCGGATCACCAAGGACGGCCGGCCCTACCACGCCGCCGACGTCAACTTCTGGGGCGTGACCTACTCCGACGACACCCACTTCTACGCCACCCTCGGCACCGCCGGCCGCACCTACCTCGTCCGCGGCGACGTCGCGGACCGCTCGGTGCGGACGCTGCGCGAGAACGTCGAGTGCCCCTCGCTGTCGCCCGACGGCACCCGGCTGGTCTTCAAGAAGCGCGTCGCGGGCCTCTCCCCCGACGCTCCGTGGCGGCTGTACGTCCTGGACCTGGCCACCATGCGCGAGACCCCGCTCGCCGAACGGCGCAGCGTCGACGACCAGGTCGTCTGGCGCGACGACCACACGCTCGTCTACGCCCTCTCCGGGGACTTCGGCGCGGACCTGTGGACGGTGCCCGCCGACGGCACCGGCACGGCCCGCCGCATGATGACGGCGGCACTGGCGCCCGCGTACCTCGGCTAGGCAGGCCACGGGCCCGGGCGGGGGCGGGCGCCGCCCGCTCAGGTCGCCAGGGACACGTCGGTCGCCTTGACCAGCGCCACGACGTCGGCGCCCTCGGCGACCCCCAGCTCGTCCAGCGCCTCCCGGGTGATCACGGACGTCAGCTCCCGGCCGCCCCCGAACGCGACCCGCACCGTCGCCACCGCCCCGCCCGCCGTCACGGCCGTCACCGTCCCCGGGATCCGGTTGCGGATGCTGATCCCGCGCACCGGAGCCGTCGCCAAGGCCACCTCCGTCGCCTTGATCAGTACCGTCACCCCGCCCCCGGGGATGATGCCGAGCTCCCGCACGGCCTCGGCCGTCACGGCCGCCGTGAAGTCCGGTCCCCCGCCGTCGAGGCGGACGGTGACCACGGTCATCACCTCGCCCGGGACCACCGAGGCGACCTTGCCGTCGATCTGGTTGCGAATGCTCAGTGCCATGAGCGGCACCGTAAGCCCGCCCCCGGCGCGGCGCGCGGAACGACCCGCCGCCCGCCCCGGGCCCGGGCGGCGGTACTGCCCCGCCGGCGGCGGCTCAGGCGGTGACCAGGTCCGCCCAGCGGGTGACCCCCGCGCAGTCGGCACGGATGCCGTGCCGTGTCGAGAGGGCTTTGACGATGCCGAGGCCCCGGCCGTGCTCGTCGGGGTCGGTGGAGCCCCCCGGCAGGCACGGACGGGCCGACGGGCCCGCGTCGGTCACCTCGATGTGCAGGGCGCTGTGCCCGTCGACCTCGGTCCAGCAGATGCGCAGGGAGGCGGGGCCGTCGGCGTGGACGATCGCGTTCGTGGTGAGCTCCGAGATCACCAGCAGCGCGTCCTCGGCGACCTCCGGGCACAGCTCCCAGTCCGCCAGCACGCCCCGTACCCGTCGGCGCACGACGGACAGGGCACCCGGGATGTGCGACAGCGCGCAGACGTGCACGTCCTCGCGCTGCGACATCGTCTCGGGCTCTGCCGCCATGGTGTCCTCCTCCCGGGGGAGTCCTGCCGGGTGGACTCCCGGACCTGGACGAAAGCTTCCGAGACGGGGCATCGCGGGTCAATGAATCGGGGTCGCCATTGTCGAACGCCGCCTTCGCAGGCCGAACGACCTGCGGAAACGCGCCTGATGCCCATCGCCGTTGCCGGGGATAGCATCGACGTATGGCCGGCCCGCTCCAGTCCATCGAACGGGCGGCGGCGATCCTCAGGCTCCTGGCCGGCGGTCCCCGCCGGCTCGGGCTGGGCGAGGTGGCCGCCTCCCTCGGGCTGGCGAAGGGCACGGCCCACGGCATCCTGCGCACCCTGCAGCACGTGGACTTCGTCGAGCAGGACCCGGCGACCGGGAAGTACCAGCTCGGGGCGGCCCTGCTGCACCTGGGCACCAGCTACCTGGACGTCAACGAACTGCGGTCGCGGTCGATCAACTGGGCCGACGCCCTGGCCGCCCGCAGCGGCGAGGCGGTGCGCCTGGGCACCCCGCTGGAGGGCCAGGTCCTCGTCGTCCACCACGTCTTCCGGCCCGACGACAGCCTGCAGACCCTCGACGTCGGAGCGCTGCTGCCGCTGCACGCCTCCTCGCTCGGCAAGATCCTGCTGGCCTACGGGGCGGCGCCGATGGAGCCGCTGCTGAAGGAGGAGCTGGAGGCGTACACGCGGCACACCCTGGTGGTCCCGGAGGACCTGTCGCGGGCCCTGGCCGAGGTCCGCGAGCAGGGCTGGGCGGCGGAGGTGCAGGAGATGTCGATGGGCGAGGCCGGGGTCTCGGCGCCGATCCGCGGCTCGGGCGGCCTCGTCGTGGGCGCGATCGGCCTGTCCGGCCCGGTCGAGCGGATCTGCGACACCAAGGGCCGCCCCCTGGCGTCCCTGGTCACGCTGCTCCGCGAGGCCGCGCGGGCGATCTCCAGAGACCTGGGCGCCGCCCGCTGGTGAGGCCCGCCCGCGCCCCGGACACCGCCCCGGACACCAAGGACACGGCGAACACGACGAAAGACACGGAAAGCATCGGAAAGCAGGCCCCGAACATGGTTGAACGGTATGTGTTGTCCATCGACCAGGGCACCACCTCCACCCGATGCATCCTCTTCGACCACCGGGGCCGCCTGGTGTCGGTCGCCCAGCGCGAGCACCAGCAGCACTTCCCGCGGCCCGGCTGGGTCGAGCACGACGCCCTGGAGATCTGGCGCAACCTCGAGCGCATCGTCCCGCAGGCGCTGTCCTCGGCCGAGATCGCGGCGGACGAGGTCGCCGCGATCGGCATCGCCAACCAGCGGGAGACGACGGTGCTGTGGGACCCGAGGACGGGCGTGCCGCTGGGCCGGGCCATCGTCTGGCAGGACACCCGTACCGCGCCGCTCGTCGAGCGGCTGCGCAAGGACCCCGGCGACGGCTTCTTCCTGGACCGCTGCTGCCTGCCGCCCTCCACCTACTTCTCCGCGCCGCGGATCCGCTGGCTCTTCGACGAGGTGCCGGGGCTGGAGCAGCGGGCCCGCGACGGCGAGCTGCTCTTCGGGACCATGGAGACCTGGCTGATCTGGAACCTGACCGGCGGCGTCGACGGCGGCCTGCACATCACCGACGCCACCAACGCCAGCCGCACCATGCTGATGAACATCCGCTCACTGACCTGGGACCAGGACCTGCTGGACTTCTTCGGCGTCCCCCGCGCGATGCTCCCGGAGATCCACGCCTCGGCCGAGAACTACGGCGCGGCCCGCACCGTCCTGCCCGGGGTCCGCATCACCGCCGCCCTGGGCGACCAGCAGGCGGCGCTCTTCGGCCAGACCTGCTTCTCGCCCGGCGAGGCGAAGTGCACCTACGGGACCGGCAGCTTCCTGCTGCTCAACACCGGTTCCAAGATGATCAGGTCGCGGCACGGACTGCTCTCCACCGTCGCGTACAAGATCGACGACCAGCCGGCGGTCTACGCCCTGGAGGGCTCGATCGCCGTCACCGGCTCACTGGTGCAGTGGTTCCGCGACCGCCTCGGGCTGATCAGCAGCGCCCCGGAGATCGAGACCCTCGCCCGCACCGTCGAGGACAACGGCGGCTGCTACATCGTGCCCGCCTTCTCCGGTCTGTTCGCCCCGCACTGGCGCAGCGACGCCCGCGGGGTCATCGTCGGCCTCACCTCGTACATCACCAAGGGGCACCTCGCCCGGGCTGTCCTGGAGGCCACGGGCTGGCAGACCCGCGAGGTCGTGGACGCCATGAACGCCGACTCCGCGATCGGGCTGAAGGAGCTCAAGGTCGACGGCGGCATGACCGCGGACAACCTGCTCATGCAGTTCATCGCCGACGTCCTCGACGTCCCCGTGGTCCGGCCCATGGTCGCCGAGACCGTGTCCCTGGGCGCCGCCTACGCCGCCGGCCTGGCCTCCGGCTACTGGCCGGACCTGAAGGTGCTACGGAACAACTGGCACCGCGCCGGGCAGTGGCTGCCCGACATGGACCCCGGGCGCCGCGAGGCCGAGTACGAGAACTGGCAGCGTGCCGTCGAGCGTTCCATCGGCTGGATCAGACAGCCCGGGGCACCGTGACCGGGAGCGCGGCCTCCGCCGCCCCGGGCGCGGCCAGGGGCACCGCCCGGCCGGTGACCCGTACCCGCGGGTCCCGGGGGTCGACGTCCACGACCAGTTCGCTCGGGCGGCCCATGTCCTCGCCCTGCCGCACCACCACCCGGGCCGCCTCCGGAACCAGCCCGAGCTCCCGCAGGTAACCGCCGAACGCCGCGGCGGCCGCGCCGGTCGCCGGGTCCTCGACGACCCCGCCCACCGGGAAGGGGTCGCGGGCGTGGAAACGGTCCTCGGCCTCCCGCCAGCCAGGTGGACCGTGGTCCACCCGTGGCGGCGCATCACCGCGGCGAGGCCGTCGAAGTCGTACGCGAGGTCGGCCAGCCGGGCCCGTCGGGCGGCGGCCAGCACCAGGTGGTGGACCCCGCCGAACGCCACGTGCGGCGGCAGCGCCGGGTCCAGCTCGTCCCGCGCCCAGCCCAGCGCGGCGAGCGCCGCGTCCACCTCGGCGTCCGTGGCCGGGCGGGACCAGGTGGGCACGCTGGTCAGCGTGGCGCGCGTCCGGCCGTCCCTGTCGACGGCCGTGAGCACCGGGATCTCGCCCGCCCGGGTGTCGAGGATCAGCTCGCCGGGACCGACGCGCTCCGCGAGCGCGACGGCGGTCGCGACCGTCGCGTGGCCGCAGAAGTCGACCTCGGCGAGGGGGCTGAAGTAGCGCACGGCGAACCGGCGGCGGGCGGGGTCCGCGGCCGTGACGAAGGCCGTCTCGGAGTAGCCGACCTCGGCGGCGAGCGCGAGCATGCGCCGCTCGTCGAGGCCCGAGGCGTCGAGGACGACGCCGGCCGGGTTGCCGCCCGCGGGGTCGGAGCTGAAGGCGGTGTAGCGCAGCACGTCGGTACGGGTTCCGGTGGTCATGCCGTCCACGCTGCCACACCGGATGCCATCGAAGGAAACGATGGTTCTCCATCGCTTCGATTGATGGCACCGATCGCAGCCGTTACGGTCGGGTCGTGGACACCCGACTGCTCACCACCTTCCTCACCCTGGCCAGGACGGGGAACTTCACCGGCGCGGCGGCCGAGCTGCACCTGTCGCAGTCCACCGTCACGGCGCAGATCAAGTCCCTGGAGAAGGAGCTGGGCGTACGGCTCTTCGACCGCATGCCGCGCGGCGCCCGGCTCACCGGCGCCGGACGGCGCCTGGTGGCGGAGGCCGAGGACGTCCTCGAGGCGGAGACGCGTCTGCGCGGCACGGCGGCCGGGGACGCCCGCTCCGGAGGGACCGTCGTCCTCGGCGCCGGGGACACGCTCTGCTCGACGCACGTGCCCCGGGTCGTCGCCGACCTGCGCCGCACCCACCCCGGCATCGACGTCCACCTCCACCCGGCGGGCACCGAGGCGGCCGTGGAGGGGCTGCGGGCCGGACGGCTCGACGCCGCCCTGCTCCTGGAGGACCAGGTCGTCCTGCCCGACATGACCGCCCGGCCGCTCGCCGCCGAACCGCTGGTCCTCATCGCCGCCCCGGACCACCCGCTCGCGTCGTCCGGCCGGCCGCTCACCTGGCAGGACCTCGCCGCGGAGACCTTCTTCCTCCACGAGGAGGGCTGCTCCTACAGCGACCGCGTCGCCCGCGAGCTCCTCGCCGTCCACGACGCCGTCCACGACGCCCGGCCGCGGCTGACCCGGTTCGGCAGCAGCGAGGCCGCCCGCAACTGCGTCGCCGCGGGCCTCGGCCTCGGCGTCCTCCCCCGCGCCACCGTGCGCACCGCCCTGCGCGAGGGCACCCTCACCGCCGTCACGGGCCCCCACCTCCCCGACGTGCCCGTCCAACTCGTCCGCCGGCGCGGCCGCTGGACCTCCCCCGCGATCCGGGCCGTCCTCGACGCGCTGACCGCGCACTTTGCCCAGTAGCGCGGCGGCCCGCCGGCGCGCGGGAGCCGCTGCGGGTCGTCCGTGCGTCAGGCGCACAGGCTGTGGAAACCCGGAACGTACGAACTCCCGCAAGCCCGGTTGAACGTGCGGGTGACGAAGTGGGAGCACCAGTACGCCGCCCATCCCCCCGAGCGCGTCCCGGCGCTCCTGGACCGGGTCGAGGCCGGGACGGGGACCGCGGAAACCTGGCGCGAGCTGTGGAACCTGCTGTGCATCGACGGGGAGACCTTCGTACCCGGGAGCCCCGCCGCGCTGCCGCGGCTGGTCGTCCTGGCCCGGAGCGAACCGGCGGCGCCGGCCATCGCCGAGGCGATCGTGTGCAACGCGATGACGGACGACGAGGGCGAGCGCATGTTCGTCGAGAGCGCCGACGCCATCGAGGAACTCCGCGAACTGGTCGACCGGCGTCTGCGGAAGCGCCCGGCCGGCTTCGTCCAGGGCTTCCGCACCCTCCTGGCGATCGCGGGGCAGTTCCACTGGAGCGCCGCCCTGGGCGACTTCAGCGACGACTTCTACGAAATGGCCTGCCCGCACTGCTCCCTGACCGTGACCGTCGCCATCGGCGGTCACGGTCGCTACTCCGCCTACCGGGACTGGGACGCCGGCGACATCGACCGGCGCGACCTGCGGCCGGCGACCGTCGCGGAACTCGACGGCACGGGCCGGTGGATGCACGACCTCGCGGTCCGTCACGGCCAGGACCAGGTGGCCGAAGGCATCACGTACCTCATGGGCCGCGCGGAATGCCCCCGTTGCGCCGGCGTCTTCCGCATCGCGGACGAGTACGCAGCCGCCAACCTCCCCCCGATGCCCTCGCTACGGTGCCTCGGGGACGACGACCCGGTCCGGACCCGGGCCGGCGAGAGCTGATCAGGGGGAAACCACGGTGCCAGGAGACGAAGTGGTCAGGGCCCTGCTGACCGCGGTGGCGACCTTGGAGGACCTCGTCCAGGTGGGGCACGACGCGCACACGGCGTTGAGCACCCTGGAAGGCATCGCCTCCGAGCTCGGCCGGATGGGCCCGGACGAACGCCGCCGGTTCCTCAACGCACTGGAGCGCGTCGCCGCGGACGAGCCGGACCAGGCCACGTGGATCCTGGGGCTCCCGGACGCACTGGGCCTTGACCGTCCCTGACCAACGCGGCGCGGCGTCCCACTTGACCGCAATGCTTGCCCACAATTCCGCCGCCCCCGGCACCGGGCATGCCCGGGCCCCCAGTGGTCAACGAGCACGGGCCTCGCGGGGCCGCTCAGCCCGACCGCTTGGCTCTGCGGGCCTGCCGGCGCTTCCGGGATTTCTCCCCGAGGCTGCCGCTGGCCATCGCCACCAGCGTGAAGCAGACGGAGCCCGTCCACCCCATGGGGTCGTCGTCGATGGCCCTGCTCAGGAGCCAGAACAAGACGGTGGATACGAACCACCCCACTGCGAACGACCCGATCACAGGCCAGGTGGGCCACCACTTACGCACTTTCGGAGCCTATCCGCCCCGCATTCACGCCAGCCGGCCGGTCCCTGCCCAGGCGTGGGAAGATGCCGTCCATGACGTACATCCGAAGGGGCCGTGCCGCGTAGAAGACCGGATTCGCTTCGACCTCGGGATCGCGGGCGGGAAAGCCCCTGGATTCGCTATCGCGATGTCCCCGGTCTGTCCGGAGCGGCGAACGCTGCCATCCGCGTGCTCGAACGGGAGCGTTCGCGTCCGGGCATCGTGTCGGTGGCGCTGAGTGTGTGGTCGGTGCGCGTCCACGGCACCAGACGCCGGTGGAGGCCCTGGGAGGCCGAGTTCACGTGCCCGTGCTGTGGCGAGGGCTGGGCTCGGGACGAGCTGCAACAGGCTCTGCTTCTCCTTCCGCCGCCCGCCGCCGCCGAACTCCGGTTGCGGGTCGAACGCCTGGACGTGGTCCTGCTCCGACGAACGCACCACGAGCCCCTGTCGGACCCGGATCTGGCCTGGTGGCATCGCAGGTGCTGACCACGTAGGCCGGCGAAGGCGCTGGACAGAAGGGGGTGCTCCAAGACACGGGGGCGCCCCTTCTTCGTGCCAGATGACACCGTGCTTCCTTGCGGTTTCCCGTGCCATCGGGCACGCCAGGGGCACGATGCCTGGGAAGGACTGCACGATTCAGGGGCAGGCTGCGACACGTCTTGTCAGAGACGCCTGGCAGAGTGCCCACGTGGACATTGACTCCTTCTGGTCCCTCATCGAGGCGTGCCGACAGCAAGCCCTGAGTCGGGATGATCGGCTTGCGTGGCTGCGCGGTGAGTTGTCGCAGAAGTCACCGGCGGAGATCGTGGAGTTTCAGGTATGCCTGGATCAGGTGACTGCGGATGCGTTCACTTGGGATCTGGTGGCAGCCGCAGAGCGGATCTTCGGTGGTTGGTGTTCGGACGACGGCTTCTGCTCTTTCGGTCTCTGGATGGTGGGGCTGGGGCGCGAGGCTTTCGAGCACGCGGTGGCCGACCCTGACGCCCTGGCCCACACGCCTGAGGTCCGGCGTCTGATGGGGCGTCCTCGGAGTGAGTGGGGCGATGCCTGGCCGGAATGGGAGTCGCTCGATTGCGTTGCGTTGGAAGCCCATGAGCTGGTGGCAGGAGAATCCGACGATTGCGGCGATGCGTTCTACGACGCCGTGAATGCCCGGGCGAGCAGTGGTGCGGGGTCCCGAGGCCCCGCCGGCGAGCGTTGGGACGTCCGCGATGAAGAGGAGGCAAGCCGCAAACTGCCGAGGCTGAGCAGCGTCTTCCCGCTCACCGTCGGGACATGAGGCCCCGGCGCATTGGGGGTGCAGCTTCCCGCCTGTGCCCGGGCCTGGGCAGACGCCGACCCGCAGCAACGTGGTCTTGTCACCGCTGTGCCCCGTGGCTCCCCGTTCGGCACCGCCTCACCTGACACGGCTGTGGCACGCCCGATCTCCTCGATGCGAACCTTGGGCGCGTGGCGCCGTGCACTGCGAGGATCACCGGTCGATCAGGGTGATGACGGTACCCAGCACGAAGAGGCTCCCCCAGGAGATCAAAAAATAGGGGGCAACTTTAGCGATGATCTTGTCAGTCTTCCGGCGGCCATGTCTGTCTGGCCCTCGTACGACGGGAGCCGTTGGAGCCTGCTCGACTTGTCGTCGAAGGTAGATTCCTGCGGCGATCGCGCCCAGCCCAAGCAACAGCATCACGACGTATGAGTAGACCGCTGTTGCTCCTGTCAGTTCACACTGCCCGTTTCGCCAGATCCCGCCGCTTCCGCACTTGGCCATGGGTTCCCTCCCCGAGCGGCCGCCCGTGCGCGCGGTCGGCCAACGAGGGCTGAGGGTACCTGCGAGCGCGGGCATGCAAGCCAATACGGCTGGTGCGCAGAGGCGCGGAGCGTGAGCGACGCTGGGTGCCTTGATGCCGAATGCCGAGCAGCGAGGGACGGACACGCCGGGCCGGCAGCGTCGCGCTACCGGCCCGGATCGCGTCGTACGGGGGCTACAGGTTCGGGAGGTTCTTGCGGAGCTCGAAGGCCGTGACCTCGGAGCGGTACTCCTCCCACTCCTGCTTCTTGTTGCGCAGGAAGTGAATCGGGCTTCCGCCGACCTGCGCTTACCGGGGCGGCCGGGGCTGTCACCTGCGGTCAACCCGTCAATGCTTGTCAGCGTTGGCCGCCCCCGAGCACTCTCGGACGGCCCACAGACGGCCCAGAGACGGCCCCGCGATGCTGCTGGTCTTGCTGGGCGACACGCTTTAGGAGTTCGATCCGCGCCCGCTTCGGCTGGCGCCGCCCACTGGTGCCACGACCGGACAGAAGCGATGGTGTTCGCCCCCGTCCGGCGTCGTTGATATCAGCCGTGGATGTCAGGGCGGACGGGTTCAGTGTGCTCGTGCCACAGCTGGACGAGGCGATCGGCCTGGTGATCGGTGATGACGCCAGCCTGAGCGGCAAGCTTGGCGGCTTCACTCACGTTCGCGCGCTTCAAGCCCAGCACAGCCTCTGCCATTTGGTCCTCGTTCCGCGGGGACCCATGGTGGCCATACTCAAGATCCTCAGGCAAGATCCGCACTTGCCTGCCGTCGTAGTGCTCAAAACTCCCGCGGGTGATCCGTATGAGGACACGCTTCGTCCCGAAGCTCACTACTACGCCGTGGGCCCTGGTGAAGCGGCCCGCTTCGGCATCAAATGAGGCACTAATGGTCACAGGGTCTTCCGGGCCAAGGATCCTGCCGTGTCGATCGCGCATGCTGCTGTTCCTTCCTGGCTGGCCTGAGGTCACGCCATCCGCTAGGTATACGACGTGAGGTCGGTGGAGTGGGCGAGTCAAGACCGTCTTCTTACCCTGGGTCTTGCCCGAGATCTCAATGACCTGCGTTTTCGCTGGTCCGAGCGGTGCCTCGGTGTGCCTGAGTGGGTGTCATTGGTCGTCGTGGCCGCTGTTGAGCAATCTCGTACGACCCCGAGACTGGCCCCACAGATCCGGGCCATCCGACGCGCCGCACTTCTGATCCGTAGCTCTACAGAGATCGGTCAACGACGGTCATAGAGGTCATCCCGCGGCGCCTGAGGGTGTTGCCGGTCATGGTCGGCTGCCATGGTTGCTGTGCTCCGCTGCTGTACGGCTTGCTGTCGGGAAGGCACGATCAGTCGCCGCGGATCATGCCCGAGCAGTAGGGGGTGGTGGCCTCGGGCCAGCGCGGCACGTGCAAGGTCGGACACTTGCAGCAAGTTCTCACGAGCCACTTCGGCATCAAAGCTCTCGCCGTTCTCACGCCGCACCCCTGCCCAGCCCTCGGCGAGGAGTGCCTGGCGGACCTTCCCCAATGTCATCAGGGACCCGATCACCTGCCCCGGACGTAAGGCCGCTCCGCAGCGCAACCCCGGGTAGGCCGTAGCTGTCACACAGGTGCCAGATGTCACACGCGCCTGATGACTTCCTCGCTGTAAGGACCACGCATGAGATTCCGAACGACATCCCGTGGCGCCGTGGCGACTGCCGTCCTGATCCCGGCGGCGCTGCTGTCCGGCGCGACGGCGTCTGCCACCGAGTCCCCGACAGCGACGGCCACGGCGACAGTCACCACCGAGTCCACCCCGGCGGGCACCGCTGAGCCCACGCCGGGCGCCACTGTCACACCGACCACGTTTCGGGACCCCTGCCCCAACGGAGTCCATTCCGAGCGGGTCCCGTACTCCGTCGTGCAGGAGCAGCCAAAGGGGATCAAAGCGGGCGACGGCTGGCACGATTACGTGGTCACTGTTCCCAATAGGGGGTCGACCACCATGAAGGATGTCTCGGTCACCCTCACGAAGGAGGCACGGGACCTCGCGCCCGACATGCCCAACGACTACTCGTCCTACGTCGATTTGCAGATGAGGGCGCCGGAGTGGGGCTCGGCGTGGCCTCAGAGGAGCGGCCGTAAGTCCGGGGAGTGGCGGGACGTACCTTTCATGCCCGACCAACGCACCTCCCGCGTCGTCGTCATGACCGACCTGGCGCCCCTCGTGTCCGTACAGATCCAGGTCCGCTTCCGCGTCGCCGAAAACTTCCCGGTCCATCACCTTTTGGACCCGTCGGACCATCCTTACAAGGCAATCGGAGAGGTGTTGCTCGGCGTTCAGACGATGCGCCCCGACCCTGCCGAGGAGGGAGAGTGCGGGACGTTCAGGGCCAGCAGTGGGCTCTCCGTATACGAACCCGGCTCGAGCATCCGTCGGCAGCGCGAGACCGGCGCTTCCCTGGACCTGGTGCTGCTTGCAGGTGCCGGCGGCGCGGCTCTCGCGGTCGTCGTCGGCGCGGTATACGTCCTACGGCGTCGGCGCTGAGCAGCTACCCTGGCGCCGGTGAGCAGCGAGCACATATACGCAGATCGCTTCCTGGGCGAGTTCAGGGAGTTGAAGCATGGCCGCCCGGACGGGCCTTCCTTGAACGCCTTGCTGCGTAGTAAAGGTGATCCGCACGAAAAGGACCTCGTGCGGTACCTACGTGCCGGCTCGGTGCTCGCCGCGAGCGGATCGGCCGTCTATGACGTGCTCAGTCCGACGAACGAGCTGATAGATAGCTTTTACCTGCTCACGGATGGTGAGTGGTTCTGGCACACGGACCTCGCCCATTACGTCGAGCGATACCACGTGCCGGTGGATGACCGTTTTGTCGAGCACGCACGCCTCCGTGGATGGTCCCCGCCGCAACTGAGTGAGGCCGACCTGATCCAGCTGGCAGACGCCTTCTTGGCCGACATCGAGGAGCCCGGCGTCGAGGAGTGAGAGCAAGGCGATGCGGCTTCTATCTGCCGTTGGCGTCACCACTGTCGGGAACCAGATCCTGGCGGCACGCTGCCCATGAGGTCGGCGTTGTAGCGCAGTTAGACACTCAGCCGGGATCGGCGCTGGGTTTGACCGTGGCGTTTGGCTGCTCGCTTTCGGAGGCTGCGGCAAGATGACGGCGGCAGAGGTCGGCGCCCGTGAGGCGGGGCTCGTGCAGAGCCTGGCTGTACAGCCGCATCTCGTGGGCTGCGCGGTCCATGTGCTGCCAGAAGATGAGCGGGAGGTTCAGGTCGTAGCCGAGATCGACCAGACAGTCGAAAGCGAGTCCGAATTCGTTGTGATCCAGGAACTCGACCGTGGTTGATAGGTCGAGGTTCGGGAGACCCGCCAGTTGGTCCTGGGCCGCAGCGAGGTGGGCGCGTGTCCGGTTCCAGCTGACCTGCAGGCTCTCGCGATCGTCGTTCATTGCGCCAGTGTCGCCGGTACTCGTGGTGTGGTCACGTGGCTTTCAGCGGGCTTCCGTCACTGGATGACCCTCTCGATGCGAACTACGGGCACGACGGTCGCTGAGGTCTGCTGGGCCGGCCGGCCAGTCATTGAGGGTCGATGTCGTTCGACTGCAGTCGTGCCGGTTGCTGTACTTCGCTGCTGTACAGCACCGTTCACCGTAGCTGCTCGCCCCTGTGGATACGGTCGCGGCTCGGATTGCAGGAAGAGGCTCATCTCTGCGGCGAGGTTCCGCATGTCCTCTCCAGGGGCATGGTCGGTAGTCGTTTCGAAGTGCCACTCCTCCGATGGAGGGCGGCCGTGCATGCCCCAGGTCAGACGTACGGAATGCCCGGCATGTCTCGCAGAGAGCGTCAGGTCACGTTCCAGCGATCGCCAGGTTCGGACACCCTTCCACCCGCGGAAGTCTTCCGCCAGCTCGGCCAGGAAGGCGTCAAGGCCGTCGCCGTCCAGCGTTCGGACCGAAACCTCTACGCTCACCCACCGGCCGCGCGCTGTCACCAGGAAGTCCAGCACCGGGTCATCCACCACGTCCGGGAAGGGACGTTCCGGCTTGTGGAAACGCAGCTCAATCTCGCCGCCGACGCGGACATCCCGACTCTCGTCGTCTTCGTCAAGCATGGGCGCAGCCTATTTGCCGCGCGGAAGGGGTTAAGCAGCGGGCGGATCGCGCTGCCGGCCCGGATCGCATCGTCCTCGGGGAACCCCTCCGACCTGCGGCTAGAGGTTCGGGAGGTTCTTGCGGAGCTCGAACGCCGTGACCTCGCTCCGGTACTCCTCCCACTCCTGCTTCTTGTTGCGCAGGAAGAAGTCGAAGACGTGCTCCCCCAGCGTCTCGGCGACCAGCTCGCTGCGCTCCATGAGGGTGATGGCCTCGCCCAGGTTCTGCGGCAGGGGCTGGATGCCGAGGGCGCGGCGCTCGCCGTCGGAGAGGGCCCAGACGTCGTCGTCGGCGCCGGGCGGGAGCTCGTAGCCCTCCTCGATGCCCTTCAGGCCCGCGGCCAGGAGGACGGCGTAGGCGAGGTAGGGGTTGGCGCCGGAGTCGAGGGAGCGGACCTCGACCCGGGTGGAGCCGGTCTTGCCGGGCTTGTACATCGGGACGCGGATGAGCGCGGACCGGTTGTTGTGGCCCCAGCAGATGTAGGAGGGGGCCTCGCCGCCGGCGCCCGCGGTGCGGTTGGCGCCGCCCCAGATGCGCTTGTACGAGTTGACCCACTGGTTGGTGACCGCGGAGATCTCGTCGGCGTGCCGGAGCAGGCCCGCGATGAAGGAGCGGCCGACCTTGGACAGCTGGTACTCGGCGCCGGACTCGTGGAAGGCGTTGCGGTCGCCCTCGAAGAGGGAGAGGTGCGTGTGCATGCCGGAGCCGGGGTGCTGGCTGAAGGGCTTGGGCATGAACGTGGCGTTCACACCCTGCTCCAGCGCGACCTGCTTCATGACCAGCCGGAAGGTCATGACGTTGTCGGCGGTGGACAGCGCGTCCGCGTACCGCAGGTCGATCTCCTGCTGGCCGGGGGCGCCCTCGTGGTGGGAGAACTCCACCGAGATGCCCATCGACTCCAGCATCGTGATCGCCTGGCGCCGGAAGTCCTGGCCCACGTTCTGCGGGGTGTGGTCGAAGTAGCCGGAGTTGTCGGCGGGCACCGGCACGGTGCCGTCCAGCGGCAGGTTCTTCAGCAGGAAGAACTCGATCTCCGGGTGCGTGTAGAAGGTGAACCCGAGGTCGGAGGCCTTGGCCAGGGACCGCTTGAGGACGAAGCGGGGGTCGGCGTACGACGGCGAACCGTCCGGCATGAGGATGTCGCAGAACATCCGGGCGGTCCCGGGGGCCTCGGCGCGCCACGGCAGGATCTGGAAGGTGCCGGGGTCGGGCTTGGCGATCATGTCCGACTCGTACACCCGGGCGAAGCCCTCGATCGCGGACCCGTCGAAGCCGATGCCCTCGTCGAAGGCCTGCTCCAGTTCGGCCGGCGCCACGGCGACCGACTTGAGGTAACCCAGCACGTCGGTGAACCACAGCCGCACGAATCGGATGTCGCGCTCCTCGAGGGTGCGGAGCACGAACTCCTGCTGCTTATCCATAGCTATCCAACCTCACAGGTCATGGGGCCTGTTGTCCGTGCCGACTCGAACGAGGGCCGGACCAGTATCGCGCGACGGGGTTACCGGCCTGTTTCGGCGGCCGCCGGGACCGCCGGACACCCCTCGTCACCATTGTGATGCACCCTTGCGATCTTGACACAGGGGGACGACCCCGGAAAGGCCCGTCCGCCACGGCGTACGGGGCCGAGTGCGCGACTCCACAGGCGCCGCCCACGACATCGCGTCGATTTGACGATTACACTGGGCCGCGTGCCTCAACTTCGCCTCGCCCTGAATCAGATCGACTCCACCGTCGGCGACCTCGCCGGGAACGCGGAGTCGGTAGTGCGCTGGACCCGGCACGCGGCCGAACAGGGAGCCCACCTCGTGGCCTTCCCGGAGATGGCGCTGACCGGGTACCCCGTGGAGGACCTCGCGCTGCGCTCCTCCTTCGTCGAAGCCAGCCGTGCCGCCCTGGAGGCCCTCGCCGAGCGCCTGGCGGCCGAGGGCTTCGGGGAGCTGCCGGTGGTCGTCGGCTACCTCGACCGCAGCGAGAAGGCCCAGCCCCGCTACGGCCAGCCCGCCGGCTCGCCGCGCAACGCCGCCGCCGTGCTGCACGGCGGGAAGGTCGTCCTCAAGTTCGCCAAGCACCACCTGCCGAACTACGGCGTCTTCGACGAGTTCCGCTACTTCGTGCCCGGCGACACCCTCCCGGTGATCCGCGTGCACGGGGTCGACGTCGCCCTCGCCATCTGCGAGGACCTGTGGCAGGACGGCGGCCGCGTGCCCGCCGCCCGCACCGCCGGCGCCGGGCTGCTGCTGTCCGTCAACGCCTCCCCGTACGAGGTCGCCAAGGACGACACCCGCCTCGACCTGGTGCGCAAGCGCGCCCAGGAGGCCGGCTGCACCCTCGCCTACCTGGCCATGATCGGCGGTCAGGACGAGCTCGTCTTCGACGGCGACTCGATCGTCGTCTCCGAGGACGGCGAGGTGATCGCCCGGGCCCCGCAGTTCGAGGAGGGCTGTGTCCTGGTCGACCTGGACCTGCCCGCCGCCGACACCGCCAAGGTGCCGGGCGGCATCGCCGACGACGGCCTGGAGATCGAGCACGTCACCCTCTCCGCCGAGCCGCTCCCGGCGTACGAGCCCGAGGTCCGCGGCGGCGAGGCCCCGCGGCTCGGCGACGACGAGGAGGTCTACACCGCGCTGGTCGTGGGCCTGCGGGCGTACGTCGCCAAGAACGGCTTCCGCTCCGTGCTGATCGGCCTCTCCGGCGGCATCGACTCCGCGCTCGTCGCGGCCATCGCCTGCGACGCGGTCGGCGCGGCCAACGTGTACGGCGTCTCCATGCCGTCGCGGTACTCCTCCGACCACTCCAAGGACGACGCCGCCGAGCTGGCCCGGCGCACCGGGCTGAACTACCGCACCGTCCCGATCGGGCCGATGTTCGACGCCTACATGGCGTCCCTGGGGCTGACCGGGCTGGCGGAGGAGAACCTCCAGTCCCGCCTGCGGGGCACGACGCTCATGGCCATCTCCAACCAGGAGGGGCACATCGTCCTGGCCCCGGGCAACAAGAGCGAGCTGGCGGTCGGCTACTCCACGCTGTACGGCGACTCGGTCGGCGCGTACGGGCCGATCAAGGACGTCTACAAGACGACCGTCTTCCGCCTCGCGCGCTGGCGCAACCAGGCCGCGGCGGAGCGCGGCCAGACCCCGCCGATCCCCGAGAACTCCATCGCCAAGCCGCCGAGCGCGGAGCTGCGGCCCGGCCAGGTCGACACGGACTCCCTGCCGGACTACGACGTCCTGGACCAGGTGCTGGCGATGTACGTCGACCAGGACAAGGGACGCGACGCGATCGTGGCCGCCGGGTTCGACGGGGAGCTGGTGGCGAAGGTGCTGCGGATGGTGGACACCGCGGAGTACAAGCGGAGGCAGTACCCGCCGGGGACGAAGATCTCGGCGAAGGGGTTCGGCAAGGACCGCAGGCTGCCCATCACGAACCGCTGGCGCGAACACGTGTGACGCTGCGCTGACGGTCCGGGGCCGGTGGTTGCGGCCGGGTTGTCCACGCCTACGGCCGGGCGCCTCGATGGTCTGAGGCGCCCGGCCCGGGGCGATGGCGCCCGTGGGCGGGTGCGGGTTCGTCTCGCGCCCTGCGGGCGCACAGCAGCGGGCTGCGGGTGGGAGGGTGCGGGCCGCCCTTGTCGGCAGTCTGCGGCCCGGCGGGCGGCTGGGGTTCAGGCGCCGGAGCGGGGCCGGTTGTTCGTCCGGCTCGGGTCTCGTTGCCGTCCGCGGGTATAGATGGCCGGTGACCACGCCCACTCATGGTGGTGGGCGCGCCCGCCGTAACCGGCGTCTGCGGGTGCTTCCCCGATCCGACGCTGAAAGCGAGCCCGATCTCCGTCCACGCGAAGATCGGGCTCTGTTTCGACGTCCATACCGTCGAAAGCGGGCCCGATCTCCCGCCGACCGTCCGACAGCACCCCGAATCACTCGCAGACGCAGGTTACGGCGGGCGCGCCACCCACCGGCAGTAGGCGTGGAAGCGGCCATCTATACCCGCGGACGGCAACGAGACCGACACCGCCGGAAAGGCAACCCGCTCCGGCGCCTGAACCCCAGGCACCCACGACCCGCACACTGCGAACAGGGCCGGGCCCCCACCCTCCCCTCCGCAGCCGGCGCTGTGCGCCCGCAGGGCGCGAGACGGCGCGGCAGCCGGCGACGGCGCACCGGCGGCGCCGTCAGCCCACCCGCTCCGCGGACCGCACCACCGCGTCGGACGCCACGACGACCCGGGACGAGGACGACCCGGCAGCCGGAACCCTGGCCGCACGCCGCTCCCACAGCCCCGCGACGGCCGCGATGCCCAGTCCCACGACCGCCAGCCCCGCACCCGCCACCGCGGGGGCCGCGTAGCCGAGGCCGCGCGCGAGCACGACCCCGCCGAGCCAGGCGCCTCCCGCGTTGGCCAGGTTGAACGCGGCCTGGTTCGCGGCGGAGGCCAGCGCGGGAGCGTGCCGGGCCTTGTCCATGACGAGCATCATCATGGGCGACCCCGTCGCGAAGGCCGCGATGCCGAGCAGGACGACCGAGAGCGCCGCGCTCCACCGGGCGTGCGCGGTGACCGTGAACAGCAGCAGGACGACCGTGAGGGCGCCGAGCCCGCCGAGGAGGGAGGGCCGCAGGGCGCGGTCGGCGAGGCGGCCGCCGAGCAGGTTGCCGATGGTCGCGCCGACGCCGAAGAGGGCGAGGACGAGCGTGACGCTGCTCTCCCCGAACCCGGCGACCTCCGTGAGCATGGGCGTGACGTAGCTGTAGACCGCGAAGACCGCGGCGAAGCCGAAGATCGTGGTGCCGAGCGCCAGCCAGACCTGGCCGCTGCGGAAGGCCGAGAGTTCCCTGCGCAGGCCGCCGCCCGGGGCGAGGGGGATGCGGGGGACGAGCAGGGCGATGCCGGCGATGGCGGCGAGGCCGATGACGCCGACGGTGAGGAAGGTGGCGCGCCACCCGAGGTGCTGGCCGAGGAGGGTGGCGGCCGGCACGCCCACGATGTTCGCGACGGTGAGCCCGGCGATCATCAGGGAGACGGCGCGGGCCTTGCGCGCGGGGTCGACCATGCTCGCGGCGACGACGGCGCCGACACCGAAGAAGGCGCCGTGCGGGAGCCCGGAGAGCACCCGTCCGGCGAGCAGCCAGCCGAAGCCGGGGGCGAGGGCGGAGAGCGTGTTGCCGACGGTGAAGAGGGCCATGAGGGAGAGGAGCAGGGCCTTGCGCGGCATGCGTGTGGTGACCGCGGCGAGGAGGGGGGCACCTATGACGACGCCGAGGGCGTAGCCGGAGACGAGGTAACCGGCGGTCGGGATGGAGGTGTGCAGGTCGTCCGCGACGTCGGGCAGCAGGCCCATCATCACGAACTCCGTCGTACCGATGCCGAATGCGCTGATCGCCAGTGCGAGCAGGGCGAGAGGCATGACAGGCCTTTCCGGGGCAGGGTCGGGAGCAGTTATAAGTTTAACTGCGGAACAAAGTCTGCCCGGCCCGTTCTTCCCGTGGGCGAAGAACTCGTTACGGGAGTGCTACCTTCGCCGCCACCGGCCGGTGGTCGCTGCCCGTGGCGGGCAGCACCCAGGAGTCGGTCGGCTCCGCTCCCCGGACGAGGATCTGGTCGATGCGGGCGGTGGGGAAGCCGGCCGGCCAGCTGAAGCCGAAGCCGTCGCCCGCGGCACCCTGCGTGGAGCGCATCTGGGAGGTGATGTTGGCGAGCGCGCGGTCGTTCATCGTCCCGTTGAGGTCGCCCATGAGGATCACGTCGGGCATCTTCTCGTCCGCGACGGCCTCACCGAGCGCGTCGGCGCTGCGGTCGCGCTCGCCGGCGGTGAAGCCCGCGTTGAACTTGACCCGTACCGAGGGCAGATGGGCGACGTAGACCGCGACCTTCCCGTGCGGTGTGGCGGCGGTGGCGCGCAGGGCGCGGGTCCAGCCGAGCCGGATGTCCACCGGCCGCACCTGGCTGAGCGGGAACCTGCTCCACAGGCCGACGGTGCCCAGCCTGGCGTGGTACGGGTAGCGGGCCTTCAGCCCCGACTCGTAGACGGAGGCCTTCCCGGCGGGGATCTCCTCCAGCGCCACGAGGTCGGCCCCGGAGCCGACCAGGGCCTGGGCGGTGCGGGCGGGGTCGGCGTTGTCGGCGTTGACGTTGTGCGTCACCACGGTGAGGTCACCGCCGCCGGTGTGCTTGTCCGTGAGGAGCCCGCCGAAGAAGTGCAGCCACACCACGACCGGCAGCAGGACGGCGATCAGCGCGGTCGCCGAGCGCCGCAGCAGGCCCACCACCAGCAGCACCGGCAGGACGAGCCCGAGCCACGGCAGGAAGGTCTCCAGCAGGCTGCCCAGGTTGCCGACCCGGTTGGGCACAGCGCCGTGAAAGGCCATCACCACCGTGACGGCGACGGCCAGTACGGCCGTGACGATCCCCCGCCGCCACATGCCGTCGCCGAACGCCCAGTACCGCCGGAAGCGTCCGAAACGTCCGTTCGCACCCGAACCCTGCGGCTCGTCGCCGCTGTCGGTGGTCACGTCCGCGTCGTACGCCTGTGCCATGGGGGGAGTCCTCACTGTCTTGCCAGGTGCTCTGTCGACCATAGGGGATCGACGCCCGGAGGACAGGGCTCACCGGGCGACAGGTTCCCCACCGCCCGGCGAAAAGGACGTGCTGTGACAGAACCAGGACATTCCCCCTTGCTCCCGTGCCTGTTCAGCGCGTTGCGCGGACGCCCTGCAACACCGAGTCGACGATCAGCTCGGACAGCCCCTCCGGCAGCGTGGCGTCGGGACGCAGCATCGAACGGGACAGCATGGGGCCGATGAAGAGGTCGCCGAGGAGCTCCAGGTCGACGTCGTCGCGGAGTTCGCCGGTGCGGACGCCGCGCTGCAGGACGTCGCGGACCTGTGCGCGGCGGGCCACGATGACGGTGTCGTGGTAGGCGGCCCACAGCTCCGGCTCGGTCTGGGCCTGGGCGATGACGTTGCGCAGCAGGGCGGAGGAGCGCTTGACCAAGGCCCTGCGCCGTATGAACTCCACGCAGGTCACCAGGTCGTCGCGGACCGAGCGGCCGGCCAGCCGCGGGGTCTGCTCGTCGACGGACTTCATGACGTCGAGCATCAGCGCGTTCTTGCCCGCCCAGCGCCGGTAGACCGTGGCCTTGCCGACGCCGGCGGCGCGTGCGATGCGCTCCATCGACAGTTCACCGATGGTGGCGCCCTCCTCCAGCAGGCTGAGGACGGCCTCGATGATCGCGGTGTCGGCGGCGGCGTTGCGCGGACGGCCGCGTGGGACACGCAGTGCGGGGCCGGCGGCCGCCCCTGCGTCCGGTCCCGTCGCCGCGCGGGTGCCGGTCACCGCTCCGCCCCCACCGGGCTGGCCTCGCGTTCCTCGCCGCCCGCGGGGCGGGCCCCGGGGGTCCGGCCGGGCAGGAAGACCAGGACGACGAGCATGCCGAGCAGCGCGACACCGCTGGCGACGTAGGCGGTGACGTGCATGGCGTCGAGGAAGGCGTCCGTGGCGGGGGCGATCAGCGCCTTGCCCGCGGGGCCCATGCCCTCGGCCACGGCGCGCGTGGCCTCGATGGACTCGCCGGCCTGGTGCTGGACCCCGGCGGGGAGGCCCGCGAGGTGGTCGGAGATGCCGTCACGGTAGACCGTCGACATCAGCGAGCCCAGGACCGCAACGCCGAGCGCGCCGCCGACCTGCCGGAAGGTGTTGTTGACGGCGGAGCCGGAGCCGGCCTTCTCGCGCGGCAGGGAGGACATGATGGCGACGGTCGCGGGCGGCATCACGTGGGCCATGGCCGTGCCCATGAGGAAGAACAGCACCTCCAGCTGCCAGATCGGGGAGTCGGCGTCGAGCAGCTGGAAGCCGAGGAAGCTGAGCGCTATCAGCCCGAGCCCGGCGGCGCAGGTGGTGCGGGCGCCGACGCGGTCGACGACCAGCCGGGCGCGGGGGGCGAAGACCAGCTGGGCGATGGCGAGCGGGAGCAGCAGCAGGCCGGACTCCAGGGCGGTGTAGCCGCGCACGCTCTGGGTGTAGAAGACCATGAAGAAGGTCACGCCCATGAGCGCGAAGAAGACCAGGCCGATCGCGGAGACCGAGGCGGAGAAGGTCGGGTTGCGGAAGTAGGAGACGTCGAACGCGGGGTGGCTGCTGCGGGCCTCGTGCCAGACGAAGGCGCCGAGCACGACGATGCCGCCGATGATGGTCGTCAGCGCGGTGGGGGCGGTGAAGTCGGCGAGCTGGCCTCCCTTGATGATGCCGTACACGAGCAGCACCAGGCCGACGATGGAGAGCAGCACGCCGACGGGGTCGAGCCGGCCCGGCCGCGGGTCGCGGGAGTCCGGGACGAGGAGCACCATCGCGACCAGGGCGACGGCGATGATCGGCACGTTCACCAGGAAGACCGAGCCCCACCAGAAGTGGTCGAGGAGCAGTCCGCCGGTGACCGGGCCGATGGCTATCGCGAGGCCCACCGCGCCGGTCCAGATGCCGATCGCCTTGGGCTGCTCCTCGCGCTCGAAGACGTTGATGATGATGGCTAGCGTGGCGGGCATCACGAAGGCGCCGCCGAAGCCCATGACCGCGCGGAAGGTGATGAGTTCGCCCGAGGAGCCGGCGAAGGCGGAGAGCACCGACCCGACGCCGAAGACGGCCATGCCGAAGAGCAGCACCTTCTTGCGGCCGAGGCGGTCGCCGAGCAGGCCCGCGGTGAACAGCAGGCCGGCGAAGACCAGCGTGTAGGAGTTGATCGCCCATTCCAGCTCGCTCTGGGTGGCGCCCAGGCCGGTCGGTGCGGGCTCGGCGATGGTCTTCATCGCGACGTTGAGGATCGAGTTGTCCAGGACCACCACGAGGAGGCTGAACAGCAGGACGGCCAGGATTCCCCAGCGGCGGCGGTGTACGGCCTCGGGAACGGTGGGGCTCGGCGGCTGCGCGGTGTCGGCGGGCATGTCGCCAACGTAGCCCCGAATTCCGATACGGGACCGTTTCGTATTGTAAAACCTCGGCAAAAGGGGAGTGGCGGACGTCCCCTTTTGCGCGGGCGACGGAGCGTGTCAGCATGGAAGCGGTCCGGGGACGCCGTCAGGGCGCCTCGAGATGACACAAGGAGCAGTTGCAATGACGCATGCCGTTCCGGCTGCCCAGACGCCCGCCCCGTCCGCTCCCTCCGCTCCCGACAGCAGCAAGGCGCTGTACGGCGGCAAGGGGACACGGCGGATCACCGTCCGTGACATCGCCGCCGCCAAGGAGCGCGGCGAGAAGTGGCCCATGCTCACCGCCTACGACGCCATGACCGCCTCCGTCTTCGACGAGTCCGGCATCCCCGTGCTGCTGGTCGGGGACTCGATGGGCAACTGTCACCTCGGCTACGAGAGCACCGTCCCGGTCACCCTGGACGAGATGACGATGCTGTCCGCCGCCGTCGTGCGCGGCACCAAGCGCGCGATGGTCATCGGCGACCTGCCGTTCGGCTCCTACCAGGAGGGCCCGACGCAGGCGCTGCGCAGCGCGACCCGGCTGGTCAAGGAGGCCGGGGTGGGCGCCGTGAAGCTGGAGGGCGGGGAGCGCTCCGCCCAGCAGATCGAGCTGCTCGTCCAGGCCGGCATCCCCGTGATGGCCCACATCGGCCTCACCCCGCAGTCGGTCAACGCCTTCGGCGGCTACCCCGTCCAGGGCCGCGGCGAGGAGGCCGCGCAGCAGCTGCTGCGCGACGCCAAGGCGGTGCAGAACGCCGGCGCCTTCGCCGTCGTGCTGGAGCTGGTCCCCGCCGAGCTGGCCGCGGAGGTCACCCGCATCCTGCACATCCCGACGGTCGGCATCGGCGCGGGCGTGGAGTGCGACGCCCAGGTGCTGGTCTGGACGGACTTCGCCGGGATGACCGGCGGCCGGGTGCCGCGCTTCGTCAAGCAGTACGCGGCGCTGCGCGAGACCCTCGGCGGCGCGGCGAAGGCCTTCGCCGAGGACGTCGTGGGCGGCGCCTACCCGGCCCCGGAGCACAGCTTCCACTGACCTCCCCACGACCTGTCGCGGCGCCACGCGCGACCTCCCCCAGGCGGTGCGACCCACCGCCGGCTTCCGCCCCGGGAACCCCCTCCCCGGGGCGGAAGTTTTTTCTGGGGACGTTGAGCACACCGGCCGCCGCCCCCGTATGAGTTGGCAACCGCCCACCAGGGGCGGAGCACCGACGACACAGTGCCGGGGGCCGTGGCATGAACGTTCCGAAGTTGCGCCGATCAGTGGGGGCGGGGGCATTCGCCTCGGCCGCACTGATCGTCGCCACCGCCTGCAACGCGGGCGTCGACGCCGCCAGTCCCCCGGTGGGCGCGATCCAGGCCTCGCAGCCGGCACCGGCCCCCGGCCTCCTGACCGTCGACAACGCCCAGCTCGGCAAGCTGGTCACCGACGAGAAGGGCTGGGTGCTGTACCGCTTCGAGAAGGACAAGCCCAACCCGCCGACGTCCAACTGCGCCGACGAGTGCGCGGCCCGGTGGCAGCCGGCCGCCGCGGTCTCGGACACCCAGGTGCAGGGCGTCGACCAGAACCTGGTCGGCAGCGTCAAGCGCCCGGACGGCACCCTGCAGCTCACGCTCAACGGAATGCCGCTCTACCACTTCACCGGCGACGAGAACCCCGGCGACACCAAGGGCCAGGGCGCCGACAGCTCCTGGTACGCGGCGACCCCGGACGGCGCGAAGGCGGGAACGACCGCGCAGCCGAAGAGCGCCTCCTCCGAGAACGGGTCAGACCAGTACTGATGGGACAGCAGGCATTGAGAGGACTCGACCCCCGTCGATCAGTAGGGCAGGATGCGCTCGTGGCCGACCATCGCTCTGGTGGGGTCCCCGAAGAGGACCTCATGCGAGCGCTCTACCGCGAACACGCGGGCGCGCTCTTCGCATACGTCCTTCGGCTGGTCGGTGGTGACCGCTACCTGGCCGAGGACGTCGTGCAGGAGACCCTCCTGCGCGCGTGGAAGAGCGCGTCCCGCCTCGACCCCGGGGCCCGTTCCCTGCGGCCGTGGTTGGTGACGGTCGCACGGCGGATCGTGATCGACGGCCACCGCAGCCGTCAGGCACGGCCCCCGGAGGCCTCCCCGGCCGCCCTCGACCAGCTCCCGGCCGAGGACGAACTCGAACGCTCCCTGAGGCTGATGACGATCTCCGACGCACTGGAAGATCTCACCGAGGCCCACCGCCAGGTGCTGATCGAAACGTACTTCAAGGGCCGGACGGTCAACGAGGCCGCGGCGGCGCTGGGGGTACCGCCCGGCACCGTGCGCTCCCGCGTCTTCTACGCCCTCCGCTCCCTGAAAATCGCTCTTGAGGAAAGGGGTGTGACCACCTCGTGACGGTCTACGGTTACGGCTCCGGGGCAGGTACCCCCCACGACCCGCACGTCGACGTCGGGGCCTACGTCCTCGGCGTGCTCGACGACGCCGACATGGCGCGCTTCGAGGAGCACCTCGCCGTCTGCCACCAGTGCGGGCAGCAGCTCGACGAGTTGAGCGGCCTCGTGCCGGTGCTCGCCGAACTCGCCCCGGCCGGTGCGGGCGCGCCCCTCCCGCCCAGCGGCGACAAGGTGCTCGGACGCCTCCTCGGCAAGGTGTCCGACGAGCGCAAGACCCGCGCCCGGCGCAGGATGTTCGCGCTCGCGGCCTCGGTGGCGCTGATCGTGGCGGCCCCGACCGCCGCGGTGCTGGCCTCCGGCGGCTCGGACGACGTGCAGGCCAGGGTGTACGCCGAGCAGTTCAAGGGCACCGACAACTCCACCGGCGTCAAGGCGACGGTCGGGGTCAACGAGAAGAAGTGGGGCAGCGAGGTCGGCCTCACCCTCGCCGGGGTCCAGGGCCCGCTGACCTGCCGGCTGGTCGTCGTCGGGAAGGACGGCTCCCAGCAGACGGTCGGCACTTGGAGCGTCCCGACGGCCGGCTACGGCACCTCCGACCAGCCCAACCCGCTCACGCTGGACGGGTCGGCGGGCATGCAGCCGGACGACATCTCCCGCTTCGACGTCGTCACGTCCCAGGGCCAGCGACTGGTGTCGGTCACCACGTAGGCCCTTGCGGGCCCGATGCCGAAGGGGGGACGCGCGATGCGCGTCCCCCCTCGGCTTTCCCCGGCGGAACGCGGTGCGGCGGGCCGGCGTCAGGCGCCGCACCCGGCCGGGCGGCGGCCCCCGCGGGGCCGGAACGGCCCGGTTCCGCGCGGCGCCAGCCCGTGTCGGGGGCGTGTCGGTGGGGCTGTCAGCGATATGTCGGCGCCGTGTCGGTGGGGCGCGCGACCGTGGCGGCATGACACAACGAGATGCCAAGAGCGCGGACGCCGCCGTCAGGGTGCGGGGGCTCGTGAAGCGCTACGGGGAGACGAAGGCCCTCGACGGGGTGGACCTGGACGTGCGGCAGGGGACCGTACTCGGTGTGCTGGGGCCGAACGGCGCCGGCAAGACGACGCTGGTGCGGATCCTGTCCACGCTGATCCGGCCGGACGCCGGCACGGCCACGGTGGCCGGTTACGACGTGGTCGAGCAGCCCCGGCAGCTGCGCCGGGTGATCGGGCTGACCGGGCAGTACGCCTCGGTCGACGAGTCGCTGTCCGGCCGCGAGAACCTCTACATGATCGGCCGGCTGCTGGACCTGTCCCGGCGCGACGCCCGCGGCAGGGCGGACGAGCTGCTGGAGCGGTTCTCGCTGACGGACGCCGCCCGCAAGCCCGCCAAGGAGTACTCCGGCGGCATGCGCCGCCGCCTGGACCTGGCGGCGTCGATGATCGGACGCCCGGCGGTGCTGTACCTGGACGAGCCGACCACCGGCCTGGACCCCCGCACCCGCAACGAGGTGTGGGACGAGGTGCAGAACATGGTCGCGGACGGCACGACCGTGCTGCTGACCACGCAGTACATGGAGGAGGCCGAGAAGCTCGCGCACGAGCTGACGGTCATCGACCGCGGCCGGGTGATCGCCGGGGGCCGGGTCGAGGAGCTGAAGGCGAAGGTCGGCGGCCGGACGCTGCAGGTGCGGCCGGTGGACCCGGGCGTGCTGGACGCGATGGCGGCGGCGCTCGGCGCGGGCGCGCGGGCCGTGGCGGACCACGCGGGCGGCGTGCTCAACGTGCCGATCCTCAGCGACGAGCAGCTGACCGACGTCGTGGCCGCGCTCGGCGCGCACGGCTTCGCCATCGCCGGCATCGACACCCACCTGCCCAGCCTGGACGAGGTGTTCCTGGCCGTCACGCACGGCAGCGGCACCCGGGACCGAGAGGAGCTCGCGGCATGACCGCCGTCACCGTCCCCGCGGGGAACGCCAAGGCCGTGACCGCCGATCCGCGGATCGGGCTGCGCGCCAACCTGCGCCACATCGGCGCCCTCGTGCGGCGCAACGTCCTGCAGATCCGGCAGGACCCGGAGTCGATGTTCGACGCGCTGCTGATGCCCATCGTCTTCACGCTGCTGTTCGTGTACGTCTTCGGCGGCGCGCTCGAGGGCAGCCAGGAGAAGTACGTCAACTACATGGTGCCCGGCCTGATGGCCATGATGGGCATGAACATCGCCATGGCCGTCGGCACGGGCGTCAACTCGGACTTCAAGACCGGGGTGATGGACCGCTTCCGGACGATGCCGATCGCCCGCTCCTCCGTGCTGATCGCGAAGATCGTCGTCGAGATCGGCCGTGCGCTGGTCGCCACGGTGATCCTGCTGATCATGGGCTTCATCCTCGGGCTGCACGTGGACAACGGGGTGTTCGGGCTGCTGGGCGCGGTGGTGCTGTCGCTGGCCTTCGGTGCCTCGCTGATGTGGGTGTTCATCCTCCTGGGTCTGGTCGCCCGGACCCCCCAGTCCGTCCAGGGGCTCGCCATGATCGTCGTCCTGCCGCTGCAGTTCGGGAGCTCGATCTTCGCCAAGCCGACCACCATGCCGGGCTGGCTGGAGGCCTTCACCCGCTACAACCCGCTGTCCAACCTCGCCGACGCCTCCCGCAACCTGATCAACGGCGGTGCCGTCGCGCACTCGGCGATGATGACGGTGATGTGGGCCGTGGGCATCACGGTGATCAGCGCGCCGCTGGCGGTGGCGAGGTTCCGCAACAAGACCTGATCCTGGAGGCATGGACCCCGTCAAGGCGCTGGACCGGATCGCGTTCCTGCTGGAGCGGGACGGCGCCCCGACGTACCGGGTCCGTGCCTTCCGGGGTGCCTCGGCCGGGGTCGCCGCGCTGCCGCCGGAGGAGCTCGGGCGGCGCGCGGACCGGCCGGGCGGGCTGGAGGAGCTCAAGGGGCTCGGTCCGAAGACCGCCGCCGTCGTCCGGGAGGCGCTGGCGGGCCGGCGGCCCGCGTACCTCACCCGGCTGGAGGAGGGCACCACGGACACGCTCCGGCGGCCCGCCGGCGACGCGGGCGGCCGGATGCGGGCCGCGCTGCGCGGCGACTGCCATCTGCACTCCGACTGGTCCGACGGGGGCAGCCCCATCGAGACGATGGCCCGCACCGCGTGGGAGCTGGGGCACGAGTGGGCGGCGCTCACCGACCACTCCCCCCGGCTGACCGTCGCCCGCGGGCTGACCGCCGAGCGGCTGCGGGCCCAGCTGGAGGTGGTGGCCGAGGTCGGGACCCGCCTCCCCGCCCCCTTCCGGCTGCTGACCGGCATCGAGTGCGACATCCTCGCCGACGGCGCCCTCGACCAGAACGCGGAGCTGCTGGACCGGCTGGACGTGGTCGTCGCCTCCGTCCACTCCAAACTGCGCATGGGCCGGGACGAGATGACCCGGCGCATGGTCTCGGCGATCAGCAATCCGCTGGTGGACGTGCTGGGCCACTGCACGGGGCGGCTGGTGTCCGGGAAGCTGCGCCCGGAGTCGGAGTTCGACGCGGACCTGGTCTTCGCCGCCTGCGAGCGCTTCGGGGTGGCCGTGGAGATCAACAGCCGCCCGGACCGCCTCGACCCGCCGCGCCGGCTGCTGCGCAAGGCCGTGGAGGCCGGGGTGCTCTTCAGCATCGACAGCGACGCCCACGCCCCGGGCCAGCTGGACTGGCAGATCTTCGGCTGCGCCCGCGCCGAGGAGTGCGGCGTCCCCCCGGAGCGGGTGGTCAACACCTGGGACGCGGACACCCTGCTGCGCTGGACCCGCACCCGCGAGGTGCCCGCGGCGGCTCAGGCCTGAGCCGTCGCCCGGTCGGCGGGCAGCCCGAGGATGTCGCGCAGACCCGTGGTGTCGGGTCCGGCCCCCTCCCCGGGGGCCACGGCGGCGTCCACGGCCCGGTCGAGCGCGGCGTGGACGCCCTCGTCGAACTCCAGGTGCCTGCCGCGTTCCCAGTCCAGTTCCCAGCGGGCCCGGCCGTCCTGGACCAGGGCCGTCAGCGCCAGGGAGTACAGCCCGTCCGCGGCATCGGCCCGGGCGCGCGCCCGCAGGGAGTCGTCGAGCAGCATGTGGCCCCCGTGGCCGGGGCGCGGCATGCAGTCGACGACCTCCGCCCAGCGTCCGGCGTCGATCGCGTCCAGCAGCATCGCGAGGTCCGCGGGCCTGCGCAGGACGGCACGGGCGGCCCGGAGCACCGGTGTCGTCTCGGTGCCGAGTTCCGCGGCCCCGGCCGCGGCGGCCAGTTCCCGCCACGGCAGTTGCCGCATCTCGGCGGCACCGGGGAGCGCCAGCACGGTGCGGGCGCCGGTCGCCGCGAGGTCCCGTACGAGGCCGGTCGCCGCGGGTGAGGGCCCGGGCGCCGCCGTTCCGGCGGGTGTTCCGTCGGCGTCCGCGGGCAGCGCCTCGATCGCCGCGACCCGTTCGCGCATCGGGGGGTGGGAGTCGTAGGGCGAGGTCTTCTCCCGGGGCGGGTCGGCGATCAGTCCCCGCTCCTCCTCCCGCCAGGTGGCGCTGTCCAGGAACGCCCCGAAGCCGGAGTGCACCTCCTGCGCCGGGGGGAGCAGACCGAGCGCGGTGCCGATGCCGGCGTACTCCCGGAGGTAGCGGGTGTGCGCGGCGTCGAGCAGCGGGATGCGGCGCAGGGCGGCGGCGGTGGTGTCCCGTCCGGCGATCCGTGCGGCGGCGCGGTCCGCGGCGAGTTCGCCGAGGCGGGCCTGGGCCTGCGTCGTCCGCAGGCAGAAGCGGGCGTAGCCGGCGAACATCGAACCCATGGCGTGGCCGATGCCGTTGCCGTCCTCCGAGTAGCGCTCCAGGACCCGCATCAGGCCGGCGCGGTTGCGGGCGGCCAGCCCCGCCAGGAGGGTGTCGCGCCGGGCGAAGTGGCCGAGTTCGTGGGCGATGACCGCGTCGACCTGACGTTCCGTCAGGCCAGTGAGGTACGGGACGCCCAGCACCATCCGCCGGGGCCCGGGAACCAGACCGAGTACCCAGGAACTCTGCCAGACGGCCGCCACGGGCTCCGCCACGAGCCAGAGTTCGACGGGGGCCGCGGTCCCCATGGCCTCGGCGACCCGCAGCACCCGCGCCCACAGCTCCGGTTGCTCCCGCGCACTCACCCGGATCCCGTCGGGCCGGTGGCGGTTGACGCCGCGCACGGAGGCGACCAGGCCCGACACCAGCGGTGAGGCGAAGGCGACGCTGATGCCGAGGAACAGGAACGTCACGTAGCCCTGCCGCAGCGCGACGTCGGTGAGGACGACGTCGGCGGCCACGATCGCGGCGAGCAGGCCGGCCGTCATGACGTAGAAGCCGAGCAGCAGGACGAGCAGCCGGGCGGCCTGGAGGTACGCGCGCATGCCGGAAGGGGTCTCCTCGGAACCGGGGGGTCGCACGCGACCGACCGGTCGGCGACGCGCCATCGTATTCCGGTGCCCTCCGCTGCTCAACGGCCTTTCGGGGGCGGGGCGGTGAACGTCTCGCCGGGTCAGTCGTCGGGGCGCAGGCGGAGCACCGTGGTGAGGGCGTGGCGGCCCTCGCCCTGGAGGATCTCGACGGGGAGCGGGGCGGGCAGCGGGTGGTAGGGGGTGCCGTCGTCGAGGGTCGCGGCGGGCGGGACCGGCGGGGCGAGGAGCGCGGCGAGCCGGCCGCGGAGGGAGGCGTCGAGGGGCGCGGAGGCGTAGGGGCCGTCGCCGAGGTCGAGGACGAGGGCGCGGGGGGCACGGGGGGTGCCCGTGAAACCGATGGCCTCGGCGTCCTGCGGGACGGCGTGCCGCAGCTTGAGCCAGTCGCGGCGGTCGGGGCGGTAGCGCTGGCCGAGGCCCTTGACGACCAGGCCCTCGATGCCGGCCGGGGCGAGCGAGGCGTACCAGTCGACGGCCTCGTCGCGGTCGGTCGTCATGGGTACGGCCTGCAGCGGCGGCCCGAGGGGCGCCAGCAGGGCGACGAGGGCGGCGCGGCGCTCGTGGTACGGCCGGCCGCGCAGGTCGGTGCCACCGGCGGCGAGCAGGTCGAAGGCCGCGTAGTTGGCGGGGAGGACGGGGCCGCGGGGGGAGCCGCGCAGGGCACGGCGCTGCAGGGCGCCGAAGTCGACCCGGCCGTCCCGCCAGATGACGACCTCGCCGTCGAGGACGGTGCCGTCCGGCAGCGCCGCGGCGGCCTCGGCGATCTCGGGGAAGGTGGCGGTCACGAGCCGGCCCGAGCGGGTCTGCAGGCGCACGGGACCGGTGAGGACGACCATCCGGTGGCCGTCGAACTTGGGCTCGTAGGCGCACCCGCCGGGGAGGGCGTCGGCCGCGGGGACGGTGTCGACGCGGCGGGCCAGGGCGACGCGGACCGGGAGCGGGAGGGGGTCGCTCACCGGGGGGCGCCCGTCACGGCAGGGTGCCGCGTCCGGCGGCGTCGTCCAGGGCGGCGAGCAGGTCGCCGTGGTCGGCGACGCGCCGCAGGACCTCCTCGGGGGTGAAGGCGAGGTCCTCCACCGTCCGGCAGGAGGCGACCTCGTCCCAGGTGAGGGGGGCGGCGACGCCGGGCCGGTCGCGCAGCCGCAGGGTGTAGGGGCAGGCGGTGGTCTTCGCGGAGGCGTTCTGGGACCAGTCGATGAAGACCTTCCCGGCGCGCAGGCTGCGGGTCATGGAGAACACGACGAGGCCGGGGTGCTCGTCGCGCATGCGGGCGGCGAGCGCCTTGGCGTAGCCGGTGGCGGCGGCCTCGGTGGTGGGCCGCAGCGGCGCGTAGAGGTGCAGCCCCTTGCTGCCGGAGGTGACGGGGAGGGCGGTGAGCCCGTCGTCCTCCATCATCTGCCGCAGGCGTTCGGCGACCCGGCAGCACAGGACGAGGTCGGCGCCCTCGCCGGGGTCGAGGTCGAGGACGAGCCGGTCGTGGGCGTCGCGGCCGCCCGCCGTGGTCCACTGCGGGACGTGGAGCTCCCAGCCGCCGAGGTTGGCCATGGCGACCAGGGCCGGGACGGAGTCGACGACGACGTGCGGCTCGTCGGCCTCCCCGGCGGTGGTCACCCAGTCGGGCGTGCCGGCGGGCGGGCGTTTGGCGAACCAGCGCTGGGCGTGCGGGCCCTCGGGGGCCCGCACGAAGGAGGCGAGGCGCCCGGCGGCATGCGGCACCAGCACCGGGGCGATGCTCGCGTAGTACTGCAGCAGCTGCGCCTTGGTGTGACCGGTGACCGGGAAGACGACCTTGTCCAGGTGGGTGAGGACGACGCGGCGGCCGTCCACCTCGACCGTCTGCCGGTCGGGCGAGGCTGACGGGGCGGGCATAGTCTGGAAAGTCCCCGGAAAGGGACGAAAGTATGCGATCCATGTGGAAAGGTGCGATCGGCTTCGGGCTGGTCTCCATTCCCGTCAAGCTCTACGCGGCCACCGAGGAGCACGGCGTCTCCCTGCACCAGGTGCACGCCGAGGACGGCGGCCGCATCCGCATGAAGCGGTTCTGCGAGAAGGAGGGCAAGGAGGTCCCCTACGCGGAGATCGCCAAGGGGTACGAGGACGAGACCGGCCGCACGGTGGTGCTCACCGACGAGGACCTGGCCGCCCTGCCCCTGCCCAGCAAGAAGCTGATCGACGTGCTCGCCTTCGTCGACGCCGACGAGATCGACCCGCTGTCCCTGTCCCGGGCCTACTACGTCGGCGCCGAGACCGCCGCGGCCAAGCCGTACGTCCTGCTCCGCGAGGCCCTGAGCAGCAGCGGCAAGGCCGCCGTCACCAAGATCGCGCTGCGCACCCGCGAGTCGCTGGCGCTGCTGCGCGTCCACGAGGACGTGCTGGTCCTGCACACCATGTACTGGCCGGACGAGGTCCGCGCCGCGGAGGGTCTGGCGCCGCCGGAGAAGGTCACCGTGCGGCCGCAGGAGCTGAAGATGGCGCAGAGCCTGATGGAGACCCTTTCCGAGGACTTCGACCTGGAGTCGATGCACGACGAGTACCAGCACGCGCTGGACGAACTGGTCGCCGCCCGGCTGGAGGGCGAGCCCGTCCCCGAGATGGCCGAGGTCACCAGCGCCCCCGACAACGTGGTGGACCTGATGGCGGCGCTCCAGGCCAGCATCGACGCCCGCGGCGGGGAGAAGGCCGGCGCGAAGAAGACCGCCGCCGGCAAGGCCCCGGCGAAGAAGACCGCCGCCAAGAAGGCCCCCGCGAAGAAGACCACGGCGAAGAAGACCACGGCGAAGAAGGCGGCGCCCCGCAAGAAGGCCGGCTGAGGCGGCCGGAGGGGTCAGACGGGCGCGCGCAGCAACTCGACCGCCTCGGCGAAGACGAGCCCCTCGCCCTCGCGGTAGGCCGCCGCGAAGCCCTCCTCGCCCAGGTACCCGCGCAGCCGCACCGCGTCCTCGTCCAGGCTCACCCGCTCCCACGGGGTGCAGGCGGTCTGCCGCAGGGCGTCGTGGGCGCCCAGCACCACCGCGGCGCGCCGCGCCGGACCGTGGACGTCCTCGCCGTCGCGCAGACCGGCGATGCCGGTGAAGAGCGCGACGCCCGGCGGGAACAGGAGCACCCCCAGGCGCGGCCCGATGACGGGACTGAGCGGGTGCCCCTCCATGTAGGCGACGGACTCGGCGAGATGGGGCAGCCCGCCGTACGGGTCGCCGGCCATGCCGGTGAGCCAGCCGCGGACGGCGGCGAGGAGCCCGACGATGAACGAGGGCATCCCGCGCGGCGGGGCGGCCTGCAGGACGTCGAGCAGCGCGAAGGCCTCGTCCAGTTCACCGCGCCGCGAGAGCAGGGCGATCAGCAGCACCTTGCCGTAGTAGCCCGCGTCGTCGCCCACCGGCCGGAAGGCCTCGGCCTCCGCCACCCCCTCGCGGATCAGCCGCTCCCCCTGCTCGAGGTCGCCGGCGTTGGCGAGGGCGTCCCCGAGCCGGACCTTCATGATCGGCACGTGCTGGTACGCGCCGAGCTTGCGGGCGAGTTCGATGGCCTCGCGGCAGCTCTCCGCCGCGCGGGCCCAGTCGCCGGCGTTGGAGCTCGCCTCGGCCTCCGCCGCCAGCGCCTCGGCCATGCCCCAGTCGTCGCCGACCCTGCCGAACAGCTCCCGGGCCTCGCGGATGTCGTCCATGGAGGCCTCCAGCCGGCCCTCCACGTCGTTCATCACCTTGGCGCGGAACTGCAGCGCGAACGCCAGCTCCCACACCCGGCCGTGCAGCCGGCAGCTCGCCACCGCGTCGTCCATGAGCTCGGGCATGCGGTCGAAGCGCCCGGTCAGCATGGCGCCGAGCACACGGAACAGCCCGGGCCGGAGGCTGGACTGCGGCAGTTCCGGCGGGTAGGCCTCGATGATCGCCTCGCCCAGCCCGACCAGCCGCGGGTCGTTCCACACGTCGTGCTCGCCCATGAACGCGGACACCTCGGCGGTACGCACCCAGCGCCGCGCCTCGGTGAGCTGCAGCGGGGTCATCGGCAGCGGGTCCTCCAGCGGCGAGCGGTCCAGCGGCGGCAGCCGCAGCGGCTCGGCGAAGGCGTCCACCGGGCTCATCGCGGCCACCACGGTGGGCCAGTACCCCATCTCGCTGCGGTAGTTGCGCATCTCCCAGAACCAGCCGCAGGCCAGCACGAGGCAGAGCGCCTCCTGCTCGTCCCCGGTGTCCACCGCCCGGCGGATGGCGGCCCGCAGGTTCTCGTGCTCGCGCTCCAGCCGGTCCAGACAGCGCAGTTGGCCCGGGCCGCGCAGCTCGGGATCGGCGGTACGGACGTACTCGCGGAAGTACGCGGTGTGGCGGCGCCCCACGGCGTCGCGCTCACCGGCCTCCGCGAGGCGTTCGGCCGCGTACTCGCCGATGGTCTCCAGCATGCGGTAGCGGGCGGCGTCCTCGGCGAGGTCGACGACGACCAGCGACTTGTCGACGAGCGAGGCCAGGACGGAGGCGACGTCCCGGGCGTCCACGACGCCGCCGTCCTCACCGCACACCGCCTCGGCGGCGGCCAGGTCCCAGCCGCCGGCGAACACCGCGAAGCGGCGCAGCACGACCCGTTCGGCCTCGCTGAGCAGGCCCCAGCTCCAGTCCACCACCGCGCGCAGCGTCTGCTGGCGGGGCAGCACGGTGCGGCTGCCCGCGGTGAGGATGCGGAAGCGGTCGTCGAGCCGGTCCGCGAGCTGACGGGGCGTCATCATCCGTAGCCGGGCCGCGGCCAGCTCGATGGCGAGCGGCAGCCCGTCGAGCCGGCGGCACAACTCGGCGCAGGCCTCCGGGTCCTCGTCCGGCGTGAAGCCGGGGCGGGCCGCCGCACCCCGGTCGGCCAGCAGCCGCAGGGCGGGGGTCCGCGGCAGCGGGTCCAGCGGCCGGATCAGCTCCCCCGGGACACCCAGCGGCTCACGGCTCGTGGCCAGCACCGCCACGCCCGGGCACTGCGCGAGCAGCCGCTCCGCGAGCTCGGCGGCGGCGCCGATCACGTGCTCGCAGTTGTCCAGCACCAGCAGCATCCGTCGCTCCGCGCAGTACTCGGTGAGCTGCAGCAGCGGGTCCTTGGCCGCGGCCCCCTTCGCCTCCGCCGACAGCGCCGCCTCGGTCGCCGAAGCGGGGTGCAGCAGCGTCTCGCGCAGGCCCAGCGCGTTCACCACGGCGACGGCCACGGTGCGGGGGTCCTCGACGGGGGCCAGTTCGGCGAACCACACGCCGTCCGGCCAGTCCCCCGCGACCAGGTCCCCGGCCTCCTGCGACAGCCGGGTCTTCCCGGTCCCGCCGGGGCCGGTGACGGTGACCAGCCGGGCGGCCGACAGGTCCGCCGCGATCGCGGACAGGTCGGCCTCCCGGCCCACGAAGCTGGTCAGGCGGGCCCGCGCGTTGCCGAGACGCGGTGCGGTCGTGGGGGGTGGGGCGGGGGTGTGTGCGGGGGCGGAAGGATTCAGCAGCTCGGCGTGGAGGGCGCGCAACTCCGGGCCGGGATCGGTGCCCAGCGTCTCGGCGAGCTCGCGCCGCACCTCCTCGTACGCCACCAGCGCGTCGGCACCCCGGCCCGCCTCGCGCAGCACGCGCAGGCGCAGCACCTGCACGGCCTCGTTCAGCGGATGGGCCACCGCCAGCTCCACGGCCTCCGGCAGCACCTGCTCGGCGCGGCCGAGCCCCACCTCGGCGGTGATCCGCAACCGCCGGGCGTCCAGCCGCAACGCGTCGTAGCGGGGCGCGACGGCCACCCGGTCCGGCAGGTCGGCCAGCACCGGACCGCGCCACAGCGCCAGCGCGGAGTCCAGGGCCTCGGCCGCCTTGGCGGCGTCGCCGTCGGCGAGCGCCCGGCCGCCGTCCTCGACGAGCCGCTCGAAGCGGTACAGGTCCACGGCGTCCGGCGTGGCGACCAGGCGGTAGCCGCCGTCCGCCGAGCCGACCGCCTCGTGCCCCACCGCCCGGCGCAACCGGGCCACCAGCGCCTGCAGCGCGCCCGTGGCGTCGGCGGGCGGCTCGTCCTCCCACACCTCGCCGATCAGCGCCTCGCTGGTGCGCACCCGGCCGGGGCGCAGCGCCAGCGCGGCGAGCAGCGCCCTCAGGCGCGTGCCGGACAGCGGCACGGCGGTGCCGTCTTCGCGGTGGGCCTGGGTCGTCCCGAGGATGCCGTAACGCACGCCCCCATTCTGTCCGAGGGCGGCTGCGCCGTGCCGCCCGGTCCGTTGTGTGCGGCCCGGTTGTTGTGTAGGGCCCGGTTGTTGTGTGCGGGTGCGCTGTGGTTTCTGTTGGGGGTTCCCCCACCCTCCCTCCCGATTGCCCGGCGCGATTGGTCACCGCCTCGCGCGGTTCGTCGTGGGGTCGGCGCCGCGCCGGCGCACGTCCTCAACGCTCGCGGTTTACGTCCACATCCTTGGGCACCGCGTTCGCCGCTCGTCGTTTCCGGGCGCACCCCGACACACCCCCTCCGAGAGGGTGGGGCGACCAACGGCCGGTGGGGGTGCGAAGGCGGTCCGGGTCACCCCCGTTGCCTGACTAACCGCGCCCCAACACGTGGAAGGGGGGCAGGGTGCTCGCACTAACCGAAGGCTGGGGCAGACGGGCGGCAGACCCGGTGCCGAACGATGCGGGCCTGAACCGCGGGCCGCAGGGTCAGCGAGCGGTTCAGGGCAACCCCGAACTGCCCTCACACCCCCCCACCGGCCGTCCTGCGCCCACACCCGCCAGAGGGGGCGCGTCGGGGTGCTCCCCCTCGCCGAAGGCCGGGACAGACGAGCGGGCGGACCCGGTACCGAATGATGCGGGCTGGACCCCTGGGGCTGCGGGGTCAGCGAGCGGTTCAGGGCAACCCCGGACTACCTCCATACCCCCCACCGGCCGTTGTGCGCCCATACTTCGGGAGGGGGTGTGGCGGGGCGCTCCCCCTGGCCGAAGGCTGGGGGGAGACGAGCGGCGGACCCGGTGCCGAATGATGCGGGGCTGGACCCGTGGGGTTGTGGGGGTCAGAGGGCGGTTCCGGGCACCCCCGCGCGCCTAACTGACCCCCCACCGGCCGTTGCGCGCCCATACCTCGGGAGGGGGTGTGTCGGGGTGCGCCCGGAAACGACGAGCGGTTAAGTGCGGTGCCCAAGGATGTGGGCGTAAACCGCGAGCGTTGAGGACGTGCGCCGGCGCGGCGCCGACCCCAGACGAACTTGCGCAGGCCCGCACCAATCGCGCCGGGCAATCGGGCGGGAGGGCGGGCGGACGCCCGCCGCAGGCGCAACGGACCCGCACACAAACAACAGGCCGCAACCACAGACCCCGGTCAAAAGCCGCCGCAGGCACTCGCACGGAACCCCGCAAGCCGCGCCGTGACGAATCCGTCCCGGTCCGCCCCGGGCGCCCCCTCGCCCCCGTACCAGCGGACCTCCCCCGGCTCCAGGCCCTCGAACTGCTCCGCCGTGAAGTCCACGTGCTGCGTCGACCACGAGTTGTCCCGGGTCCAGCCGTACAGGCTGTACGTGCGGTGCGCCACAAAGGGCAGGGACGCCGGCACCTCGGTGCGCCACCCCCTGCCGCCATCCTCCAGCGACCACACCGTGAACCCCGTCACCGGCCTCCCCCGGCTCCACCTGCCGAGGTGGTCCGACGGCTCGTCCCCGTCCGCGTCCGCGTCGGAGTCGGAGTCGGAATCGGAATCGGAGTCGTAGAGCGTGGCCCCGTCGATGTGGTCGTGGCACACCAGCATCACCCCCAGCGGCCTGCCGTCCTCGTTCACCGCGATGCCGGTGACCCCCGCCGGTGGCACGCCGCACCCGGTCAGTGTGCCGAGCACGGCCGCGATGCCGACCAGTGCCGGCACGACGACCCCCGTCCGCGTCATGGCTCCCCCCGCTCCCCCGGCCCCCGCCGGACAACCCCCAGCGTGCCCCCGGCCCCCGCCGGACACCCCCAGCGTGCCCCCGTACCCCGTACGCGGGGAACCGGTCCGGGCCCGATCGATGGCGGATCGCAACACGGGCGCAGGAACGTACGGCGTTGGCGGAGCGTTGTCCCGCCGTGGGTTTGCCCCGCGGCAGCCGGATGGCATGATCGGGCGGCCAGGACCACGACCGATGACGCACCGCCTCCGCAGGAGCCCCGAACGATGACGACCGCAGCAACCCGCAGTGAACGGCGGATCAGCCCGATCTTCCTGGGCCTGGTCGCGATCATGGCCGTCTCGGGCTGGGCGGTGTGGACGGACTTCTCCACCAGCACCGGCTTCGCCGTGTTCCTCTTCGTCGTGTCCGGCTGGGTCGTGTCCCTGTGCCTGCACGAGTACGCGCACGCCCGCACCGCGCTGCACGGCGGCGACATCTCGATCGGCGCCAAGGGCTACCTGACCCTGAACCCGCTGAAGTACACGCACGCGCTGCTGAGCATCGTGCTGCCGGTGATCTTCGTGATCCTGGGCGGGATCGGCCTTCCCGGCGGCGCCGTCTTCATCGAGCGGGGCAGGATCCGCGGCCGCTGGAAGCACAGCCTGATCTCGGCGGCGGGCCCGCTGACCAACGTGGTGTGCGCGATCGCCCTGCTGCTGCCCTTCACCCTGGATGTGGTCGACTACCGCGACCCGGCGCAGACACCGTTCGCGTCCGCGCTGGCGTTCCTGGCGATGCTGCAGGTCACGGCCTCGATCCTGAACCTGCTGCCGGTGCCGGGCCTGGACGGCTACGGCGTGATCGAGCCCTGGCTGTCGTACCGGACGCGGCGCCAGCTGGAGCCGTTCGGGCAGTTCGGGCTGCTGGCCGTCTTCGGTGTGCTGTGGATCCCCGAGGTCAACGCCGCGTTCTTCGGCTTCATCGACTCCGTGACGGCGGCCTTCGGGGTCCCGGGCGACCTGTCGCGCCTTGGTTACGCCTACTTCCAGTTCTGGAAGTAGCGACGCTCAGTTGGCCGTCCCCGGCTCGCCGGCCTCCCGCTCCGCCTTCGCCTTGCGCAGGTAGTACCAGCACATGTTGCTGGTGAGGCCGGCGATCAGGATCCAGAGGACGCCGAGCCAGCTGCCCTCCACGAAGGAGACGACGGCGGCGGCCACGGCGAGCGCGCACAGGACGAGCGCGTAGAGGGCGAGGCGGGGCATGGGGGGCGGCTCCTGTCGGGTCGGTCGCGAACCAGCCCATTGTCCCCCATGCCCCCGCGGCCCTAGACGTCGGTCAGGCGCAGACCGGCGTGGGCCTTGTAGCGGCGGTTGACCGAGATCAGGTTGGCGACCAGCGCCTCCACCTGGTGCGCGTTGCGCAGCCGGCCGGCGAAGACGCCGCGGATGCCGGGGATGCGCGCGGCCAGGGCCTGGACCAGGTCGGTGTCGGCCCGGCTGTCGCCGAGGACGAGGACGTCGGTGTCGATCGAGTCGACCTCCGGGTCCTCGAGCGTGACCGCGGACAGGTGGTGGAAGGCGGCGGTGACCCGGGACTCCGGGAGCAGCGCGGCGGCCTGCTGGGCGGCGCTGCCCTCCTCCGGCTCGAGGGCGTAGGCGCCCTGCTTGTCGAAGCCCAGCGGGTTGACGCAGTCGACGACGAGCTTGCCGGCGAGCTCCTCGCGCAGGGACTCCAGGGTCTCGCCGTGGCCGTCCCACGGGACGGCGACGATGACCACGTCGCTGCTGCGGGCGGTCTCCGCGTTGTCGGCGCCCCGTACGCCGAGGCCGATCCGGTCGGCCGTGGCCTGGGCGCGTTCCGCGGCGCGCGAGCCGATGATCACCTGCTGGCCGGCCTTGGCGAGCCGGTACGCCAGGCCGCGGCCCTGCGGGCCGGTGCCGCCGAGGACGCCGACGACGAGGCCGGACACGTCGGGCAGCTCCCAGGGGTCCTTCGCCGGCGCCTTGGGGGCGGGGGTCTCATTGCCACTGTCAACAGTCATACCGCGATCCTGCCAGGTGGGGACGGTACCCGGCCCGCGCGGACGCTGTGACGCGCCCCTCGCCGCCCGGTGCCCCGCGGTACGGGAAAGCCCCCGTCCGCACCGGAATTGGCTCGGCGGACGACGGATGTGAGGTATGACATCGGTGTTGCCTCCTGATGCGCGGCCGCGGGGCGGACGCAGGACGTCCCTCGTCCCGCGGGGCCCGGAGGGGGCACTGACGGAACGTCAAAGGTGCGCGACAGCACAGGGAAAGGCGGCCACCCGTGACCAGAACCGCCGGCAAGGGCCGCGGCCCGGGACTCCAGGACCGCATCGTCGAGCTGATCCACGAGCAGCGGCTCGCCCCGGGTGCCACCCTGCCGACCGAACCGCAGTTGATGGACCTGCTCGGTGCGAGCCGCAACAGCGTGCGCGAGGCGGTGCGGGCGCTGCAGGCACTGGGCATCGTGGAGATCCGGCACGGCACGGGCACCTTCGTCGGCGAGGCGCCGCTGCGGGTGCTGATGCCCTCGCTCACCTTCCAGCTGCGGTCCCGGGTACGGGCGCTGGCCGACCTCGTCGCGGTGCGCGAGCTGCTGGAGGTCGGCCTGATAGGCGAGGTCGCCGGGACGATACCGGAGCGGCGGCTGGACGAACTCGACGCGCTCGCCTCCCGGATGGTCGTCGACCCGGAGGCGGACCGGGCCTTCCACGCGCTGCTCTACTCCTCCTGCGGCAACGAACTCGTGCTGCAGCTCCTCGACCTGTTCTGGAGCGCCTACCACGAGGTCGGCGCCGCCCTGGTGCCCGCGGACGACCCGGTCGAGCGGGTCGTCGCCAACCACCGCGCCGTCGTCGGCGCGCTGCGCACCGGGGACGCGGGCGCGGCCAGGGCCGCCATGCGGCGGCACTTCACGGACGTGCGGGAGCGGGTGTCCCGGGTGCTGCCCGCGGACACGACCGGCTGACCCCTTCGGGTGAGCGGGGCGCGAAGCGGGGCCGGGCGGGGGCGCGGTCCGCGAGGATGCGGGGATGGATGCCGTACGGGTCGAGGTCGTCCGTGAACTGCTCGCCGGGAGCGAGTGGCCGGAGCTGACCCGGTCCTTCGCCGGCTCGCTGCGCGGGGCCGTCCGCCGGGGGCCCGCCGGTGGGCTGCTGCTCGTCGGCAGCGGGGGCTACGAGCCCTGGCACATGGCGGCGCATCTGGACGACGAGGCGGCCTGGAACGGGCTGCCGGAGCTGTCCCCGACGCTGGTGCGGCACCGGGTTCCGCCGGGCGCGCCGCCGCATCTGGCGGTCGGCACGGCCCGTCTGGAGGCGGCGCGCAGGGGCGAGACGGTGCTGGTGGTCACGCCCGAACGGGCCGAGGCCGGGCTGCTGGAACGGGTGGACGACGCGCGGCGCTCGGGCGCGACGGTGCTGACGATGGACGCCGGCGACCCGGAGCTGCGCGGGCTGGCGCACGACGCGCTCACCGTGCCGCCGGAGCCCTCCGAGGTCGGCATGGACGTACTGCAGCACCTGGTCAGCGCGGCGGCCGGACGCCGGGTGCGGCTGCGGGACCGGCTGCCACGGCTCTCGCGGCTCGCCGAGCAGTTGGTGTCGCCGCCGCCGGCGAGCTGGTAGAAGCGGTCCATGACGGCAACCGGGACCGATCCGCTCCGCCCGCTGCGCGGGGTCGTACCACCTCTGTGCACCCCGTTCACGGAGACGGGGGACGTCGACACCGCGGGGCTGCGCGCCCTGGTCGGGCACGTGCTCTCGGCGGGGGTGCACGGGGTCTTCGTCCTGGGGTCCAGCGGCGAGACGGCCTTCCTCACGGACGCGCAGCGGCGCACCGCGCTGACGACGGTCGTGGAGGCGGTCGGCGGCCGGGTGCCCGTGCTGGCCGGTGTCGTCGACATGACCACCCCGCGTGTCCTGGAGCACGCGCGCGCCGCGGTTGCGACGGGCGCCGACGCGCTGGTGGCGACCGCGCCCTTCTACGCGGCGACGCATCCGGTGGAGATCGCCGACCACTTCCGCCGGGTGCGGGACGGGGCCGGCGGGGTGCCCTTGTTCGCGTACGACATCCCGTCCGCGGTGCACACCAAGCTGCCCGCGGCGACCGTGCTGGCCCTGGCGGAGGAGGGCACGCTGGCCGGGCTGAAGGACAGCAGCGGCGCGGACGGCCCCATGCGCCGGCTGCTGACGGAGCTGCGCCGCCGCGGCCTGGACTCCTCCTTCGCCGTGCTGACCGGTTCCGAACTGGCCGTGGACGGCGCCCTCCTGGCGGGCGCGCACGGGGTCGTCCCGGGGCTCGGCAACGTGGACCCGCACGGCTACGTACGGCTCCACGCGTACGCCGTCGAGGGACGCTGGCGCGAGGCCGCGGCGGAGCAGGACCGGCTCGCGCAGCTCTACGCCATCGTCGACGCGGGCGCGGACTCCACGCCGATGGGCCCGGTCTCCTCCGCTCTGGGCGGCTTCAAGGCGGCGCTGCGGCTGCGCGGCGTCATCGGCTGCGCGGCGACGGCTCCCCCGCAGGTCCCGCTGGACGACACCGCCGTCGCCGTGGTCCGGCAACGCCTGGCGGCCGCGGGCCTGATGCGCTGACGGCGACGCCCCCGGCCACCGGTGCGCACGTGATCCCGAGGCGGCCGGAGCGGCGCACGGATGTGAACGGGTCGTGCCGTCACCGGCGCACGGGCCGGAAAACCCGGTTGCGCCGGCGGGCCCGCGCGCGGAGCATGCGACCTCGTGTCCAGACTCCTTCCCGACCTCGCACCATGGCGGACCTCGCGCGACTTCCGCCTGATGTGGTGCGCGGGCCTGATCACGACCTTCGGCAGCTTCCTGACCTTCGTGGCCGTCCCGGTCCAGGTCAAGGAGCTGACCGGCTCCACCCTCGCGGTCGGCGCCCTCGGCGCCGTCGAACTGGTGCCGCTGATCGTCTGCGGCCTCTACGGCGGTGCGCTCGCGGACGCCCTGGACCGGCGCAAGCTCATCCTGTGGACGGAGGCGGCCCTCGGGGTGCTGTCGGCCGTGCTGCTGGTCAACGCCCTGCTGCCGCGGCCGGTGCTCTGGCCGCTGTACGTGGTGGCCGCGCTGACCAGCGCGCTGGGCGGGCTGCAGCGGCCGGCCCTGGACGCGATCGTGCAGCGCATCGTCCCGCACGGGCAACTGACCGCGGCCGCCTCGCTGAACGCGCTGCGCTGGCAGATCGGCGCGATCGCGGCGCCCTCCCTGGCGGGCGTGCTGATCGCGTACGCCGGTCTGCGGTGGGCGTACGCGATCGACGCCCTCACCTTCGCCGTCTCCGTCGTCCTGGGCCTCGGGCTGCGGCCCTCGCCGCCCTCCCACGACGCGAAGCGCCCGTCGCTGAGCTCGATCGCGGAGGGCGCGCGCTACGCGTGGAGCCGCAAGGAGCTGCTGGGCACCTATGTGGTGGACATCGCCGCGACCGGACTGGCCTTCCCGATCGCCGTGTTCCCCTTCATGGCGGACGACCTGGGCGCGCCCTGGTCGCTGGGCCTGATGTACGCGGCCCTGCCGGCCGGCGCGCTGCTGATGAGCCTCACCGGCGGCTGGTCGTCGCGGGTGCACCGGCACGGGCGGGCCGTCGTGCTGGCCGCGGCGGCCTTCGGGCTGTGCATGGCGGCGGCCGGCTGGTCCCGCGACGTGTGGGCGGTGCTGGGCTTCCTGGCGCTGGCGGGGGCGTTCGACATGGTCAGCGGGGTGTTCCGGGCCACGATCTGGAACCAGACCATCCCCGACTCGCTGCGCGGCCGGCTGGCCGGCATCGAGCTGCTCTCCTTCACCGCCGGCCCGCAGTTCGGCCAGGTGCGGGCCGGCGGCTCCGCGGCGCTGCTGGGCCTGCGCACCTCGGTGTGGACGGGCGGGCTGGCCTGCGTGGCGGCGGTCGGGGCACTGGCCGCCTGCCTGCCGACGCTGATGGCGTACGACGCCCGGACCAACGAGCACGCCGTGAGCATGCGGAAGGCGGCGGAGGACGCCGTGTCCTCCGCCGCCTGACCCGTGGGGGGCGGGGGTGCGATCAGCCGGTGAAGCCGGCGGTGATCGAGGTGAACTGCCAGGTGCTCTGGTTGATGCCGGAGCAGTTGCTGGTCACGCCGCCACCGGGGCACGGGCGGTCCCGGTTGACGGCCCAGTAGGCGAGCCGGGCGATGTGGTGGGAGTTGGCCCAGTCCCGGATCTGGGTCCAGATGGCCGGGGTGGTGGTCTCCTGCTGGTCGCTCAGCCCGTTCATGCCGGAGATGCCCAGGTGGGCGTAGGCGGTGGCGTCGTCCCAGCCGAAGGTGGACTTCAGCTTGGCCTTCAGGCCCTCGGCGGCGTTCACGGTGTTGCCGTACATGTCGGCGCCGCCGCCGAAGTCGAACGGCATGATCGTGAAGACGTCGATGTCGGCGCCGAGCGCGTTGGCCCGCTCGACGAGACGGTTGCCCCAGTAGCTCGGGCCGGTCGTCGACGTGCCGAAGGTGATGATCGTGCGGATGCCGGGGTTGTTCTGCTTGACGATCTTCAGGGCGTTGAGCACGCGGTCCTGGACGACCTCGCTCTCGAACTCGTCGGTGTTCTCGATGTCGACGTCGATCGCCTTGAGGCCGTAGGCGTCGATCACCTTCTGGTAGGCACCGGCGAGCGCCGCGGGCGTGGAGCAGTTGGGCCCGAGCTTGTTGCCGCTCCAGCCGCCGATGGACGGGACGATGTCGCCGCCCGCGGCGCGGATCGCGTTGATGGTGGACTGGTCGGTGCCGCCGGTCAGCGGCCGGGAGCCGTCCCAGGCGGGGTTGCAGCCGCCGGAGGAGAGGATGAAGGCCATGGTGAACCACTTGACGCCGGTGGCGCTCATCACCGTGGCCGGGCTGGGCGGGTCGCCCCAGCCGAGGTAGAGGTAGGGCGCGGCCTGCTTGAAGCCGGTGCCACCGCCGCCGCCGGCGTTGGTGGTGACGCTCACCGCGTTGGAGGCGGCCGAGGTGTTGCCCGCGGCGTCGCGCGCCTTGACGGTGAAGGTGTAGGCGGTGCTCGCGGCCAGTCCGGTGACGGTGGCGGAGGTGCCGGTCACGGTGGTGGCGAGGGTGCTGCCGCGGTAGACGTCGTAGCTGGTGACGCCGGTGTTGTCGGAGGAGGCGTTCCAGGACAGCGAGACGCTGGAGGCGGTCTTGCCGGTGGAGGTGAGGCCGCTGGGCGCGGTGGGCGCCTGCGTGTCACCGCCGCCCCCGCCGCCGGGGCCGTCGAGGCTGATGTCGTCGGCGTTGTAGGTGCCCTGGGCGTACCAGCCGTGCACGTAGATCTGGACGCTGGTCTGCGCGGCGCCGGTGGTGAAGGGGACGGTCAGCTGGGTGTAGGAGGCGGCGGACGGGGTCCAGGTGGACGCGCCGCCGGTCACGCCGAGGTAGACGTACGCGCCGCGCACCCAACCGGAGAGCGAGTACGCGGTGTTGGGCTGTACGGAGACGGTCTGGGTGCACTGGGCGGTGTCGCTGCTGCTGACGGCGCCGGCGAGTGCCTTGGTGCCGCCGTGCACGGGGCTGCCGACGACCGATCCGCCGGAGCAGGACCAGCCGGAGAGGCTGCCGCTCTCGAAACCGGGGTTGGTGACGAGGTTGGCGGCGTGGGCGGTGCCGGGCAGGGCGATCAGGCTGCCCGCGGCGGCGAGGAAGGCGGCGGTGAGGCCGGCGAGGATGCGGGACCTGCGTGATCCCGGGCGGGGGACATGACGACGGAAGAGCACGTGACCTCCCTGTGGGGGGCGGGGGGCTGCGCTGTGCGAGTGGTCTGGACCGTTGGTCTGGACCTGTCATCGCGGATTGAAGCGAACTGTCGTGCTCCCGTCAAGAGGTCCGGGCCACCGCCGCTTCCTGGTTCGGCGGTGGCCCGGACCGGCCGCGGTGTCCCGGTCAGCCGACGCGTTCGATGCGCGCCTTCCTGATGAGGAACTTCCCGGGCTCCCGGACCTGCTCGAAGGCCGCGTTGTTCAGCAGCGCGCAGCTCCCGGAGGTCGAAGTCACCGACACCGTGGTCGACTTGTTGTTGTCCAGGTTGGTCACCCTGAGCCTGGTGCCCAGCGGGAACTGGTTGCTGGAGGCGGCGGGCGCACCGGCCTCGCCGGAGAGGGTGACCGTCGATCCCGCGCAGACGACCTGGCCGCCGCCGGCCGGCGGCGCGGCCTGGCCCTGGTTCTGACCCTGACCCTGGTTCTGGTTCTGGCCCTGCTGGTTCTGGCCCTGCTGGTTCTGGTTCTTCTGGTTCTGGCCCTGCCCGACGGGGGCGGCCGGCGCCGCGGGCGCCGCCTGCGCGGCTCCGCAGCCGGAGGCCGCCCGCTGCACGTTGATCTGCTGGATCACGGCCTCGCGGTTGGCGATCCGCGCCGCCGACTGGGAGTCGGGGTTGGCGCGTTGCCCCGCGATGAAGTTCTCGTTGTTGCGCAGTGCCTGGTCGAGCCCGTCGCACACCACCGAGGCGTGGCCCATGCTCATCGTCACCACGGCGAAGCCGCCGGCCAGGGTCGCCGCCCCGGTCACGAGCGCGATCTTCTGCTTGGTGCTCATCGTGCGCTTCCTGGACATGGGGCCCCTTTCCTCCGACCGGCCGTCGGTCGGTTCCGGTCCACGTGCCCTGGGAAACGGAGCGCGGCTGGTCTGGACCTCAATCCGTTCGGAATTTCGGACAGGAAGGGGGTGCGTGTGCTACGGGCGGGTAGCCTCGGCGCCCCAGCGGACCACCAGCCGTCCGCCCTCCTCCGTGACCTCGTGCCCGAACGCGGCGCAGGCGCGTCGGAACCGCCGTGCGATCCAGGCCCGTTCACCTCGGTCGGCCAGTCGGGTGAAGCAGAGGTCGAGGGCGATCGGCACCGCCTCCAGCCGGACGGGGCGCCGCCCGGCGGGGTCGAAGGTGACGAGGAAGAGCAGACCTCGGTCGTTGCGCAGCCGCGGGTCGGTCGCGTAGTCGTCGACGAGGTCCCCGAGGTCGTAGAGCACCCCGTCCGTCACGCCGTGGAAGACGTGCGCGGAGGTGCCCGCCACGAGCGTGGCGCCGGCCGTGCGCAGGGCCGCGGCGGCGTCGCGGATGTAGCGGGCCGGACCGGTGGTCATGTTGGGCCCCCAGTGCGGGGTGACGAGTACCGCCGGGGCCCGCGCGCGCAGACCCGCGACGCCGTCGGTGAGCCAGCGCGGAACGCCCCCGGCCAGGTCGGCGTAGGCCACCCCGGGGCGGTCCGGCCCCGCGGCGTACTCCGGTGGATGGTCGGTGACGCCGAGGACGCCGAGGGCCGGGGAGCCCCCGACGCCGCCCAGCACCACCGGTGCGCGCGCCGCGGCCTCGTCCGGCCCGGCCCCGACGGCCGCGATCCCGGCGCCGGCCAGGTGCTCCAGGGTGTCCAGCAGCGCCGTCCGGCCGTAGTCCAGGGCGTGGTTGTTGGCCAGGTTGACGCAGCTGACGCCCAGGTGCGCCAGGGCGCGCACGGCGACCGGCGGGGCGCGGAAGAAGAAGGGCTTGAAGGGGTCGGGCCAGGGCTCGCCGCGGTCGGAGATCGCGCACTCCAGGTTGAGGACGAAGAGGTCCGCCTCCCGCGCGGCGGCCACGACCTCCTCGGAGAACAGCGCCTCCGCGGGGGCCTCGGCCAGCCGCGCGGCGACCGTGCGGCCGAGCATGGTGTCGCCGGCCAGACCCAGCTTCACCCTTCCATCGTGCACCCGGCCCCCGCGGCCCGGTCAGCCCTCCTCGTCCTCCCGCGCACGGTCCTTCCAGCGCGGGTCGTTCTCCCACTGCAGGTTCCGCTCGGCGGCCGTCTCCATCGCCCGCTCCGCGTCCGCGCGGCTCGGGTACGGCCCCATGCGGTCCTTGGCGGGGCACTCCGGCCCCTCCTCGACCTTGTGGTGCTCGATGCAGTAGAACCACTCGCCGGGCTTCCCCGCGGGCTTGCGGACTCGCCTGAACAGCGCCATCGTCCCTCCTCGTACGACGTCCTGCCGCCATGCTGCCCGACCGGCCGCCGATACACTCGCTGACATGTCTGTCCTGGTTCCCGGCAAGCTCTCCCCCATCCGTCCCGTGCCCGCCTCGATCCCGCGTCCGGAGTACGTGGGCCGGCCGGCGCCGCGGCCCTACGACGGCCCCGAGGTGCAGTCCGCGGAGACGATCGAGAAGATGCGGATCGCCTCGCGGATCGCCGCGCGGGCCATGGAGGAGGCGGCGAAGGCGATCGCGCCCGGCGTCGCCACCGACGAGCTGGACCGGATCGCGCACACGTACATGTGCGACCACCAGGCCTACCCCTCGGACCTCGGGTACCGGGGCTTCCCCAAGTCGCTGTGCTCCTCCATCAACGAGGTCATCTGCCACGGCATCCCCGACTCCACCGAGCTGCGCGACGGCGACATCGTCAACCTGGACGTCACGGCCTACATCCACGGGGTGCACGGGGACACCAACGCCACCTACTTCGTCGGTGAAGTCGCCGAGGAATCAAGGCTGTTGGTGGAACGCACGCGGGAATCCCTGAATCGCGCCATCAAAGCGGTGAAGCCGGGACGGCAGATCAATGTGATCGGCAGGGTCATCGAGTCCTATGCCAAACGATTCGATTACGGTGTCGTGCGCGACTTCACGGGCCACGGCATCAACACCGCCTTCCACTCCGGCCTGATCGTCCCGCACTACGACGACCCCCGCGCCACCACCGTCATGAAGCCGGGGATGACCTTCACCATCGAGCCGATGCTGACCCTGGGCACCCACGAGTACGAGATCTGGGACGACGGCTGGACGGTCGTCACCAAGGACCGCAAGCGCACCGCGCAGTTCGAGCACACCCTTGTGGTGACGGACACAGGCGCGGAGGTACTGACACTCCCTTGACCTTCCCATTACCCTTCCTTTGCGAAAAGCAGAAGAAGGCGCAAGGAGCCTCGGATAGGTTAGGCAAGCCTTTCACAGGAAAGGCTTGCCTAACGTGTTTTCCCTGAGCCTCCTGGAGATCGCATGTCCGCCGTCCGCATGTCCGCCGTCGCCGCCGCCGGCATAGTGGTCGCCGTCACCGCCGTCACCGGATGCGCGGAGAAAGCGGACGGGAAGGCCTCCGACGCGATCACGGTGACCGCGACGGACAGCAAGTGCGAGGTCTCCAGGACCAGTTTCCCGGCCGGGCACGTGCAGCTGGCCGTCGAGAACAAGGGCTCCAAGGTCACCGAGGTCTACGTCTACACGCCCAGCGACCAGATCGTGACCGAGCGGGAGAACATCGGCCCCGGCACCAAGGCCACCATCACCGCCGAGATCAAGGCCGGCACGTACGAGATCGCCTGCAAGCCCGGCATGCAGGGCGACGGCATCCGGCAGAAGATCACCGTCACCGGCAAGGGCGCCGCCAAGGGCGACCCGCGGCTGGACGCCGCGGTGGCCGCGTACCGCAAGTACGCGCAGGAGCAGGCCGACCAGACCGTCCCGGTGGTCCAGCAGTTCGCCGACGCCGTCAAGGCGGGCGACGTGGAGAAGGCCAAGTCCCTCTTCGCGCCCTCCCGCGTCGGCTGGGAGCGCACCGAGCCGGTGGCGGAGTCCTTCGGCGACATCGACCCGCTGACCGACACCCGCGAGGACGGCCTGGAGGACGGCCAGAAGTGGACCGGCTGGCACCGGCTGGAGAAGTCCCTGTGGCAGGACAAGAAGGCCGGCGCCGAGGAGGGCGCCCTCGCCAACCAGCTCGTCACCGACCTGAAGGACTGGCAGACCCGCGTCGGCAAGGCCGACATCACCGCCACCAGCATGGCCAACGGCGCCAAGGAACTGCTGGACGAGGTCGCCACCGGCAAGATCACCGGTGAGGAGGACCGCTACTCCCACACCGACCTGTCGGACTTCCAGGCCAACGTCGAGGGCGCGATGAAGGCCTACGAACTGCTGAAGCCGGTCGCCGCCGAGAACGACGCGGCCCTGACCGCCGACCTCGACAAGCAGTTCCCGGCCCTGACGGCGCTGCTCGACAAGTACCGCAAGGACGGCAGCACCACGGAGTTCGTCTCCTACGAGACCGTCGGCAAGGACCAGCGCAAGGAGCTCTCGGACGCCGTCAACGCGCTCGCCGAGCCCCTGTCGAAGCTCGCCGCGGCCGTCGCCAAGTAACCCGAGGGGGCACCGGACCATGTCCGAGGAGACCGTCACGTCGCGTCGCAAGGTGCTCGGCTGGACCGGTGCGGGCGTCGTCGTCGCGGCCGCCGCGGCCGGCGGCGGAGTGGCCGCCGTCCGCGCCGGTGACGACGTACGGCCCGCCGGTGCGGCGGGCAGCGCGATCGCCTTCCACGGCGAGAACCAGGCCGGCATCACGACCCCGGTGCAGGACCGGCTCCACTTCGCTTCCTTCGACGTCAAGACCGAGGACCGCGAGGAACTGGTCGCGCTCCTGAAGGAATGGACCGACGCCGCCCGCAAGCTGACGCAGGGCCGGCCGGTCGGCGAGGGCGCGGTCGGCGGCCTCGCCGAGGCTCCGCCGGACGACACCGGCGAGGCGCTGGGCCTGCAGGCCTCGCGGCTCACCCTCACCGTCGGCTTCGGGCCCTCGCTGTTCACCACGAAGGACGGCGGGGACCGCTTCGGCCTCAAGGCGCACCGCCCCGCGGCGCTGGTGGACCTGCCCAAGTTCCCCGGCGACGCCCTCGACCCGAACCGCAGCGGCGGCGACCTGTGCGTCCAGGCCTGCGCGGACGACCCGCAGGTGGCGGTGCACGCCATCCGCAACCTGGCCCGGATCGGCTTCGGCAAGGTCGCGATGCGCTGGTCGCAGCTCGGCTTCGGCAAGACCTCCTCGACCACGCCCGATGAGCAGACCCCGCGCAACCTGATGGGCTTCAAGGACGGCACGCACAACGTCGCGGGCTCCGACCGGGCCGCGCAGGACGAGCACGTGTGGGTCGCCGCGAAGGACGGCCCCTCCTGGATGGCCGGCGGCTCGTACCTGGTCGCCCGCCGCATCCGCATGCACATCGAGACCTGGGACCGCACCCCGCTGCGCGAGCAGGAGCAGATCTTCGGCCGGACGAAGGGCGAGGGCGCCCCGATCGGCAGGCAGCGCGAGCACGACGCCCCGGACTTCAAGGCGATGCTCCCGGACGCGCACGTCCGGCTGGCGCACCCGGACAACAGCGGTGTGACGATCCTGCGCCGCGGCTACTCCTTCACGGACGGCACCGACGGCCTCGGCCGCCTGGACGCCGGGCTGTTCTTCATCGCCTACCAGCGCGACGTCCGGGACGGCTTCGTGCCGCTGCAGATGCGGCTGGCGAAGCTCGACTCGCTCAACGAGTACATCCAGCACGTGGGTTCGGCCGTCTACGCCGTACCGCCGGGCGTCCGCGACGAGGACGACTGGTGGGGCCGCGAGCTCTTCCAGAACGACTGAGAGGAAGTGACCGGCGGTGTTCGCCAACTACCTGATCGGACTCCGGGAGGGCCTGGAGGCCAGCCTGGTCGTCTGCATCCTGGTCGCGTACCTGGTGAAGACCGGCCGCAAGGAGAAGCTGCCGCCGGTCTGGCTGGGCGTCGGCGCGGCGGTCCTGGTGAGCATGGCCTTCGGCGCCGCCCTGCAGTTCGGTTCCTCCACACTCACCTTCGAGGCGCAGGAGGCGCTGGGCGGTTCACTGTCGGTCGTCGCGGTCGGCCTGGTGACCTGGATGGTCTTCTGGATGCGGCGCACCGCGCGGCACCTGAAGGCCGAACTCCACGGGAAGCTGGACGCCGCGATCGCCATGGGCACCGGCGCGCTGGTCGTCACCTCCTTCCTCGCCGTCGGGCGTGAGGGGCTGGAGACCTCGCTGTTCATCTGGACCGCGGTGCAGGCCACCGACGACGGCGTGCGACCGCTGGTCGGCGCGGTCCTGGGCCTGCTGACCTCGGTGGTGCTGGGGTGGCTGTTCTACCGGGGCGCGCTGCGCATCAACCTCGCCAGGTTCTTCACCTGGACGGGCGCGATGCTGGTCGTCGTCGCGGCGGGCGTGCTCGCCTACGGCTTCCACGACCTGCAGGAGGCGGGCTGGCTGCCGGGGCTGACGGCGAGGGCCTTCGACATCAGCGACGTGGTGCCCCCCGACTCCTGGTACGGGACGCTGCTGAAGGGCGTGTTCAACTTCCAACCGGACCCGACCTGGCTGCAGGTCACGGTCTGGGCGCTGTATCTCGCGCCCACGATGTTCCTCTTCCTGCGCCCCGGTAGGGTTACCGCGCCGGCCGTGAAGCCGTCCGCCGCAGCCCCGAAGGAGCCGACGTCCGATGACCCGCAGGCCGCGATTCCTGCCAGCGCTCGCCCTGTTGACGTTGACGGCGGCACCGCTGAGCGGGTGCGTGACGGTGCACGGGGAACGGGCGCTCATCCCGTCGGTGACGAAGGCTGAGGCCACCGAGGCACTGGACCGCTTCACCGAGGTCAACAACGAGGCGAACCGGAAGCTCGACGCGAAGCTGATCTCCTCCGTCGAGTCCGGTCCCCTCGGCGCCGTCGACGGGGCCGGTCTGCGCGCCCGGCACAGCGTCGACCCGGGCGGCGACGCGGACTTCAAGGCGCTGAGCCTTCGCGACCCGCGCTTCCTGATACCCCGCCAGGTGGGCTGGCCCAAGTGGTTCGTGGCCGACGTCGCGCCGGACTCGGACGGCTCCGGCCCCGGCACCAACCGGTGGCTGATGGTCTTCGAGCGGGGCGGCGCGCGCGAGGCGTGGCGCGTTTCGTACGTCGCCTCCGTCCGGGCCTCCGCCGTACCGGAGTTCGCCCGTGACGGGCAGGGTCACGTGGAGCCGGTGGCGGCCGAGCGCTCAGGACTGGTCGTGGACCCGGGCGAGCTGGGCGGTGCCTACACCGGCTACCTGGCCGAGGGCGACGCGAAGGACGTGTCCGTGTTCGCCCCGGGCTCGTCCACCTCGGAACTGATCACCAGCCGGGCCAAGACCGCCCGTACCGCCCGCTCGGCCACCCAGTTCGCCGACCAGCCCGCCACGGAGGGGGACTTCGCGCCGCTGGGGCTGCGCACCGAGGACGGCGGCGCGCTGGTCTTCTTCGCCACGCACCACACGGCGAAGGTCACCATGCTGCGGGCGGGCGTCACGCCGCAGGTGGACGCGTACACGGAGGCGCTGATGACCGGCACCCCGAAGAAGTCGGTCACGCTGGGCCGGATCGCCCGCCAGGCCGTGCTCGTCCCGGCGGCGAAGGACGGCGGCGGTCAGGTCGTCTTCCTCACCCGCACCGTGGGCCTGGTCGCCGCGCGCGGGGAGTGACCCGCGGAGGGCCGTGCCGCGGGGGTCAGTGCAGCCAGCCGACCGGCTCGGGCTCGGGCTCGACCTGGGCGCAGGCGTCGGTCAGCACCGCGAGCAGCGGCAGCGGGTCGGGCAGCGGTCGGTCCGGACCGTGGCCGGCGACCCAGGCGACCGTGGCACCGGAGGGCAGCCGGGAGGGCGGCAGCAGCACGTAGCTGGCGCGGCAGTGCCAGCGCAGGCCCGGGTGCTCGTCGAGGGTCTCGGGATGGCAGTCCAGCTCGCACGGCCACCACTCGTCCTCGTCGGCCGTGGCGCGGGTGGCGGTGAAGAACAGCATCCGCCCTTCGGAGACCGCTACGGGTCCGGCCGCGGAGCCCTCGGCGGCCAGCCGCTCCAGGGCCATGCGGCCCGCCTCCGCGGGTACGTCCAGGACGTCGTGGGCGATGCCGGTGGCCGTGATGAAGTTGGCCAGCGGGTGCGCGCGCAGCCAGCGCCTGACCTGCTCGGGGTCGGTGGTGGCCTGCGTCTGCCAGGCGAAGGAGACGGGGTGCGTGCCCGGGGTGGGACAGCCGATCCGGTCGCAGGAACAGCGGTAGCCGGAGACCGGCGAGGGATGGGCGGCGGGCGCCAGCGGCAGGCCCGAACCCGCGGCCTCCAGCAGGAGTTCGTCCCGGCGCAGGTCGTCCCCGTTCCGGCCACCGGCGGCCGCGCGGACCGCGGCCCCGTCCATCCCGGCACCACGCTCCCCCGCCTTGCGGCGCAGCCAGTCGGACAACCTGCCCTTGGTGACCATCGAGCCTCTTTCCTCGCCCCGTGAACCCTTGCTCCACCCTACGTAACGAGGGAAAGGCCGTAGGCGGAATCCACGGATGGTGGAAACCATCCTGCTCCCCGTCCGCATTCCGGTGTCACGCGGGGTCCCCCCTGAAGGGGTGATGGCGTACGCCCCGCCGTACCGGGGCGAAGCGCGACGGGGACACCCATGAGGGATTTCACGGACATACGGGAATGATTTCCTCGTCACCGCTGCTCGTGGGGCACGCCGCGACGGCCTGCCAGGGGCGCGGGTCCGTGAGCACCGTCACCCGCGGGCCGACGCGCCGACCGCCCCGGCGGGCGGATCCGCGCTAGCCTGGTTTTCCGACAGCTTGTCGGCAACCCATTGACTTAGGGTCTCCTAAGTTGCGACGATTCCTGCAGGCCCGACGCAGGAGGATTCCCTTGACGCCAGCCCACGGCTCCGTGTCCGCACCGTTCTCGGCCGTCATCCGTTCCGCGAGCCACGACCGGCACAGCGAGGCGGAGAACTCGGCCTTCCTCGGCGACCTGCTCGGCGGACGCCTGGGCGTCGCCGCGTACGCGCGCTACACCGAGCAGCTCTGGTTCGTCTACCGGGCCCTGGAGGACGCCGCGGCGGAACTCGCCGGCGACCCCGTGGCCGGCCCCTTCCTGCGCCCCGAGCTGTCCCGCGTCGCCGCCCTGGAACGCGACCTGGACCACCTGCTCGCGCCCGGCTGGCGCGAGTACGCCGCCGCGCTGCCCGAGACCCTCGCCTACACCGGCCGCATCGCCGGGACCGCCCGCGTGTGGCCGGCGGGCTACGTCGCCCACCACTACACCCGCTACCTCGGCGACCTCTCGGGCGGCCAGGTCATCCGCGGCATCGCGGAGCGGACCTGGGGCTTCGCCCGCAAGGGCGACGGCGTGCGCTTCTACGTCTTCGAGGCGATCGGCAACCCCGCGGCGTTCAAGCGCGAGTACCGGAGCCTGCTGGACGCCCTGCCGGTCGACGAGCTCGAGAAGCAGCGCGTCGTGGACGAGTGCCGGCGGGCCTTCGCCCACAACTCGGCCGTCTTCGCGGCGCTCGGCCGCGAGTTCCCCCTGACGGCCTGACGCTAGTCGACGGGGGCGGTCCAGCCGGCTGGGTCGACGCCGCCCGGGACGGGGGCCGCCGGGTCGTAGGGGGTGCGGGTGAAGACGAAGGAGCCGAGGTCGAGGTGGCTGACGGCCCCGTCGGGGGTGCGCACGACGCGGAGGGTCTCGCCGTCGTAGTAGCCGTCCAGGCCGGTCCAGGTGCCGTCCGGCCGCGCGCGGAAGCGGGCGCCGCGCGCGGTGCCGGAGAGGGCGGCCAGCTCCAGGTCGCGGCCGGCGCGCAGGCGCAGTACGTGCGGGGCGGTGCCCCAGTACCAGGGGCCGGTGAGCGCGAGCAGGTCCGGGTCGGGGTCGGAGACGGGCCGCCAGGGCTCGGGGATGCGGGGCTCGCGTTCGGCGACGAGGCGCAGCAGGTCGGCGGCGATCGATGTGGCCGGGGCGCCGGTGGTGGAGTTGGCGAGGACGACCGCGCCGAGGCCCTCGGCGACGTCGCACCACAGCCCGGCCACGAAACCGGGCATCGAGCCGCCGTGACCGACCAGCACCCGGTCGCCCGGGGCCTTCATCAGCTGTACGCCGAGGCCCTGGTCGCCGCCCGGAGCGGCCGGCCGGCGCATCTCCTCCAGCGTCGCGGGCGCCAGCACCCGCTCGTCGCCCGCCGCGAGGAAGGCGGCCCAGCGGCACAGGTCGTCGGCGGTCGACCACAGTTCGCCCGCGGGGGACATCCGTCCGGTGTCCTGCACCGCCTCGGCCATCATCAGGTCGGCGTACGGGTGGACGGCCCAGCCGCCGGCGTGCGGGGCCCGCGGGCGGCGCGTCGTGCGGGTCATCCCCAGCGGTCCGAGGACGTCGGAGGTGAGCACCTCGTCCCAGGGCGTGCCGTCGTGGAGCGCCTCGACGACGGCGCCGAGGAGGGCGAACCCGGGGTTGGAGTAGTGGTGGCGTTCACCGGCGGGGTGCAGCCGCGGCGTCTCGCCGAGGAGGTCGGCGGTCTCCGGGCGCAGTTCGCCGGGCGTGCGCTCCCACCAGGGGCCGGGGGTCTCCGCGGCCAGCCCCGCGGTGTGCGTGAGGAGTTGGCGCACGGTGACCCCGTCGGCGGGGGTGCCGCCGATGTGCTTCTCGACGGGGTCGTCCAGCCCGAGACGCCCCGCGTCGCGCAGCCGCATCACCAGGACGGCCACGAAGGTCTTCGTGAGGGAGCCGATCCGGTACTGGGTGTCCCCGTCCGGGGCGTGGCCGTCCACGCAGGAGCGGGCCCCGGTCCACACGGCCTCGCCGTCCCGTACGACGGCCGCCACGAGGGAGGGGGTACGGCTGTGGGACTGGGCGACCGCGACGCGGTGCAGCAGCGCCCGGCGGGTGTCGGGGAGCAGGGCGTCGTCGGGCTCGGTCTGCGGTGTCGGCATGAACTCACCCTAGGCGCTGCCGTCAAGCGGGTTCCCGCGGCCACCCCGGGGTGCGGTGCGCGCACCGGCCGGGGCGTCAGCCGGTCAGGAGCACACCCGCGTAGGACACGGTGGCGATGAGCGTCCAGGAGATCAGCCCGACCGCCGCCACCCGCGGCCCCGTACGCGCCAGGACGGGCAGGTTCACCATGCTGCCGAGCCCCACCATGGCCATGGCCAGCAGGAGTTGCTGCACCTGCTGCGCGCCGTCGAGCACGCCGGCCGGCAGCAGCCCGGTGCTGCGGACGCCGATCATGACGAGGAAGCCGACGACGAACAGCGGCAGCAGCGGGGTGCGTCGCGCGGAGGCCGCGGCGTCCGGACCCTCGGCACCGGAGACGGCGCGCCGCCGGCGCAGGCCGTAGGCGACGGCGGCGACCAGCGGCGCCAGGAGCGCGACCCGCATCAGCTTGACGAGCACCGCCTCGCCGAGCGCCGCGGGGCCCGCGGTCTGCGCGGTCGCGACGACCTGGCCCACGTCGTGCACGCCGGCCCCGGTCCAGCGGCCGAACTGGACGTCGTCCAGGCCGAGCGGGTGGTGCAGCAGCGGGAGCACGCCGATGGCGAGGGTGCCGCAGAGCGTGACCAGGGCGACGGAGGCGGCGACGTCCTCCTCGTCGCTGCCGGAGACCTGGCTGACCGCGCCGATGGCGGAGGCACCGCAGATCGAGTAGCCGGTGGCGATCAGCAGCGGCTGGTCGCCGCGCAGCCCCATGCGGCGGCCGAGCCAGAGCGTGCCCCAGAAGGTGGCGGCCACGACGCCGACCACCATGCCGGCCGTGGCCCAGCCGAGGCCGAGCACGTCGTCCAGGCCGAGCTGCAGCCCGAGCACGACGATGCCGACCCGCATCAGCCGTTTCCCGGCGAAGGTCAGCCCGGGGCGGGCGCGGCCGCGCAGGGTCGTGCGCAGGCCGGGCAGGTTGGCGGCGGCGATGCCGAGGACGACGGCGGTGGTGGGCACCGGCACGGCGGGCAGCAGCAGGTGCAGCGCGGTGGCCAGGGCGGCGCCGAGGACGGCGAGCAGCAGGCCGGGCAGCACGGCCATGACGGCCCGGCGGCGGCCCGCGCCGCTTCCGGCGGGGCCCTCGGCGGGACGGGCGGCCGGGTTCGCCCCGGCGGGGGCGGTCGCGGGCGCGGCCGGGCGCGTGTGCGTCAGGGGGCTGCGCGTCGGGGTGCGGAGGTTCACCGTTCGGCGACCGGCAGCCGGTAGACACGCCGCACGCTGGAGCCCAGGCGGGAGATGTCGGCGCCGTAGATGTGCAGCGATATCGCCTTGCCCGTGCCGCCGTTCCACACCTCGTGGATGTCGCCCGGCGGCGCGAAGCCGCAGACCTCGCCCTGGGCGTTGACCACGTCCTGGGTGGGGACGAGGCGGGAGCCGGCGCCGTCGGGCACCAGCCGGTAGCGGCGCTCGTGCTCCCGGCCCAGGTGCACGCCCGTGACGCACCACGACACGTGGTCGTGGATGGAGGTGCGCTGCCCCGGCAGCCAGACCAGGGCGACGATCGAGAAGCTGCCGTCCTCCTCGGCGTGCAGGACGTGCTGGCGGTAGCGGTCCGGGTCGCCCTCGGTGTGCCGCCCGGCCAGCAGGTCGGGGGCGCCGAGGTGCGGGGCGAGCCGTTCGCCCACCAGGTGCGCCGTCGGGCCGGGCGGCAGGCCGCGGCCGACGGTCCCCCGCACCTCGTCGACGAGGCGGGCCAGCCGGGTGGTGGGCGCGGAGAGCGCCGGAACGGTCGCGGAGGTCATGCCCGCAGCGTCCGTGCGCGCGGGCCCGCGCGTCCACTGACAGTTCCTTCACTCCGCTGTGCCCCTCCTTATGGATGGGGGGCGGACGGCGGTCCGGCGCTCCGGCGGTCAGCAGCCGCTGCGCCGCTCGGCGACCGTCCGGAGCGCGTCGAGCACCAGGGCCGCGGCCGGGATCCGCAGGTGGTCCCGCGGCACGTACGCCGCCACCCGGCGGCGGGAGACGGGGTCGAGCGGCCGGCCGGTGACCCGGTCCAGCCGCATGAACGACAGCACCAGTCCCGGCATCATCGCGACCCCCAGGCCCTCGGCGACCAGTGACTGCACCACGAGGTTGTCGTCGGTGGCGAAGGCGATGTCGGGGGCGAAGCCCAGCTCGGCGCACTCGTGGAGGAAGTTGACCCGGCAGCGCATGCAGCCGGCGATCCAGCGCTCGCCGGCCAGGTCGCCGAGCCTGACCGAGCGGGACCCGGCCAGCCGGTGCCCGGCCGGCATCAGGACCATGAGCTGGTCCTCCAGCAGCGGGATCTCGACCAGGTCGTCCGGCACCGCCTCGTGCAGCCCCGGGTAGGTGAAGGCCAGCGTGATGTCGCACTCGCCGCGGGTGACCCGCTCCAGCGAGTCGGGCGGTTCGTCGCCCAGCAGCTCGACCCGTATCCCGGGGTGCTCGGCCGCGAGCAGGGCCAGCGCCTCGGGGATCAGGGTGGCGTTGGCGCTGGGGAAGGCGCACAGCCTCACCCGGCCGGTCTCCAGCCGGGTCACCGCCCCTATCTGCTCCCAGGCCACGGACATGCTGTCGAGGATGGCCTCCGCGTGCCGGGCCAGCGCCTCGCCGGCCTCCGTCAGGCGCATGCGCCGCCCCACGCGGACGAAGAGCGCGGTGCCCACCGAGCGCTCCAGCGCCTTCATCTGCTGGGTCACCGCGGGCTGGGTGTAACCCAGCGCCACGGCCGCGGCCGAGTAGGAGCCGGCCGTGACCACGGTGTGGAACGTCTTGATGTGCCTGGAATCGAACACCCATGAATCATAAGAGGAACTTGGGTCAACCCGGCACGGGGCCTCCCGGTGCTTCTGGGACCGCTGTGCCGGGGGGTGTTTGCGTCCGCAATCCGGTGCGCGGCGTCCGCTGTGGGTCCACCATGTCACTACGGGTCACACGGGCCTCAACCACACCGCGAGGAGCCTTCATTGAGCGCAGCGCGCACCGCCTCGTACCGCCGGTATCTGATGTGTCCTCCCACGTACTTCCGCGTCACGTACTCCATCAACCCCTGGATGGACCCCACGAAGCCGGTCGACCCCGCGCTCGCCCTGCTGCAGTGGGAGGACCTCCGCGACCGCTACCGCTCGCTGGGCCACACCGTCGAGATCCTGCAGCCGCTGACGGGCCTGCCCGACATGGTCTTCGCCGCCAACGGCGCCACCGTGGTCGACGGCCGGGTCTTCGGCGCCCGCTTCGCCAACCCCGAGCGGGCAGCGGAGGCACCCGCGCACCGCGAGTGGTTCCTGAACAGCGGCTACGGCGAGGTGCACGACCCGGACCACGTCAACGAGGGCGAGGGGGACTTCGCCGTCTCCGAGAGCTGGCTGCTGGCCGGGAAGGGCTTCCGCAGCAGCCCCCTGTCGCACGCCGAGCTCCAGGAGTTCTTCGGCCGCCCCGTCATCGGCCTGGAGCTCACCGACCCGCACTTCTACCACCTGGACACCGCGCTGTGCGTGCTGTCCGGCGACGAGATCATGTACTACCCGGACGCCTTCTCCCCCGGCAGCCGGGCGGTGCTGCGCCGGCTCTTCCCCGACGCGCTGACCGCCACCCGCCAGGACGCCACGGCCTTCGGCCTCAACTGCGTCAGCGACGGCCTGAACGTCCTGGTCCCCGCCGGGGCCACCGGGCTGCTGGGGCGGCTGCGGGAGCGCGGCTACGAGCCGGTGCCGGTGGACATGTCCGAACTGCACAAGGCCGGCGGCAGCGTGAAGTGCTGCACCATGGAGCTGCGCGACTGAGCGTGATACGAAGGGGCGCATGTCGCAGCAGCTGCCCCTCCGCACCTCGTACGACGCCGTGATCGTCGGCGGCGGCCACAACGGCCTGGTCGCCGCCGCGTACCTCGCCCGCGCCGGCCGTTCAGTGCTGCTGCTGGAGCGGCTGCCGGGCACCGGCGGGGCCGCGGTCTCCACCCGGGCGTTCACCGGTCTGGACGCACGCCTGTCCCGGTACTCGTACCTGGTGAGCCTGCTGCCCCGGAAGATCGTCGACGACCTGGGGCTGCGCTTCGCGGTGCGGCGCCGGCGCATCTCCTCGTACACCCCGCACGGCGACGGCGGGCTCCTCGTCGACGCCGAGTCGCCGTCCGCGACCCGCGAGAGCTTCGTCCGGCTGACCGGCTCCGACCGCGACTTCGAGGCCTGGCGGCGCTTCTACGGCATGACGCAGCGGGTCGCCGAGCGGGTCTTCCCGACGCTGACCGGGCCGCTGCCCTCCCGGGCCGGTCTGGAACGGACCGTGGCCGACCCGGAGGCCTGGTCGGCGCTGTTCGAACGGCCGCTGGGCGAGACCGTCGAGTCGCTCTTCGAGGACGACGTGGTGCGCGGCGTGGTGCTGACCGACGCCCTGATCGGCACCTTCACCCATGCCCACGACCCCTCCCTGCTGCAGAACCGCTGCTTCCTCTACCACGTCATCGGCGGCGGGACGGGCGACTGGGACGTCCCCGTCGGCGGCATGGGCGCCCTCACCGACGCCCTGGCGGACGCGGCGCGCGCGGCCGGGGCGGAGATCGTCACCGGCACCGAGGTGACGGCGGTCGAGACCGACGGCACCCGGGCCGAGGTGTCCTTCGAGGGCGGCGTCGTCGGCGCCGGCCACGTGCTGGTCAACGCCTCCCCGTACGCGCTGGCCGGGCTGCTGGGCGAGGCCGCCCCGCCGCGGCCGGAGGGCGCCCAGCTCAAGGTCAACATGCTGCTGCGGCGGCTGCCCCGGCTGCGCGACACCTCGGTGGACCCGCGCGACGCCTTCGCCGGCACCTTCCACATCGCCGAGTCGTACACCGGGCTGGAGCGGGCCTACCGCGAGGCGGCCGCGGGCACGGTGCCCACGGCGCCGCCGTCCGAGATCTACTGCCACTCGCTGACGGACCCCTCGATCCTCTCCCCCGAGCTGGCAGCCCAGGGCGTGCACACCCTCACCCTGTTCGGGCTGCACGCCCCGGCGCGGCTGTTCGCCGACGACCCGGCACAGGCGAAGGAGACCCTCCTCAAGGCCACCCTGGCGCAGCTGGACGCGGTGCTCGCGGAGCCGCTGGCGGACTGCCTGGCGGTGGACGCGGACGGGCGGCCGTGCGTCGAGGCGAAGTCCCCGCTCGACCTGGAGCGGGAGGTCGGCCTGCCCGGCGGCCACATCTTCCACCGTGACCTGGCCTTCCCGTACGCGGAGTCGGGCGGCGGCGCCTGGGGCGTGGGGACCGCGCACGCGAACGTGCTGCTGTGCGGGGCGGGCGCGGTGCGCGGCGGCGGGGTCAGCGGAGTTCCGGGGCACAACGCGGCCATGGCGGTGCTGGGCGGCTGACGCCTGACGCCGGGCGCTACTCCTGCTCGTGCTCGGCCGCGGGCGGCCACGCGTCGCCCCAGGCGACGTCGCGGGCCGCGCGGTACAGCTGCCCGTGCCGCTTGGTGACGGTGTCGCGGCGCAGGCCGTCCTCGACCGTGCACAGGTCGATGAGGACCTGCCCCTTGCGGATCTGCGGGTGCCGCACCACGCGGTCCGGTGAGCCGGTCCCGGCGACGGGGAAGCGCGCCGCGGCGACGTAGCTGAACTTCTCGTCCTCGTACGGCAGGGAGCCGCCCTTGACCTGCCGGTGCAGCGAGGTACGGGCGACCCGCGCGGCGAAGTGGCACCAGTCCGGGGCCGTCACCGGGCAGGTGCCGTCGTGCGGGCAGGGGGCGAGGACGTGGAAGCCGTCCGCGACGAGCCTCTCGCGTGCCGCGAGGACCCGCGCGTACCCGTCGGGGGTGCCCGGCTCGACGACGAGCACGGCGCCGCGCGCCGCCCTGGCGGCCTCGGCGACGACCGCGTCGCGGTCGGGGCCCGTCAGTTCGCCGATGACGTACGAGAGCGTGACCAGGTCCGCCTCCGGCAGCCGGGCCCCGCTGCCCAGCGGCGTCTTCTGCCAGCGCGCGTCCCGCACCGCCGGGTGCCCGGACTCCGCGGCCAGCTCACGTCCGAGCGAGAGGGCCGCGTCCGACCAGTCGAGCACGGTGCTGGTGTGCGTCCCGTCCTCCCAGGCGTCGGCCACCGCCCAGGTCGCGGCGCCGGTCCCGCCGCCCACGTCCAGGTGGCTCGCGGGCGCCCACTCCCCCGCCCGGGCCCGGAACTCCGCCAGCGCCGCGCCGACCGCGGCGTGGGTGGCGGGCATGCGGTACGCCGCGTAGGCGGCGACGTCGGAGCGGTCGCGGAGGATCGGGGTGCTGCTGGTGGTGCGCCCCCGGTAGGTGGCGATCAGCCGGTCGACGGCCTGGGTGGCACGGCCGGGCGGGAGCCCGTCGAGGAGACCGGCGAGGGCGGATTGCAGGGAGGACACAAGGATCAAGGGTAAGGCCCGCCGGGACCGCCGCGGGCAGGGTGCACCGGAGGTGCGGGGCCCGGGCGCCTGGTGCGTCGTGCGGGGGGGGTGCGGGTCGTGCGCGGCAAGGACGTGTGTACACGGCCGGCGCCGGCACGGACGGGGACGGGCTCCTGCGACGGCCGGCGGCGTGCCGCCCGGGCCGGGGCCCGCGAGTGACCCGCGGCCCTCACGGGGCCGGGCCCCTCGTCGCAGGTCTCGCCCCCGGCCCGATCCGCGCCGCACCCGTCGAAGCACTCCCCCCAACGTGGTGAAAGCACCCCCCGCGGACGACGGGGCAGTCCAAGCCGCCGGCAGTGCTTGGCAGGGGCTTGTCGCACGCGGCCTCTGCGCACCCTCGACCGGGAAGAGTCGGCACCCCATTCGGGAAGCCCACCCCGCAGGGCGCTGGAGGCACCAGCAACTGCCCCCGGGCGGCGGGGCCTGACCGGGGCCCGTCGCCACACGCCCTCACCCCGCCCCCGATCGACGCGAATTGGCGCGTCGCCCGGCCCACCACGTACGGGCCCGCCGGCACCAGGAGCACCGGCAGCTGACCCCCGGACGGCAGGCCCGGACCGGGGCCCGTCGTGACTCGCCCTCGCCCCACCCCCTCCCCCGCCCGCCCGGGCGGTGGAGGCGCCGACGGGGCGGCTGTCGGCGGGACGGCCTAGGCTCGCGCGTCATGACCTCGTCGGGATGGCAATCGGACGGTGTGCGGCGGGACTTCGGGCGGTTGTGGGGCGCCTACGCGGTGAGCGCGGCGGGGAGCGCGGTCGGCTCCGGGGCCCTGCCGCTGGTGGCCGTCCTCGCGCTGGACGCCACCACCTTCCAGGTGTCCCTCCTCGCGGCGCTGTCGGCGCTCGTGGGCGCCGCGCTCACCCTTCCCCTGGGCGGCCGTGTCGAGCGGCGCCGCAAACGGCCCGTCATGATCACCGCCGATCTGCTCCGTTGCCTCGTGCTGCTCTCCGTCCCGGTCGCGGCGGCCCTCGGTGCCCTCACCTTCGCGCAGTTGTGCCTGGTGGGCATCGTGCAGGCGGCCGCGGCCATCGTGTCCGGCGCGGCGAGCACCGCGCACCTCAAGGGCCTCGTCCCACCGGGTGACCGCCTGCGGGCCGTGTCGCGGCTGGAGACCACCACCTGGCTCAGCCAGAGCGCGGGGCCGCCGATCGGCGGGCTGCTCGTCACGGCCCTCGGGACGACCGTCACCCTGGGCGTGGACGCGTTCTCCTTCCTGCTGTCCGCGCTGGGCGTCCGCCGGATCGGCAGCCCCGAGCCGGAGCCTCCGGCGCGGGCAGGCTCGACCGGCGGCGGCCGGGACCTCCTGGCCGGCTGGGCCTACGTCCTGGGGCACCGCGGACTGCGTCCGCTCTTCTGGAACGCCCTGCTCTTCGGCGGGGCCGTCATGATGAGCAGTCCGCTGATGACCGTCCTGATGCTCCGTGAACTGCACTTCGCCCCCTGGCAGTACGGTCTGGCACTGGGTCTGCCCTGCCTCGGGGGCGTGCTGGGCTCCCGCCTCACCGCGCCGCTGACCGGCCGGCTCGGCCCGCACCGGGTGCTGCTGCTGTCCGGGGTCCTGCGCACGCCCTGGCTCCTGCTGCTCGCCTGGGCACCCCCCGGGCCCCTCGGGACCGTCGTCCTGATCACCGCCGACACCTTCCTGCTGGTGGCCGCCGGGGTCTTCAACCCGTCCTTCGCGACGTACCGCATGGCGGCGACGGACGACGCCGTCATGACCCGGGTGGTCACCGCGTGGTCGGTGGGGTCCAGGACGGCTCAGCCCCTGGCGATGCTGGCCGGCGGTGCCGTCGCCGCCGTGGGGGGTGTCCGGGTGGCGATCGTCGTGGCGGGCCTGCTGTGCCTGGGCAGCGCCCTGCTCCTGCCGTGGCGTGCGCTGCCGCCGGGGGCCGCGGATCCCGGGCCGGCGGAGACGGGGGAGGAGCGTCCCGTCCCGTCGGGGTCCGGCTGACCCCGCTGATGCCCCGTGCCCGGGACGGCGTCAGTCCGTCGACCCCAGAACGCGGTCGAGCGTCCGGCGCCCCATCCTGCTCATCGTCGGATTGCTCTCGACGTAGTACCAGACGACCCCCATCGCCTGCTCGAACGCCCATGCCTTTCCGCGCTCCCACTCCAGGTCGTCACAGCCCAGTGCCCGCCGGAGCACGTTCCGCGGGCCCGGCCGCAACAGGTGCCAGGCACCGACCAGGTCCAGCGCGGGGTCCGCCGGGCCGAAGCCGCCGGTGTCGAGTACGCCGCCGAGCCGGTCCCCCGCGACCAGGACGTTGCCGGGGATCAGGTCACCGTGGCTCATCACGTCGGCACCCCTGCGCGGCAACTCCCTGAAGCGGCTCCACAGTCGGCGCAGCCGGGGCACGTCGAGCAGCCCCCGGCTCTCCTCGAAGCACTTCGCCATCCAGTCGTCGTGGTGGGCGAGGACGCCGCCACGGCCGTCCCCGCCGAACGGCCGCCCTCGCGTCCCGGCGTCCCGCAGGGCCGCGATGAAGGCCGCGAGGTCCTCGGCGAAGGCCACCGAGCCACTCGGGTCGGCGTCGAAGGCGACCGTTCCCGGCAGCCAGGTCTGGACCGACCACGGCATGGGGTAGCCCGCTCCGGGCCTTCCCAGGGCGACGGGTTCCGGAACGGGGAACCGCGACACCCGTGCCAGCTCCGCGCCCGCCCGGGCTTCCCGTTCCAGGACCGCCAGCGCCTCGGCGGCGCCGGCCGGACGCAGCGGGAAGCGCGCCGAGAGGTCGTTCCCGATGCGGAAGACGGCGTTGACCGTCCCGGTCGAGAGGACGCGCCGGATCTCCTCGCCGCTCCACTGCGGGAACTGTTCCCGGATCAGGGCCGCGACGGTTCCGGTGGTCACGTCCATGAGGTCGTCGTGCACGGTCGAGTGCCCTCCACAGGTCCGGTCCGGACGACAGCAAGTATCCGGACGCCGGCGCCCGGGTCAACCGGGATTCGCGGTACGGAAGGTGCTCGCGCGCGGTGCGTACGGTGCGTTCCGTGCGTGCGCGGACCGTGGCCCCGGGCGGCGGTCCGTGCCAGGGTGGCCGCATGCTTCCCATCACCGTGTGCAGGGAGGACGGGCGGCGGCACGTCCGGGTCTCCGCGAGCGAGCTGGCGGAACTGGTGGGCGGGATCGGGGGCGTTGACGGCCTGTTCCTGATCGTCCAGCGGATACCGGACCTGCCGGACCGCTTCCTCCAGGTGTGGCACGTCGCCGGGGACGACCACTACCAGCTGGAGCACTGCGACGGCGGGTACGACCGTCACTACGTGGTGTTCGTGGACACCCCCGACCCCGTGGCGGACGTGGTGGCCGCGATGACCGGCTGGGCCCTCGGCGAGAAGGGCTGGGACGCCGGGCTCGACTGGACCCGTCTGAAGCGGCGGGCCCCCAAACGGGCCCGCCCGCTCAAGCTCGCCGACCACGAGCGCGCGATGCTGGAGGCACGGGTCCGCGAGGTGCTGGTCGGCGGGTACGCCACCCGGGCCGAACTGGCCGAGGTCGCCGAGAAGTTCCCCGTCCCGGGGAGGCGACGGCCGGTCTCCCACGAGCAGGCGCGCGAACTCGCCGACCGGATGTGGCTGGAGCGCCTGGCGGAACAGGCGCACTGGACGGGCGAGACCGACCCGGAACGGCTCACCGCCGCGTTCGCGGCGCTGGAGGCGGCGGGCGTCTCCGCGCGGGAGCACGTCACCGGCCCCCTCCCGTCCGGCGGCGCCGGGACCGGCGCGGCGGGTGCGCCCGGCGTCCGCGGGTTCGTCCACTTCCACCCCGGGTGCACCGACGCCGCGGCCGCCGGACGCGGGCTGCCCCTGTTCTACGGCGGGTTCGACGGCTCGTCCGGGACGACGGCGGCGATCGGCCGGGAGGTCGTCGCGGCGCTCACGGCGGCCGGGCTGCCGTGGGAGTGGGACGGGGAGCCGGACAGCGTCATCACGGTCACCCCGCTGGACTGGCGCAAGCGCCTGATCGGCTAGGGCCTGGAGCGCCCGTCACGCACCGCGTCCTCCCCGGAAGGGGACGTCCACCAGTTCCTCCGAGACGTCCCAGATGCGCCGGGCGTCGTCGGCGCCGCGCAACCGGCCGTACAGCCGCTGCCGTCCGGGAGCGCCGCCCATGTGCGCGAGCCCACGGGGCCCGTAGAACGCGCCCCGCTCGGCGTCGGGGTGGGTGGCGGCGTAGAGCGCGGGAAGCCGTGCGGTCCGTACCGTGCCCACGAGGATGCCGCGCGCGGACAGGGCGCGGATCAGGCGCACGCTCCTGGTGTCCTCGTCGCGGCCGACCTCGGGGCGGGCGGCGAGCAGGCTCGTCGGCGCGACCCCGGGGTGGGACAGGTTGCTCGTGATGCCCCAGCCGCCGGCCTCGCTGCGCCGGTCGAGTTCGAGCCCGAAGAGCCCGAGCGCGATCTTCGACTGGCTGTAGGCGCGCATGCCGTCGTACGACCGTTCCCAGTTCGGGTCGTCCCAGTTGATGCCGTTGCTGTTCGCCGCGACGCTGATCTGCGAGGTCACCCGCGCGCGGCCGGCCCGCAGGAGGGGCAGCAGACGGGCGGCGAGGGCGAAGTGCCCGAGGTGGTTGGTGCCGAACTGCAGCTCGAACCCGTCGGCGGTGGTCTGCCGGTCGGGCGGGGTCATCACCCCGGCGTTGTTGACGAGGATGTGGATGGGCCGGTCCTCGCCCAGCAGGGTCTCGCCCAGCGCCGCGACGGAGGCGAGCGAGGACAGGTCGAGCGCGCGCAGCGACACGTCGGCGCCGGGTACCTGCCGGCGGATGGCGGCGAGGGCCGTCTCGCCCTTGCCCGGGTTGCGGACGGGCATGAGGACCTCCGCGCCGGCGGCGGCGAGGCGCGTCGCGATGCCGAGCCCCAGGCCGTCGCTGGCTCCGGTGACCACGGCCCGCTTCCCGGACAGGTCGGGAACGGTGATGTCGATGGCTGTGCGTGGCATGTGCTCACTCCCTGATGTCGTCGTTGACCCCAACCCTGGAGGGAACGGCGGGAGTTGTTCAGGGACCGTCGATCCGCTGATCCGCGGGGCGGGGCTGCCGCGGTGGGGCGGTGCCACGTGCGGCGCTACCGCAGAGGGGGATCGCCGATCCGTGGCTACGCGCGGGGGCGGCCGGTAGAAAGGAGGCAGCGCCGAGGGAGGAGACGCATGGAGATCGACCGGTCGGGGCTGGCGGCATTTCTGCGCCGGCACCGGGAGCTGCTGCAGCCCGAGGACGTCGGCCTCCCGCGCGGACAACGCCGCAGGACCAGCGGGTTGCGCCGCGAGGAGGTCGCCGTCCTCTGCCACATGTCGACCGACTACTACGCCCGGCTGGAACGGGAGCGCGGCCCCCAGCCGTCCGAGCAGATGGTCGCCTCGATCGCCCAGGGCCTGCACCTGTCGCTCCACGAGCGCGACCACCTGTTCCGCCTCGCCGGACACGTCCCGCCCGACCGGGGCGCGGCCGGTGCGCACATCAGCCCGGGGCTGCTGCGCATCCTCGACCGCCTCGGCGACACCCCCGCGGAGATCGTCACCGAACTCGGCGAGACGCTGCGCCAGACCCCGCTCGGTGTCGCCCTCACCGGCGACACGACCCGCCACACCGGACCGGCACGCAGCATCGTCTACCGCTGGTTCACCGACCCCGCCGGCCGCGCGCTGTACGCGCCCTCGGACCACCCGCTGATCTCCCGGATGTTCGCCTCCGGCCTGCGGGAGATGGCCACGCTGCGCGGTCCCGGGTCGCGCGCCGCGGACTACGTCGACCTGCTCCTCGCGCGGAGCGAGGAGTTCCGGCGCCTGTGGGACGACCACGAGGTCGGCGTCCGCCCCGGCCAGGTGAAACGCTTCGTCCATCCCGAGGTCGGCGAGATGGAGCTGAACTGCCAGACGCTGCTGGACCCGGAGCAGTCGCACCACCTGCTCGTCTACACCGCGGTCCCGGGCTCCGAGAGCCACGACAGGCTGCGGCTCCTGTCCGCGATCGGCACGCAGGCGCTCCGCTGACCCCGGTCACCCCTCGTCGGGCGCGCCCACCGGTGCGGCGTCCCGGGTGCCGGGGGGCGGCATGCCCGGCGACCCCGGTGTGCCCGTCGTGCCGTGCCAGGAGCGCCAGAGGGCCGCGTAGGCGCCGCCGCCGGCCACCAGCTCGTGGTGCGTGCCGAGTTCGGTGACCACGCCGCGGTCCATCACGGCGACGCGGTCCGCGTCGTGGGCGGTCTGCAGCCGGTGGGCGATGGCGATGACCGTGCGGCCGCGCAGGACGGCGGCGAGGGCGCGCTCGGTGTCGCGCGCCGTCGTCGGGTCCAGGAGGGCGGTGGCCTCGTCCAGCACCAGGGTGTGCGGGTCAGCAAGGACGACCCGGGCGAGGGCGAGTTGCTGTGCCTGGGCGCCGCCGAGGTGGTGGGCGCCGCCGCCGAGCTCGGTGTCGAGGCCGTCCGGCAGGTCGCCGGCCCAGCGGGCGTCGACGGCGGCGAGCGCGGCACGCAACGCGTCGTCGGTGGCGGACGGTCCGGCGATGAGCAGGTTGTCGCGGAGCGTGCCCTGGAAGACGTGGTGCTCCTGGGTGACCAGGACGACCTGGCGGCGCAGTTCGTCCGGGGCGAGGTCGGCGAGCGGCACGCCGCCGACGGTGACGGCGCCGGCGCGGGGCCGGTCGACGCCCGCGAGCAGCCGGCCGAGGGTGGACTTCCCGGCCCCGGACGGGCCGACCACGGCGAGCCGCTCGCCGGGCCGTACGTCCAGGTGGACTCCGTGCAGCACGTCGCCGCCGTGGCCGTAGGCGTACCGGACGCCGGTCACCTCGATGCGGCCGTCGGCGGGCACGGCCGCGGTGGGCGGGCCGGCGGCGGGGACCATGGCCAGGCCCTCGACGCGTGCGTACGACGCGGCGCTGCCCTGCAGGTGCTCGACCCACATCAGCAGGTTGTCCAGCGGCCCCACCATCTGCCGCAGGTAGATCGCGGAGGCGATCACGGTGCCGAGGGAGACGGCACCCCGGGCGTGGAGCGCGCCGCCGGCGAGCAGCACGCACACGACCGGCAGCGTGTAGGAGACGTCCACGGCCGGGAAGAGGACGGTGCGCAGCCACAGGGTGCGCAGCCGGGTGCGGCGGGCCTCGGCGACGGCCGCCTCGGCCGTGGCGACGCGGCGCTCCTGCAGTCCGAGGGCCTCGACGGTGCGCGCGCCGCCCGCCGTGGCCGCGAGCTCCTCGGCGAGCGCCGAGTTGGCCTCGCCCTCGGCGAGGTAGGCGGCGCGGGCCCGGCGCAGGTACCAGCGCAGGGCGACCCCCATCACCGTCATGCCCGCCGCCCCGCACAGCCCGAGCAGCGGGTCGAGCAGGACGACGGCGCCGAGGACGAACAGCACCTGGACGCAGGAGATGAGGACCTCGGGCACCGCGTCGCGCAGTGTGACGGCGACGGCGGTGACGTCGCCGGTGCCCCGGGCGGCCAGGTCGCCGGTGGGGACGCGTTCGACGGTGGCGGCGGGGAGTGCGAGCGTACGGTCGAGGAAGCGTTCGCGGATCCGGGCCGCGGCGCGCTCGCCGAAGCGGGCGCCCGCCCTGAGGGCCTGGCGGGACAGCAGGACCTGCAGCACCGTGCAGGCGGCGATGGCGAGGGCCAGCCGGTCCACGGTGGCGAGGGCGGCGCGGCCCGGCGCGTCCTTGACGGTGTCCACGATGCCGCCGAGCAGCCGGGGTCCGGCAAGTCCGGCGGCCGCGGCCAGTGCGTTGAGGCCGAGCACGCCGGCGAACGCGCGCCGGTCGGCGCGGAGTTCGGCGAAGGCGGCGCGGCGTACCCGTGCGCGGTCGGCGACCGGCAGCACCCCCGTCGTCATCACGCCTCCCCGCCGGCGCCGCGCGACACCAGCGCCCGGTAGCCGGCCTCGTCACGCAGCAGGTCGTGGTGCGTTCCGGTGGCGGCCGTCTTGCCGTCGACGAGGAACACGACGACGTCGGCCTGTTCGAGCACGAGCGGGGACGTCGTGGTGACCAGGGTCGTACGGCCCCGCCGCGCGGCGCGCAGCCGCGCGGCCATCGCGGCCTCGGTGTGGGCGTCGACGGCGGAGGTGGGTTCGACGGCGAGCAGGGTGTCCGGGGCGGCGTGCAGGGCGCGGGCGAGTCGCAGGCGCTGACGCTGGCCGCCGGAGAGGTTGCGGCCCTGCGCGGCGACGGCGGACCCGAGGCCGTCGGGGAGCGCGTCGACGACGTCGTCGGCGACGGCGGCGTGGACGGCCGCGCGGACGGCGTCGTCGGCGGGTTCGCGGCGTCCGGCGACGACCTCACGGACGGTGCCCGCGAAGAGGTCGGCCTCGTTGTCCGCGACGAGCACGCGCTCGCGGACCGGCCCGACGGCGACGGCGTCCAGCCGGACGTCGCCCCAGGTCACGTCGGAGGGGGCGAAGCGGCCGAGCCGGTCCACGACGGCGACGGCGTCCTCGGGCCGGGTGGCGGCGAGCGCGGTCAGCAGCCCGGGGCGGACCTCGACGCCGGAGTCGGGGTCGCGCAGGGCGGCGGGCGCGTCGGGGACGGGGGCGGTGGGCCGCCCCGGGTCGTCGGCGTGTTCGGGCCGCAGGGCGAGGAAGCGGATGACCCGCCGGGCGGCGACGAGGGCCCGGGCGAGGTCGGCGCCGCCCTCGATGAAGAACGCCACGGGCACCACCAGCACGGCGACGTAGCCGTAGACGGCCACGAGTTCGCCGACGCTGATCGTGCCCTGCGCGGCCATCCGTGCGGCCAGCCAGGTCACGACCGCCAGGAAGAGCGCGGGGAGCCCGTTGCCGAGCGCGCCGACCCAGCTGGTCACGGCGCCGACCCGGTACCCCTGCTCGCGCAGGTCCGCGGAGTCACGGCGGTAGCGCGCGGCGTACGCCTCCTTGCCGCCGAGGCCGCTCAGCACCCGCAGTCCGGTCACCATGTCCACCAACCGCGCCGTCAGCGCGCCCTGTTGCTCACGGTATCCGGCGCCGACGCCCTGCAGCCGGTGCAGCAGCGGCCCGACGGTCACGGCGAGCAGCGGCACCCCGGCCAGCACCACGGCGGCGAGCAGCGGGGATATGGAGAGCAGGAGCAGCGCGACGACGACGTACGCGACGACGGCGCCGACCCCGGGGCCGGTCACGGTGAGCGACTGGGCGATGGCCTGGACGTCGCTCATGCCGATGGCGACGACCTCGCCCGCGGTGACCCGGCGCCGCAGGGTGGCGCCGAGGCGCGTCGCGTGCGCCACGGTGACCCGGACGGTGCGGAAGGAGGCGTCCATCCGGACCTTGGTCATGGTCCGGTGCCGGGCGATGCCCAGCCACGCCGTGCCCGCACTGCCGGCGAGGAGCGCCCCGGACCAGCCGGCGAGGGCGCCGTGGTCGTGGGCGCGCAGGCCGTCGTCGACGGCGCGCGACAGCAGGTACGGGGAGAGGGCCAGGCTCACCGTCCACGTGCTGCCCAGCAGCGCGCCGAAGGCGACCCGGCGGCGCTGGCTGACGACCAGCCACCACAGGAACCGGACCGGACTGCCGATGTGTCTCGGGGTGGGCGCGATGCGGCTTCCTGGCATGGTCACACCATACTGACCGGGTCCGCCCGCTCCGTCACCCTCCCTCCCGCTCCGGAACGCGCCGTTCCGGCCGGCCGGAACCGTATACGGAACGGCCGTGCGCGGCACACCCCCACCAGGGGCGCACGAACCGCACGCCGGAGCGCGTCACGAGCGCGGACAAGGGGCCCTCGACCCCGTACGGTCAGGAACGGTCCGCGGACGGCGCCTTACCGCACCACAGGGCCCGTCGGCGGACAGATCAAGCCGAATGTGAACTTCAGGACAACTGGCCTCCGAAATTTCGTAAACCGCAGCGAACGCACAACTGTTTGGCATAGCGTTCCGGGTTACTACGGCGCACTGCTGCTTGGGGAAGTAGCGAGTGCGCCCACATTTGTCGCGTTGTGCCAGGGGGGTCCATGCGGCGTGTCGGTATACCCAATTCAGGCCCGACGGATACGTCTCCCGCGCGCGGCCGGACGGCCGCCCCGCGCGGGCTGAGCGACAAGGCGCGCTGGTACCTGCCGGCGGCGCTCGTCACGGACGCGGTGGGGGTCGCGCTCCCGGTCCTGGTCGTCTTCGACGCCACGTTCCAGCCGCACCCGGTGCTGTGCGCCGCGACCGTCGCGGTGGCCTGGCCGGCCGTCCAGACCGCCCGCCGCAGGTACGCCCGGCGCACGCTCGGCGAGTCGCGCAGCGGGCTGTCCGTGCTCTACGACTGGCTGGTCCTGCTCGGCGTGCTCGCGGTGGTCCGCGCGCTGCTCGGCGAGCACTCCGAACCGTCCGTGGCGCTGCTCGCGCTCACCCCGGGCCTGCTGCTGACCACCGCCTGCCGCAAGTTGACGTACCGCCACCTCCTGGCCTCCCGGCGCGAGGCGCAGGCAGTGCGCCGCGTCCTGGTGATCGGCGAGCCGAGCGCGGCCGACTACGTCGTCGACCAGCTGGCCGCGCGCACCGACCACGAGTACGTCGTGGTGGGCACGATCCCGGTCGGCCTGGCCAACCTGGAGTGCGGCGCGCCCGTGGCCGCCCGGCTGGAGTCGCTGGCCCCGGCGCGGCCGGGCGCCGATTCCGGCGCGGTGCTGACCGCGGCGCGGGAACTCGGCGCCGACCTGGTGCTGGTCGCGCCCGGCCCGCGGATGGCGGGCGAGCGGCTGCGGCAGCTGTCGTGGTCCGTGCACGACGCCGGGATCCCGCTGGCCGTGCTGCCGGGCCTGACCGACGTCGCGGTGCGGAGGGTGGAGCTGACCTCCGCCGCCGGGCTCACCCTGCTGCTCATCAGCCCGCCGCTGCGGCGCGGGGTCCAGGTGGGCCTGAAGGAGGTGCTGGACCGCGCCGGCGCCGCCGCCGGACTCCTGCTGCTCTCGCCGCTGTTCGGCCTCATCGCGGCGGCCATCCGGCTCGGTTCCAAGGGGCCGGTGTTCTACCAGCAGATCCGGCACGGGCTGGACTGCGCGCCCTTCACCATGTGGAAGTTCCGCACGATGGTGACGGACGCCGACGACCGCAAGCCCGAGCTCGCCACCGCCAACGAGAACGACGGCCTGATGTTCAAGATGCGCCGCGACCCGCGCGTCACGCGGGTCGGGCGGATCCTGCGCCGCTGCTCGCTGGACGAACTCCCGCAGCTGATCAACGTGTTGCGCGGCGAGATGTCGCTGGTCGGCCCACGTCCCCCGCTGCCGGAGGAGGTCGCCCGCTACGACGAGGTCGCGCTGCGCCGGCTGTCGGTGAAGCCCGGCCTGACCGGCCTGTGGCAGGTCAGCGGGCGCTCGGACCTCTCCTGGGACGAAACGCTTCAGCTGGACCTGCGCTACGTCGACAACTGGACCTTCACCAGCGACGTCGACGTGATGGCCCGCACCTTCCGGGCCGTCGTGGACGGCCGCGGGGCGTACTGAATGTCAGACCGCGAAATCGTCCCTCCACCAGCGGTACGTGGCGGCGATCCCGTCCCGCAGCGGGATCTCCGGCTTCCAGCCGAGGGCGGTGAGGCGGGAGACGTCCAGCAGTTTGCGCGGGGTGCCGTCGGGCTTGGAGGTGTCCCAGGCGACGGCGCCCTCGTAGCCGGTGACCTCCCGTACGGTCTCCGCGAGCTCACGGATCGTCAGGTCGTCGCCGCAGCCGATGTTGACCGGCTCCTCGCCGTCGTACGAGCGCAGCAGCACCGCGCAGGCGGCGGCGAGGTCGTCGACGTGCAGGAACTCCCGGCGCGGGCTGCCCGACCCCCAGAGCACCACCTCAGGGGCGCCGTCGCGTCGCGCCTCGTGGAAGCGGCGGATGAGCGCGGGCAGCACGTGCGAGGTCTCGAGGTCGAAGTTGTCGCCGGGGCCGTACAGGTTGGTGGGCATCGCGGAGACGAACGAGGCGCCGTACTGCCGCCGGTAGGACTGCACCTGGACGATGCCGGCGATCTTGGCGAGCGCGTACGCCTCGTTGGTCGGCTCCAGGGGGCCGGTGAGCAGGGCGTCCTCGGAGATCGGCTGCGGCGCGTGCTTGGGGTAGATGCACGAGGAGCCGAGGAAGAGCAGCCGGCCCACCCCGGCCGCGTGCGCCCCCGCGATCACGCTCAGCTGGATGCGCAGGTTGTCCTCGAGGAACTGCACCGGGTAGGTGCTGTTGGCCATGATGCCGCCGACCTTGGCGGCCGCCAGCACCACCGCGTCGGGACGCCGCTCTTTCAGGAACGCCTCGGTGCGCGCCGCGTCGCGCAGGTCGAGTTCGCCGCGGCCACGGGTGATCACCTCGTGCCCGTCCGCGGTCAGCCGCCGGGTCACCGCCGATCCGACCAGACCACGGTGGCCCGCGACGAAGATCCGGGCGCGGTCGGGCAGGAGTGCGTTCGCTTCGCTCATGGAAGCGGATTCTGCCAGCAGGGTTCACCCCACCGGGGGTGATTCCAAACATCAGTACGCAAAAGAAACATAACCGACCCAAGGGGGGAGATCGCATGGGCAAGAGCGCCCTGATCACCGGTGTGACCGGCCAGGACGGCTCCTACCTCGCGGAGCTGCTGCTGGACAAGGGCTACACCGTGCACGGCCTCGTCAGACGGTCGTCCAGCTTCAACACCGAGCGGATCGACCACATCTACCAGGGGCCGCAGGAGGCGAACCGGTCCTTCGTGCTCCACCACGCCGACCTCGCCGACGGCGTGGCGCTGGTGAACCTCCTGCGCGACCTGCGGCCCGACGAGGTCTACAACCTGGGCGCCCAGTCCCATGTCCGCGTGTCCTTCGACGCCCCGCTCTACACCGGGGACGTCACCGGTCTCGGCTCGATGCGGCTGCTGGAGGCGGTGCGCGCCAGCGGTGTGGAGACCCGGATCTACCAGGCCTCCTCCTCCGAGATGTTCGGCGCCACCCCGCCGCCGCAGAACGAGCGGACGCCCTTCCACCCCCGCAGCCCCTACGGCTGCGCCAAGGTCTACGGCTACTGGGCGACGGTCAACTACCGCGAGGCGTACGACATGTTCGCGGTCAACGGCATCCTCTTCAACCACGAGTCCCCGCGCCGCGGCGAGACCTTCGTGACCCGCAAGATCACCCGCGCCGTCGCCCGCATCAAGGCCGGCCTGCAGGACCGGCTCTACCTGGGCAACCTCGACGCCGTCCGGGACTGGGGCTACGCCCCGGAGTACGTCGACGCGATGTGGCGGATGCTGCAGCGCGACCAGCCGGACGACTACGTGGTCGCCACCGGCGAGGCCGCCACGGTGCGGCAGTTCGTGGAGACCGCGTTCGCGCACGTGGACCTCGACTGGGCGGAGTACGTCCGCTACGACCCCAAGTACGAGCGCCCCAGCGAGGTCGACGCGCTGATCGGCGACGCGAGCAAGGCGGAGGAACTCCTCGGCTGGAAGCCCTCGGTACGGGTCGACGAGCTCGCCCGGATCATGGTCGACGCCGACCGCAAGCAGGTCGAGGACCAGCTCGCCGGAATCACCGTGCGCATCGACCGCTGAACACGGCCCGGGGTACGTCGCGTTAAGCCCTGGCAACGTCCCGCCGAGCCAAGAGTGAACACAATTTCGTCAAACTTTCACGCGAGGAGCTTCACAGACCCCTACGCTGCCGTCCACAGGCGGGCGAATGGGCCGCTTGTGCACGAGTGAGGCCTTGGGGGGCACATGCGAAGACTTGGGGCGATGACCGCCGCCGGGACACTGGTGGCGGGGGCTCTGGCAGGGGTGGGGGTGGCCGCGGCTCCGGCCGCGACCGCGCTCACCCCGCCGGTCGCGATGACCGCGGACGAACTGCCGACCTGGCAGACCAACGGCATCGTCTGGGCGATGGCCCAGTCGGAGGGGGTCGTCTTCGCCGGCGGCACCTTCTCCACCGTCCGTCCGCCCGGCAGCGGCGCGGGCACCAACGAGCAGTCCGCGGTGAACTTCGCGGCGTTCGACGCCGCGACCGGCGCACCGACCGACTGCCGGCTGTCGTTCACGATCGGCCCGGGCAGCACGGCCACCGTGCGCGCCCTGGCCGTCTCGCCGGACGGCGGCACCCTCTACGCGGGTGGATACTTCAGCGCCGTCAACGGCGTCCAGGTCAACAGCCTGGCCGCCATCGACATCGCGACGTGCACGCCGGTCGCCTCCTTCCACCCGGGGATCTCCGCGACCGTACGGGCGCTGGACGTGACCGCGGACACCGTCTACATGGGCGGCGACTTCACCACCGTCGCCGGCCAGTCCCGGCGGTACTTCGCGGCGCTGACCACCGCGGGAGCCCTCAAGCCCTGGGACCCGCAGGGCGACGAGCCGGGGCGGGCCGTCCAGGCCGCCCGGGACGGCTCCCACGTGATGATCGGCGGTGACTTCGACACCATCGGCGGCAGCAACTCGCACGCCCTGGCGGTCGTCGACACCGGCACCGGCGCGCTGACGAAGGCGTACCCGGTGGGCTTCTTCCCGGCCACCTCGGTCGTCAAGGACATCACGGACGACGCGACGGGCCTGTACGTGGCCAACGAGGGCACCGGCGGCGGTGTCTTCGACGGCCGCACCGCCTTCGACCTCAGCGACTTCGACCAGCGCTGGCGCGACACCTGCCTCGGCGCGACGCAGTCGCTCGTGGTCTACCGGACGGTGCTGTACAGCGGTTCGCACGCGCACGACTGCAGCAGCATGGGCGAGTTCCCCAACCAGCGGCGCAAGCACCTGCTGGCGCAGTCGGTGGACGACCCGAAGCTGCTCGGCTGGTTCCCGGACACCAACGACGGCCTCGGGGAGAGCATCGGGCCACGGGTGATGTCCGTGTCGTCCACGGGCGGCAGGGACTACCTCTGGGTGGGCGGCGAGTTCACCACCGTCCAGGGCGCCCCGCAGCAGGGCCTGACCCGCTTCTCCGACGGTCCCGACACCGGCAACCCGACCACGCCGGAGGCGAGCGCGGCGAGCCTGGCGGCCGGGCAGGTCAAGGTGAGCTGGCAGGCGAGCCTGGACGACGACGACAGCGCGCTGTCGTACAAGGTCTACCGGGACGGCTCCGCCACCCCGGTGTACACCACCTCCGGCAACTCGCTGCCCTGGGTGCGGCCGCAGCTCAGCTTCACCGACACCGGGCTGACCGTGGGCTCCACCCACAGCTACCGGGTCAGCGCGAGCGACGGCACCAACACCAGCCCGCTGTCCTCCACCGCCACGGCCACCGTGGCGAGCGGGAGCAACAGCTACGCCGCGGCGGTGCTCTCCGACGGCGCCAACCTGTACTGGCGCTACGACGAGAGCGGCGGCACCTTCGCCGCCGACGCCTCCCCCGCGGACGACAACGGCGACTACGTCGGCGGTCCGTCGTACCGGCAGAGCCCGGGCGCGGTCAGCGGTTCCAGCACGGCGATCGGCTTCAACGGCTCCAGCCAGTGGGTCTACAGCGACCGCAGCCACCCGCGTCCGGCGGCCTTCAGCGTGGAGTCGTGGTTCAGGACCACCACGACCTCGGGCGGCAAGATCGTCGGCTTCGGCAACGCCACCACGGACACCAGCAGCCAGTACGACAAGCACGTCTACATGACCAACAACGGGCGGCTGGTCTTCGGCGTCTACACCGGCGCCACCAACACCATCACGAGCGGCACCGCCTACAACGACGGCGCCTGGCACCACGTGGTGGCCACCCAGGGCGCCGACGGCATGAAGATGTACGTCGACGGCACCCTCGCCGGCAGCAACCCGCAGACCTCCAACGAGAACTACACCGGCTACTGGCGAGCGGGCGGCGACAACCTCAACGGCTGGCCGGACCAGCCCTCCAGCGGCTACTTCAGCGGGCAGATCGACGAGACCGCCGTCTACCCGTCCGTGCTGACGGCCACCCAGGTCGCCCACCACTACGCCCTGGCGAGCGCCCCGGCCGACACCGTCACCACGCTCACCCCGGCCGAGGACACCTACGTCAACGCCGGAGCCCCCTCCGCCAACTACGGCACCTCGGGCTCGCTGGCCGTCCGCGGCAGCTCGGCGTACCTGACGTACCTGCGCTTCAGCCTGCCGCCGGCCCCGGCCGGCCAGACCCTGAAGAGCGCCATGCTGCGGGTCATGACCAGCAGCGACCCGACGGCGGGCACCAACGACACCGTCTCCGTCGTGCCCGTCACGGGCGCGTGGACGGAGACCGGGGTCGCGTACAACAGCCGGCCGGCACTGTCCCCGACCGTGCTGGGCACGCTGAGCGGTGCGACGACGGTGTCGACGTCGTACACGGTGCCGCTGGACGTCTCCCAGCTCGGCGGCTCGCTGGGCGGCTCCTACGCCCTGGCGCTGACCAGTACGGGCACCGACGCCATGTGGCTCTGGTCGCGTCAGGCGGCCTCGCAGGCGAACGGGCCGCGGCTGGTGCTCACCTTCGGCTCGTAACGGCACCCTGCACCACCCGCGGCCCCCGGCGGGGACGGATCACCTCGATCGCGTCTCCCCGGGGGCCGCTCAGTACACCGCCGGAGGCCGAAAGTGGCCGCCGGGGTCTCCTCCGGACCGCCTGTCCCGGCGTACGCTGCCGGGGCAGGCGGTCCGTTCCCGCACCGCCGGGGGCGGCGAGGGCTGGGGGGCTCATGCGCACTTGGGGAAGACTTTCCGCTGCACTCGTTCTGACATCGGCATCGCTGGCGGGCGCCGGGGTGGCGGTGGCACCGACGGCCGGGGCGCTCACACCGCCCGTGGCCATCACCGCCGACCCGCTGCCGACCTGGCAGACCAACGGCGTGGTGTGGGCGATGGCCCACCAGGGGAGCACGGTCTTCGCGGGCGGGACCTTCTCCACCGTCAGGTCCTCCGGCTCCAGCGGCACCACGCAGTCCGCCGTGAACTTCGCGGCGTTCAACGCCGCCACCGGCGCCCCGACCAGCTGCCGGCTCTCCTTCACCATCGGCTCGGGCAGCGCGACCGTGCGCGCCCTCGAGGTCTCGCCGGACGGGCGGACGCTCTACGCGGGCGGCTGGTTCAACGCCGTCAACGGCGTGGCCGTCAGCAGCCTCGCCGCGATCGACATCGCGAGCTGCACGCCGGTCGCCTCCTTCCGGCCCTCCTTCTCGGCGACCGTACGGGCGATCGACGTCAGCGACGACACCGTGTACGTGGGCGGTGACTTCACCTCGGTGGCGGGCCAGTCCCGGCAGCGGTTCGCGGCGCTGTCGACGGCCGGCGCGCTGCGCGCCTGGAACCCGAACGCCGACAAGCCGGGCCGGGCCGTCCAGCTGAGCCCGGACGGCGCGCACGCGGTGCTCGGCGGTGACTTCGACACCGTCGGCGGCACCGGCTCGCACGCCCTGGCCGTGGTCGACACCGACACCGGCGCCCTGACCAGGGCCTACCCGGTGGGCTTCATCCCGGCCACGTCGGTGACCAAGGACCTCACCGCGGACGCCACGGGGGTCTTCACCGCCAACGAGGGCACCGGCGGCGGTGTCTTCGACGGCCGCATCGCCCTGAACACCAGTGACTTCGGGCAGCGCTGGCGGGACAACTGCCTGGGCGCCACACAGTCCGTCGAGGTCTACCGGACCGTGCTGTACAGCGGTTCGCACGCCCACGACTGCAGCAGCATGGGGGCCTTCCCCAACCAGCGGCGCAAGCACCTGCTCGCGCAGTCGGTGGACGACCCGACGCTGCTGCCGTGGTTCCCGGACACCAACGACGGCATCGGCGAGGGCCTCGGCCCGCGGGTGATGACCGTGGCCTCCTCCGGGGGCACCGACTACCTGTGGGTGGGCGGGGAGTTCACCACCGTCGCCGGCGCCGCCCAGCAGGGCCTGACCCGCTTCGCCTCCGGCCCGGACACCGGGGCGCCGAGCGTGCCCGAGGTGAACGTGGCGAGCATCCGGCCGGGCCAGGTCACCGTGCGCTGGCGGACCAGCCTCGACCTGGACGACGGGCCGCTGACCTACCGCGTCTACCGCAACGGCTCCACCACGCCGATCCACACGGCCACCGGTTCCTCCCTGCCGTGGGCCCGCCCGCAGCTGACCTTCACCGACACCTCGGTCACCGCGGGCAGCACCTACTCGTACCGGGTCACCGCGAGCGACGGCACCAACACCAGCGCCCTGTCCCCCGCCCAGTCGGTGACCGCCGCCTCGTCGGCCCAGGCGTACCCGGCCCGGGTGCTCGCCGACGGCGCCACGCTGTACTGGCGCTACGACGAGGCCTCCGGCCAGTTCGGCGCCGACTCCTCCCCCGGAAACGACAACGCGGTCTACCTCAACGGACCGTCGTACCGGCAGACCCCGGGCGCCGTCGCCGGCAGCACCGCCATGGGGTTCAACGGCACGAACGAGTACGCCTACAGCGACGCCCGCCACGGCCGCCCGGCCGCGTACAGCGTCGAGACCTGGTTCCGGACCACGACGACGGCCGGCGGCAAGCTCATCGGCTTCGGCGACCGCAACGTCGACGACAACCTGAGCGGCAGCTACGACAAGCACGTCTACATGACCAACAACGGGCGCCTGGCCTTCGGGGTGTACAACAACGGCGCCCGCACCATCACCACCACCGGCACCTACAACGACGGCGGCTGGCACCACGTCGTCGCCACCCAGGGCAGCGGCGGCATGCGGCTGTACGTGGACGGCGCCCTCGCCGGCACCGATCCGACCACCACCAGCCAGAACTACTCGGGCTTCTGGAGGGTCGGCGGCGACAACCTCAGCAGCTGGCCCAACCGCCCCACCAGCAACTACTTCGCCGGGCAACTGGACGAGACGGCCGTCTACCCGTCGGTGCTGACGGCCGCCCAGGTCGCCGACCACCACGCACTGGGCACCGGGGGCGGCGGCACTCCCCCGGAGTCCGAGGTCACCGTCGAGGCGAACGAGGACTCGTACGTCAACGCGGGCGCCCCGTCGTCCAACTACGGCACCTCGGGCTCGCTGGCGGTGCGCGGCAGCTCGGCGTACCTGACCTACCTGCGCTTCGCCCTGCCCGCCGCACCCGCCGGGACGGTGCTGAAGAGCGCGCGGCTGCGGGTGCACACCAACTCCGACGCGAGCGCGGGGACGGCCGACAGCGCGAGCGTCGTCCCGGTCACCGGGAGCTGGACGGAGACCGGCGTGACGTACACGGGCCGGCCCGCGCTGTCCTCCACGGTGCTCGGCACGCTCACCGGGGCCACCGCGGCCCAGAGCACGTACGAGACGGCACTGGACGCCGGCGCCCTCGCCGGGGCCCTGGGCGGCTCCTACGACCTCGCGGTGACCAGCACGGGCACCGACGCGCTGTGGCTGTGGTCGAGCGAGGCGGCGGGGGCGGCCAACCACCCCGTTCTCGTACTGACATTCGGCGCACCTTAGTGCTCACATTTTCTTCAAACACCGTCCATCAGCCGTATGTCAACCCATACCCTGCGGTGCACGGGCGGCCAAGTGGGACGCTCGGGGGCATTGGGGCCTTGGGGGGCACATGCGCAAGCTCAGATCCATCTCCGCCGCCTTGACCATGGCGGCGGGGTCCCTGGCGGCGGGGGCCGTCGCGCCACAGCCGGCGGTGGCGCTGACGCCGCCGGTGGCGCTGACGGCCGACAGCCTGCCGACCTGGCAGACCAACGGCATCGTCTTCGCCATGGCGCAGGCCAACGGCACCGTCTTCACCGGCGGCACCTTCTCCTCGGTCCGCCCGTCCGGAGAGGCGGCGGGCGGTCCGAACGAGCGGGAGGCCGTCAACTTCGCCGCCTTCAACGCGGCGACCGGCGCGCCCACCGACTGCAGGCTGTCCTTCACCGTCGGCTCCGGCACGGCGACCGTGCGGGCGCTCGCCGTGTCGCCGGACGGGGCCACGCTGTACGCGGGCGGCTTCTTCGGCGCGGTCAACGGCACACCGGTCAGCAGCCTCGCCGCGATCGACATCGCCACCTGCACCGTCAGGACGAACTTCGCGGTCGCGGTCAACGCCACCGTCCGGGCGCTGGCCGCCACCGACGACACCGTCTACCTGGGCGGCGACTTCAGCTCCGTCGACGGCCAGCCGCACGACGACTTCGCCGCCGTCACCACCGCCGGGGACGTCACCTCCTTCACCGCCAACGCCGACGCGCCGGGCCGTGCGCTGGAGATCACCCCGGACGGGGCGAACGTCGTCATCGGCGGCGACTTCGACCGCGTCAACGGCACCTCCTCGCACGCCCTGGCCGTGGTCGACGCGACGACCGGCGCCGTGGTGAAGGGCTACGGGTCCTCCTTCATCCCGTCGACGTCGGTCGTCAAGGACATCACGACCGACGCCACCGGGGTCTACACGGGCAACGAGGGCACCGGCGGCGGCGTCTTCGACGGCCGCATCGCGCTCAACCTCAGCGACTTCAACCAGCGCTGGCGCGACACCTGCCTCGGCGCCACCCAGTCCGTCGAGGTCTACAAGTCCGTGCTGTACAGCGGCTCGCACGCGCACGACTGCAGCACCATGAACGAGTACCCGAACCAGCGCCGCAAGCACCTGCTCGCCGAGTCCGTCGACAACCCCGCGAAGCTGGGCTGGTTCCCCGACACCAACGACGGCCTGGGCGAGGGCATCGGCCCGCGCGCCATGTCCCTCTCCTCGTCCGGCGGCACCGACTACCTGTGGGTCGGCGGCGAGTTCACCACCGTCAACGGCGTGGCCCAGCAGGGCCTGACCCGCTTCTCCTCGGGTCCGGACACCGGCGTGCCGACCACCCCGAACGTCAACGCGTCCAGTGTCACCCCGGGCTCGGTCAAGGTCCGCATCCAGACCAGCCTGGACCTGGACGACAGCTCGCTGACCTACCGCGTGTACAAGAACGGCGCCGCCACGCCCGTGTACACCACGACGGCCTCCTCGCTGCCGTGGGTGCGGCCGCAGCTGACCTGGACCGACACCGACGTGACGGCGGGCGCCACCTACACCTACCGGGTCACCGCGAGCGACGGCACCAACACCACCGTCAAGTCGCCGACCCAGACGGTCACGGCGGCGACCACCCCCGAGGCGTACCCGACCCAGGTGCTCGCCGACGGCGCCACGCTGTACTGGCGCTACAACGAGACCGCCAACACCTTCGTCGCCGACAACTCGCCGGCCGACGACGGCGGCAACCACGTCGGCGGCCCGACCCGGGGCGTCAGCCCCGGCGCGCTCGCCGGCAACACCAGCACCGCCGTGACGTACAACGGCACCACGCAGTGGTCGTACAGCGACGCCAAGCGCAACCGGCCGTCCGCGTACAGCATCGAGACCTGGTTCCGGACGACGACCACCACCGGCGGCAAGATCGTCGGCTTCGGCGACCGGACGACGGAGGCCAGCGCCACCACCGACAAGCACGTCTACATGACCAACGCGGGCCGGCTGGTCTTCGGGGTGCGCAGCGGCAGCAACCGCACCATCACCACCTCCAGGGCCTACAACGACGACGAGTGGCACCACGTCGTCGCCACCCAGGGCTCGAACGGCATGCGGCTGTACGTCGACGGCTCGCTCCAGGCGTCGAACTTCCTGATCACCGGCGGCAACGACTACGTGGGCTACTGGCACGTCGGCGGCGACAACCTCTCGGGCTGGACCAGCCGCCCGACGAGCAACTACTTCGCCGGCTCCATCGACGAGACCGCGATCTACCCGAGCGTGCTGTCGGCGTCGCAGATCGCCCAGCACTACGACCTGGGGAAGAACGGATGACCCACCCGCCCCGCCGGGTCGCCACCGCCGCCGCCGTCCTCGTGACGGCGGCGGCGGTGCTGCTCACCGGCTGCTCCGGCGGTTCGGACGGCAAGGACGCCGCGGCCGCGCCCACCCCCGCGCCGACCGCCGCCGCCTCGGTCTCCGCCGAACCGACCACGCCCACCGACCCCGCCTCCGACGCCGTCCCGAGCGGGCCCAAGCTCCCCCAGGACGAACTGACCCCGGCCACCGGCTCCTTCACCAAGAAGGAGAAGGGCTACCTGTCGGGCCGGGTGCCCAAGGGCACCGACCCCGCGGCCGTGCTGCAGCTGGGCCAGGAGACCTGCGACCGCATCGCCCGCGTCGCCGAGGTCGACGAGGACGCCGCGATCGGCGGCATCATCACCGGGCAGATCGGCGGCGCCAAGGGCGCCGTCACCCACCTGTGCCCGGACCAGGAGGACGTCCTCGCGGCCGCCGAGACCGGCTTCGCCGACGGCTCCTACACCGTGGGCGCCAGGGCGAAGGCGGGCAGCGTCGTCGTGCCCGGCACCTACCGCGCCCTGACGCCCACCAAGGACTGCACGTGGACGGCCGGGACGAAGACCGGCACGACCCACGAGGTCACCATCACCGCGGCCACGAGGACCTTCGACTCGCGCGGCTGCTTCGCCTGGGCACGGGAGGGCCGATGACGGAGCTCGTGAGCAGGCTGCCGGTCGTGGTGGCGATCCCCACCAAGAACGAGGCGGAGAACATCGCCACCACGGTGGGCTCGGTCATCGACCACTTCGAGGCCGTGGTGGTCGTCGACTCCGACAGCACCGACGACACCCGCGCCATCGCCGAGTCGCTGGGCGCCCAGGTCGTCCCCTACACCTGGGACGGCAAGTACCCCAAGAAGAAGCAGTGGTGCCTGGACAACGTCCACCCGGACATCCCCTGGCTGCTGTTCCTCGACGGGGACGAGGTGCCCACGCCGGAGCTGATCGACGAGCTCCGTGAGGTCTTCGCACGGCAGCCCGTCCTGCCGGCGGCCTTCGACATCCCGCTGCTGTACTGGTTCGCCGGGCGGCCGCTGCGGCGCGGCCACACCGTGGTCAAGCGGTCGCTGCTGGACCGCACCCGGGTGGCGTACCCGGAGGTCGACGACCTGGGCGCGCCCGGCATGGGCGAGCAGGAGGGCCACTACCAGCCGCGCGCGGACGGGCCGGTGGGGCAGCTCAGGGGCCGGATCGAGCACCGCGACCTGGACCCCGTGCGCACCTGGTTCGACCGGCACAACCGCTACTCGGACTGGGAGGCCTGGCTGGAGCACCACCCGGGCGCCAAGGAGCAGGTGCGGGGGCTGAAGACGCGGCAGGGACGGATCTTCCAGAAGGTGCCGTTCAAGCCGCTGCTCTTCTTCGGCTACACCTACCTCGCCCGGCGCGGCTTCCTCGACGGCCGCGCCGGCTTCGACTACGCCCTCGCGCTCAGCTTCTACCGCTGGCAGATCGGGGTGAAGACGCGGGAGGACGTTCCTTCGTAGCCGTCCCGTACACCTCCTGGAGGACGTCGAGGACGGCGTCGAGCGAGAGCTCGTCCCGGATGAGGCGCCAGGCGGCCCGCGCGGCCGTCTGGTTCGCCTCCGTCCCGAGCAGTTCCAGGACCGCCTTCCCGATGTCCTCGGGGCGGTGCACGACCCGTCCGGCGCCGGCCCGTTCGATGTCGGGGGCGAGGCCGTTGGACTCCCGTACGACGACGGGCGTGCCCACCGACATCGACTCCAGCAGCGACATCGCGAACGGCTCGTCCACGGACGGCAGGACGTAGACGTCGGCCGCGCGGAAGGCCTCCAGCGCCTCGGCGTGGCTGAGCGGGCCGACGTGCCGCACGGACTTCTCCACGCCCAGCGTGCGCACGGTCTCCAGGGTGCCGGCCAGCTCGCCGGAGTCCGGTCCGGCGAGGACGAAGCGGGCGTCCGGGTACTGCTCCAGCACCTCGGGGATCGCCTCCGCGAAGGCCCGCGGGCGCTTGCGGGTCTGGAAGCGGGCCAGGTAGAGCACGGTCGGCGGGCCGCTGCGGACCCTCGGCTGGTGCAGCGCGGTACCGTTGGGCAGCCGTACGGGACGGGCCAGGTTGCCCGCGCCCACGACCGCCTCCAGGTCGGTGCGCTCCCACTCCGTCAGGTGCAGCACGGCGTCGGCCCGGCGCAGCAGCCGCTTGGTGGCGAGCGCGTCGAGCACCTTGGCCAGCGGCTTGTCGCTGGGGTCGACCATCCCGTGGGTCTGCAGCACCAGCGGCCGCCCGCACTGCAGCGCCGCCACGGCGACCGGCAGGGTGATCAGGTCGCGCATCAGGTGGACGTGGACGACGTCCGCCGAGCGCACCAGCCGCCGCGCGCCGGCGAGCAGGGACGGCGAGGTGATCCCGGAGACCTCGAAGCGGGGCAGCACGTGCCGCGCCCGGTAGATCCGCGCGGGCACCCCCTCCACCTCGTCCGGCAGCGCGCCCTCGGGGAAACCGTCGCCCAGGGTGACGAGTTCGGCGTCGACACCGCGGCCGCGCAGCCCCCGGGCGAGGTTGAGGGCGACCCGGGTGGGGCCGCCGAAGGCGTTGGTGGGCGTGTGCAGGGTGACGACGTGCAGCACCTTCACGGCTGGCGCTCCTTCACGGCTGCGGCTTCTTCACGGCTGGCGCTGCTTCACGGCTGGCGCTGCTTCACGGTTGGCGCTGCTTCACGGCTGCGGCTTCACGGCTGCGGCTGCTTCACGGCTGGGGCTCCTTGAGCGTCCGCGTGCCGTCGGCGGCGTGCAGGGTGAGTTCGGGCAGGTCCTTCGACAGGACGGTGCCGGCGCCGACGACGGCGTGGCGGCCCACGGTCACCCCGGCGAGCACGACGGCGCGGGCGGCGACCCAGGCGCCGTCCTCCACCGTGATCGGCGCGTTGCGGTAGCGGAAGTCGACGGTGCGGTGGTCGTGGCTGCCGGTGCACAGCAGCGCCTCCTGGGAGACGCACACGTCGCTGCCGATCGTGATGGGCTCCAGGTTGAGCAGCCAGGCGCCCTCGCCGATCCACGCACGGTCGCCGATCGTCAGCTTCCAGGGCCACAGCACCCGGACGCGGTGCCGGATCAGCACCCCCTCGCCGATGGTGGCGCCGAAGGTCCGCAGGATGGCCACCCGCAGCCGGGCCGGGCAGAACCAGGCGGAGAACACGGTGTTCATCACCGCGAACCACAGCGCCTGGACGGCCTTGCCCCGTCCCTTGTCGTACCCGGCCAGTGTGAAGGCCGACAGATCACGTGCCGTCACGGACGCACCCCCAAGAACCCCCGTCCCGTGTGCCCTCCCCGGCACCGTTCGCACAGATTATCCGTGGACACGCTTCCGGGGAGGCAGGATCTATAGACTGCGCGAGGGGAATCGTTGGGGGGCTGTTGCATGGCCGTTCAGGCACACGAAATCCAGCCGCGCGGAATCCCGTCGCGCGGGCCCGGCGGTCCGGGGGGTCCGACGGGGCCGGGGGGCCGGGCGGGTACGGGCGCGGCGGCGGGGGGCGTCGAGGTCCCGGCGGTCTCGCCGCGGGCGCTGCTCTCCCGCGCGCTGGCCGTGCCGCTGATCCTGGGGCTTGGCCTGTTCCTGCCCGCGGTGGTCGCCGTGCAGCCGGGTCCGGGCGTGCGCGACGGCGTCTTCTGGCTGCAGATGGTGCTCACCTGCTACTCCGGCATCCGGCTGGCGGTGATGGCGCTGACGGCCCACCGCAAGCTGATCCAGGGCTCGTTCTGGCTCTTCGTGTACGTGGCGATGGGCGTCGCCCCGCTCGTGCAGGACGTCCTCGACCAGACGCCGACGCCGGTCGTCGGCACCCGGGCGGACCTGCTGGTCGCGGTGGCGCTGGTGCTGATCGGCTGCGCGGCCTTCGACGTCGGCGCCCTGCTCTCGCGGCACCGGCCGATCCGCCGGGCCCGGCGCAGGGACCGCTCCGCCTCCTTCCACCGCAGGCGGGTCTTCCTGCTGGTGGCGATCGCCTTCGTCGGCAGTGCGCTGCTGGTGGCCAAACTGGGCGGCCCCGCGGTGTTCTTCAGCAGCCGCCAGGCCATCACCGACACGATCCGGGCGGACGGCGCGGCCTCCGCGGAGTCCAACGTCGGTTCCGCCTTCCTGCGCGGCTTCGGCACCGTCCCCGCGCTGCTGGCGCTGCTGGTCTTCACCCGCTGGCTGGTGACCTCGCGGCGGGCCCGTCGCAGGCCGCTGGTGATCGCCACCTGGGGTGCCCTGCTGCTGCTCAACGGCGTCGTCAACAACCCCATCAGCAACCCGCGTTACTGGTTCCTGACGGTGCTCTTCTCGTTCCTGTTCACGGCCTTCCCCAAGAGCCCCACGATGTACCGGACGGCCCTGGCGCTGGGCGTGCTGGCGGCGCTGGTCGTCTTCCCGTTCGCCGACCGCTTCCGCTACGACGACGACGGCTACAAGCCGGTACAGACCACGTCCGTCTTCGAACCACTGGCGATCAAGGACTACGACCAGATCGGCATGTTCGCCAACACCATCACCTTCTCGGACTCCGGCCCCGGCCACTTCTACGGCCGCCAGCTCGCCGGCTCCGCGTTCTTCTTCGTGCCGCGGTCGGTCTGGCAGGGCAAGCCCCGCGACACCGGCGTCATGATCGGCCAGTGGATGGGGATGAAGAACGTCAACCTCTCCTCCCCCATGTGGGCCGAGGTCTGGATCGACTTCGGGGCCGGTGGCGTGGTCGTGGGCTTCGTCGCCCTCGGCTACCTCGCCGCCCGCGGCGACCGCCGCTACGCCCTGCGCACCTCGGTGGACCCGCGCCCGGGCAATGTGATGGCGATCGTCATCCCGCTCGTCGCGGGCTACTCCTTCATCCTCCTGCGCGGCCCGCTGCTCCAGGCCTCGGGCCGCATCGGGGTCGCCCTGATCTGCTTCGCCCTCGTCACGACCCTGCGCTCGGACGAGCGCAAGCAGCTGCGCTGAGGGGGCCGTTCCGGCCGTGCGCGGCGGGTCAGCGCCCGGCCGCGCCCGCCGCCGGGGTGGTCAGCGCGTCGAGCGCGCGGCGCAGTTGCGTGCTGGAGGTGTGCACCGTGTACGGGAAGTAGACGACCTCGACGCCGACCGTGGCGAAGTCGCGCTCGAGCCTGGCCCCCTTCTCGGTGCCGCGCCAGTCGTCGCCCTTGAAGATGACGTCGAACCGGACCTGCTCCCAGGTCTCCAGCTTGTCCGGGACGGTCTCGACGAACGCCGCGTCCACGAAGCGCACGCTGCGGACGATCTCCAGCCGCTCGACGAGCGGGACGACCGGCGTGCGCCCCTTGGCGAACGCGGCCATCTCGTCGGAGACCACTCCCGCGACGAGGTAGTCGCACTGACTGCGGGCGTGCCGCAGGATGTTCAGGTGGCCGACGTGGAACAGGTCGTAGACACCAGGCGCATACCCCACACGGTGCATGTTGCGAATCCCCCCACAGGAATACAACCGTTCCGCGAGTTGCGGAGTCTCAGACATTAGCGTGAAGCCAGTGTGTTTCTCTGGTGAACGGATAAGGTGAGCATCTGGTCACTTCTGGGGGGAAGGGGTCCTTCCGTGCCCGAGTTCAAGGGCCGCACTCTGCTACTCGTCTCCACCAACTACGCGCCCGAGCACACCGGCATCGGCCCGTACGCCACGCAGATCGCCGAGCACTGGGCGGCCGCGGACGGCGGGGGCGCCGAGGTCCACGTCCTGGCCGGCATGCCGCACTACCCGTCGTGGCGGCTCGACCCGGCGTACAAGGGCGTGTGGCGGATCGAGGAGCGGCGCGCCGGGGTGCGCGTGCACCGCAGGCGGCACACCGTGCCCCCGCGTCAGACGGCCCTCACACGCGCCCTGTTCGAGGCCTCGGTCCTCGCCCACGGGCTCGTCGCGGCACCCCGCGTCCGGCCGGACGCGGTGGTGGCGCAGATGCCGAGCCTGGCCGGGGGTGTGGTCGGCGCGCGCATCGCCGCCCGGCACAAGGTGCCGTACGTGCCGATCGTCCAGGACCTGATGGGCGCCGCCGCCGCGCAGAGCGGCATCCGCGGCGGTGACCGGGCGGCGGCCGCCGCCGGGGCCGTGGAGGCGTACGCGCTGAAGCGGGCCACCCTGGTCGGGGTGATCCACGAGAGCTTCGTGGACAAGGTCGCCGCGATGGGGGTGGACCGCGGGCGCATCCGGCTGGTCCCCAACTGGTCGCACGTGGCACGCCCCTCGCGGCCGCGCGAGGAGACCAGGGCCCGGCTGGGCTGGGGCCGGGAGCAGACGGTCGTGCTGCACTCCGGCAACATGGGGCTCAAGCAGGGCCTGGAGGTGCTGGTCGAGGCGGCCCGTCTCGACCCCTCGGTGCGGATCGTCCTGATGGGCGACGGCAACCAGCGCGAGCACCTGCGGGACCTCGCGGCGGACGTGCCGAACCTGGAGTTCGCGCCGCCCGCCGACGACGCGGACTTCCCCGACGTGCTGGCCGCCGCCGACGTCCTGGCGGTCACCCAGCGCGCCTCGGTGCTGGACATGAGCATCCCGTCCAAGCTCACCTCCTACTTCGCCACCGGGCGGCCGGTGGTCGCCTCCGTCGCCGCGGAGGGCGGCACCGCGCAGGAGGTACTGCGCTCCGAGGCCGGGCTGCTGGTGGAGCCGGAGGACCCGGGGGCGTTCCTGAAGGCCGTGCGCGCCCTCGCCCAGGACCCGGAGGCCGCCGCCGAACTCGGGGCCCGGGGACCCGCGTACGTGACGGCGCACCTGAGTCGTGAGGCCGGACTGTCACGGATCAGCGCGCTCCTCGCGGAGGCACTGGACACGGCCGCAGAAGCTGTCGATCCTGAGGGGTCGGACGTATGGGGGGTTCCACGCACGTGAGTGATCAACCGCACGCATCGCAGATGTCCGAGGCCCACGACGAACCGGACCTCCTGCGCGACCAGTTCCGCCAGCTCGTCCGCTACCGCGCGCTGCTGGTGGCCGGTGTGCTGATCGGGCTGCTCGGCGGCGGATACCTGGCCGTCTCCGGCAAGGACACCTATGTGGCGACCAGCGAGGTCGTGCTGAGGGCCGCCACCGTCGACGAGTTCGCGGCCGGCGGCACGGCGCCCGACAAGGCGATCAACATCGGCACCGAGCGGCAGACGGCGATGAGCAACGAGATCGCCAAGCGCGCCGCCAAGAAGCTGCACCTGCCGCAACGTTCCGTCTCCGCGCTCCAGTCCGACCTCCAGGTCACCAACCCGCCCAACACGCTGGTGCTGCGCTTCGCGTACACCTACAGCGACCCGGACCAGGCGGCCCGCCGCGCCAACGCGCTCACCCAGGCGTTCATGGACGCGCGCCGGGAGGCCACCGAGAACACGATCAAGAACACCGTCCACAACCTGCGCAAGCAGCTCGACCCGGTGGTCAAGCAGCGCAAGGAGCTCGACGAGCAGATCCTGCGGCTGGGCGAGGGCCCCACCCTCGACGCGGCCACCACCGTGCAGGCCACCCTCGTCGGCCGCATCTCCGAACTCAGCACCAACATCACCCGGTTGCAGACCCTCGACACCACGCCCGGCAAGTGGATCCGGGTCGCCTCCCCGCCGGCGGCGGCCTCCGGGCCCGGGCTGCCCATGATGCTCGGCCTCGGCGCGCTCGTCGGTGTCGCCATCGGCCTGCTGGCCGCCTGGGTACGGCTGGTCTTCGACCCCACCGCGCGCTCCGAGGGCGACGTGGTGCGGGCGCTGCGCGCGCCGGTGCTGGGCACCCTGCCGCGCGGCAAGGGCGGTCCGCTGCTCGCCGTCGACAACGCCGACCCCCGGCTCGCCGAGGAGTTCCGCTCGGTCGCCTTCCGGCTCGCGTACGACCAGCGGTTCGCCGAGCACCGCCGGCTGCTGGTGGTCGCCCCGCGCGGCACCGGCGACGCGGCCGCCTCCGTCGCCGTCAACCTGTCCGCGTCCTTCGCCGAGATGGGCATGGAGGTGCTGCTGGTCGAGGCCGACCTGCGCACCCCCGGGCTGTCGGCGCGGCTGCGCTCGTCCGACGGCTCCCGGCCAGGCTGGGCCCGCTCCCCGCACCTGAGCGAGGGCGGCTGGCCGGCCGGCCTCCAAGTGCCCATCGACGCGGGCGAGTCCGGCTCCTTCGACCTCGTGCCGGGACGCCGGGTGCGCAACGTGGCCCGGGCGCTGACCTCGTCGGCGACCAGCCGGCTGTTCGCGGAGGCGGACGCCCCGGGCGCCGCGGTGATCGTGCTGGCCCCGGCCGTCCTCACCTACGCCGACGCGCTCGCGCTGGCCGACCGCATCGACGGTGTCCTGGTCGTCGCCGACCCGCACGCGGTGCACCGCGCCGACCTCGACCGGGTGCGCCAGTTGATCAGCGGCGCGGGCAGCACCGTGCTGGGCGCCGTCCTGCACACCTCGCCCGGCCGCGGCTGGTGGGCCCGGCGGGCGCGGAGGGCGGCGCGCAAGCGGAACGCCGCCGCCGCGCGGTCCGAGGCCACCGCCGTCCCGGCCGCCGGGACCGCGTCCTCCGCGGACAGCGGCGTGACCGTCGCGGCGACCGCCACGGCCAGGACGTCCCTCCCCTCCGCGGGCGACACCCCGGCGCCGACCACCGACACCATCCCGCTGCGCACGGTGACCCGGTGACGGTGCGCCCGGCGCCGGGCGCGAAGACCGCGATCGTCTGCTCCGTACTCGACCAGGGAGTGGCGGCGCTCACGAACATCCTGGTGCTCGTGGTCGCCGCCCGGCTGTCCAGCGCCGCGGGGTTCTCGGTCTTCTCGATGGTCTACACCGTCTTCTCCGTGCTGCTGGGCGTGAGCGTGTCGTACGTCGGCCAGGCCCTGGTCCTGGAGCGGGGCGGGCCTGCTTCGGTGGCCGCCGCCTGCCGCTCGGCGGCGTCCTTCGTCGCGGTGGCGTCCACGGTGGCCGGGGCGGCCATGGCGGCGGTGCTCGCCTTCGTCCCCGGGCAGACGGCGTGGGCGCTGGCGGTGCTCGGCATGGTGCTCCCGCTGGTCCTCACCCAGGACGGGTTGCGCTACTGCTTCTCGGCCCTGCGACTGCCCCACCTCGCCCTCACCAGCGACGTGCTGCGGCTGGCCGTCGCGCTCCCCGCGCTCGCCCTGCAGCCGCACGGTGCCGGGCCCGCCCGGCTGGTGGCGGTGTGGGGGCTGTCCGCGGTGCCCGCGCTGCTCGCCGGCGCGGCCCTGCTGGCCCCCCGGCTGCGCGGCACCCGGGCCGACCTGCGGCGCTTCGTGCGCCGCGGCCACCTCGGGCAGCGCTTCGTCGTCGAGTACGGCGTGGGCAACGCCTCCAGCCAGCTCGCGGTGGTCGGCCTCGGCGTGTTCGCCAGCCCGCTCGCGGTGGGCGCGCTGCGCGGTACGACGACGCTCTTCGGCCCGATGAACGTCCTGTTCAACTCCGCCACCGCCTTCGGGCCCCCGCTGCTGGGCCGGGTCCCGGGCATGCGCGGCCAGGTCCGGGCCACCGCCGTCCTCGCCGGCGTCCTCGCGGGCGTCGCCGCCGGCTGGACGGCCGTCCTCATGGCGCTGCCGGACCGCGCCGGCCGTGAACTCCTCGGCGAGACCTGGTCGGCGGCGTCCCGCCTGCTGCCCGCCACGGGCGCGCAGTACGCCGCCATCGCCGCCGGCACCAGCGCCCTGCTCACCCTCCGCGTCCTGCGCCCGAAGGCCACCCTGCCGATCCAGGTGGTCTTCTCCCTCGCCTCGGTCGCCTTCATGATCGGCGGCTACGCCCTCGGCGGGGTCCTCGGCGCCGCCTGGGGCCTCGCCCTCGGCTCGACCCTCAAGGCCGTGGTCCTCTGGGCCCGCATCGCCGTCGTCCGCCGCGAGGCCGCCCCGGCGGACGACCCCGAAACCCGCCCCGAACCGGCCCCCGCGTAGCGCCCGCCGGGGCTCCGGCCCCGTTCCGTCGCGGGTGACGGGTCTCGTCTCGCTCCCTCCGGTCGCACCGACGCGGGCTGCGGACGGGAGGGTGGGGGCGCCCTCCTCGGCAGCCTGCGGCTCGTCACGTGGCGGGCGTTCAGGCGCCGGAGCGGGTCACCTTTCCGTCGGCCTCGGGTCTCGTCGCCGCCCGCGGGTGCAGATGGCCGGTGACCACGCCTACTCCCCGTGGTGGGCGCGCCCGCCGTTACCTGCGTCTGCGGCTGCTTCGAGGTGCTGCAGGGCAGTCCGGGCGAGATCGGGCCCGCTTCCGCCGGTACGGACAGCGAAACAGAGCCCGGTCTCACTCCCCCAGGCGGCACCGCGAAGCACCCGCGGGCGGCAACGAGACCGGACCGCCGGAGAGGAGACCCGCTCCGGCGCCTGAACGCTGGCCACCCACCCACCCGCACACGCCGACGAGCCCCGCCCCGTCCCTCCCATCCGCAGCCCGCCATCGGTGCGACCGAAGGGAGCGAGACGAAACCCGCCACCCGCCCACCGCCCGCACCACCGCACCACCGCACCACCACGCCGCCACCCGCCCCGCGTGGGCGCGCCCGCCTCACGGCCCCGGCGTCGGGGCGGGGTGCCGGTGGGTGGAGTGGGGGAACAGGGGAGCGGGGGACGGGAGGCGGCCGTCGGAGCCGGGGGCGCAGCGGCGGGCGATCAGGGCCGCGGCGTCCGGGAGGAAGGGTTCGAGCTCGCCGGCGAGGGTGCGGCAGGCGTGCACGAGGGCGGCCAGGACCGCGTCGAGGCGGTGCCCGGCGGAGGCGCTGCGGTGGCGGCGCTCGGCGCGGGCCAGTTCCCAGGGCCGGGTCTCGTCGATGCAGCGGTTGGCCTCGTCGACGATCCGCCACACGGCGGCCGCGGCGCGCCGGAAGTCCACGTCGTGCAGCGCCGCCGCGACCGCCTCCGGCACCTCCTGACATACCGTCACCAAGGCCTCCGTGCCGGGCTCGCCGGGTCCGTCCGCCGTGGGGACGACGCCGTCACGGAACCGGTGGACCATGGTCACCACCCGGTGCACCAGGTTGCCGAGCCCTCCGGCCAGGTCCGCGTCGGCGCGGGCGACCAGTCGTTCGCGGGTGAAGTCGGCGTCGCCGACCCGTGGCACCTCGCGCAGCAGCCACCAGCGCACGGCGTCGGTGCCGTGCTCGGCGGCGAGTTCCTCCGGGTCGACGGCCGGGCCTGCCGACTTGCTGATCTTGCGCCCCTCCACCGTCAGGTAGTCGTGGACGAGGATGTCCGTGGGCAGCGGCAGCCCGGCCGACAGGAGCATCGCGGTCCAGTAGACGGCGTGGAAGCGCAGTACGCCCTTGCCCACCAGGTGCACACGGCGCCCGTCGCCCGCCCACCACCGGTCGTACGCGCCGTCGCCCTCCCCCTCCGGGCCGCCGTAGCCGAGGCTGGTGACGTAGTTGCCGAGCGCGTCCCACCAGACGTAGATCACCTGCCCCGGGTCGCCGGGCACCGGGATGCCCCAGCCGCGGGCCCGGCTCTGGGAGCGGGAGACGGAGAAGTCGCGCAGTCCGCGCGCGAGCAGGGCGAGCACCTCGTTGCGGCGCGCGGCCGGTTCGATGCGCAGCCGGCCGTCCTCGATCAGCGCACGCAGCGCGTCGGTGTGGCGGGAGAGCCGGAAGAACCAGTTCTCCTCAGCGACGGTCTGCGGCTCGGTGCCGTGCTCGGCGCAGCGCCCGGCGACCAGGTCGTCCGGGGTGTAGAACTGCTCGCAGCCCACGCAGTACAGCCCCTCGTAGTGCTCCCGGTAGAGGTCGCCCGCGGCGGCGCAGCGCCGCCACAGGCGCTCCACGCCGGCACGGTGGCGGGGGTCGCGGCTGGTGCGGATGAAGTCGTCCAGGGAGAGCGCGAGCGGTGCGTCCAGCGCGGCGAACGCGGCCGCGTTGCGGTCCACCAGGTCCTGGACGGGGATGCCCTCGGCCTCGGCGGCCAGCACGTTCTTCAGCGAGTTGTCGTCCGTGCCGCTGAGGAAGCGCACCGGTTCGCCGCGCTTGCGGTGGTGCCGGGCGAGCACGTCCGCCTGGACGAGTTCGAGCGCGAAGCCCAGGTGGGGGCGGGCGTTGACGTACGGGATGGTGGTGGTGACGTAGAAGCGGGACGTCTGGGGTGCGGTCATCGGAACCTCCGGGAGGGACGGGGGCGGGGCTCCGAGCACAAAAGGAACGAGGCCCCGCAGGGGGGCCTCGGAAGACGCGGACGCGTCCGGTGTCAGCGGCCCCGGGTGGGGGCCGTCATTCGCCGGTGGTACGGGTTCGCGATCATGCCTCGATGCTAGCAGCGGACGCGCTCAGCTCGCGGAACCATTTCGCGAGGAAGGCGACGAGGAAGAGCGTGTGCACGGCGAACAGCGCGGTGTACGCGGCGAGGAAGACCCGCGGCGCCCCGAGGGTGAGGAACACCAGGCAGAACACCCCGTAGTCGACGGGCAGCAGCGCGACCGCGCGCAGCCGTGACGGCGCGGCGGCCGGGGCCGCCTGCCCCGCCGCGGGGGGCTTCGGCTTGAGCTTGTCCGCCAGCAGGCCGCCGCTGAAGGTCAGTACGGCGACGAACTGGAAGCCGAGCGGCAGCAGCAGCCAGCCCTCGGAGGGCAGGTCGAAGAAGCGGTGGAAGGAGATCAGGACGGCCGCGTGGATCGCGGTGATCTTCCCGGCGTCCACCACGTGGTCCAGCCACTCCCCCGCCGGGCTGCCCCTCCCGAGCAGGCGGGCGAGCTGTCCGTCCGCGGAGTCGAAGGCGAAGCCGACGACGAGCCCGAGGTACACGGCCAGCGCCAGCGGCCAGGAGGGCCGGGCCAGGGCCAGGGCCGCCACGGCGGCCAGGCTGAAGGCGGCACTGACCAGGGTGACCTGGTTGGGCGTCAGCCCGGCGCGGTAGGCGCCGGCGGCGAGCACCCGGCCGGCCGGGCGGTTGACGTGGCGCGAGTACAGCGACACGCCCTTGGCGGACTTCTGGGCCGTGCGCAGCTCGCGCAGCGCGCCACCGATGGTCAGCGTCACGTGGTCCCCCAGCAATGCGACGTTCGTGCGCATCACATCATGGCAGGACACGGCCCCCGTGTGGGGCGGGTCGGCTTCCTGAGGGGCCGTCACACGAAAGGCGTCACTCCGGGGGCCGGGCGGGCCGTCCCGTCACATGGGTGAGGAGCAGGGCGATGTCGTCGTTGCGCGGGCCGGACCGCTGGGCGTGCCCGAGGAGGCTGTCGGCCAGCGCGTCCATCGAGGCGTCCGGGCCGGCCCGGGCGAGCTGTGCGGCGAGGTCAGCGGCGGACACGTCGATGTCGACGCCCGGGGTCTCCACCAGGCCGTCGGTGTACAGCGCGAGCACCGCGCCGGGTGGCAGCGGGATCTCCGTCGTCGGGTAGCTCGCGTCGGGGTCCACGCCCAGCAGCGGGCCGGGCGGCAGCGGCAGCACCTCGGTGGTGCCGTCCGGGTGCCGCAGGACCGGCGGCGGGTGGCCGGCGGTCGCGATGCAGGCGGTGTGCCGTTCCAGGTCGAGCTGGGCGTACAGGCAGCTGGCGAGCAGGCCGGGGTCGAGGTCGACGAGCAGCCGGTTGGAACGGGTCAGCACCTCGCTCGGGGAGGCGCCCGCGGTGGCGCGGACGGCGGTGCGGACCTCCCCCATGAGCGCGGCGGCGTTCACGTTGTGGCCCTGGACGTCGCCGATCGCCACCCCGCAGGTGGTCGTGTCGAGCCGGATCACGTCGTAGAAGTCGCCGCCGATGTCGATGCCGCGGGTGGCCGGCATGTAGCGGGCGGCCACCTCCAGGCCGGGGACCTCCGGCAGGGCCCGGGGCAGCAGCCGCGCCTGCAGGCTGATGGCGAGGCTGTGCTCGACGTCGTAGAGCCGCGCCCGGTCCAGCGCCTGCGCGACCAGGCCGGCGATCGAGATGAGGACGCTGCGCTCGCCCGAGGAGAAGCGGTGCGGCCGGTCGTAGGCGAGGGCCATGGAGCCGACCGGCCGGCCCGAGGTGATCAGGGGCAGGAACGCCCAGGCGGCCTTGCGGTCCCGGACGACCGTGCCCGGGTAGATCCGCAGCAGCTCGTCGACGTTGGCGAAGAAGCTCGGGACGCCGGTCTTGAGGATCCGCACGCCCGGGTTGTCGGCGTCCATCGGCAGGGCGTCGACGGACTCCATGAAGTCCTCGTGGTAGCCGCGGTGCCCGATGACGCGCATGCGTCCCTCCTCGGCGGTCAGCAGCGCCACGGCCTGCACGCCGAAGACCGACAGCATCTGCTCGACGACGAGGTCGATGACGTCCTGCGCGCCGACGGCCTCGGTGAGCGTGGCGGCCATGTGCAGCAGGTGGTAGAGGGCGATGGCCCGGTCCGGCGTGGGGCCCTCGGGAAGCTGCGCCGCGGCGGTCTCCGCGGCCTCGGGCGTCGGGGCGGGGGTGACGCGGACGCTCACGCCGGTGCCGTCCGGGTAGAGCCCGAAGGTGAGCCACCGGTCGGGCGGGCGCAGCGCGGTGGCCGTGCCGGACCGGCGGCTGATCATCGCGCCGCGGAAGCGGTCCTCGAAGACCGGGTCGTCCAGCCAGGGCAGCAACTCCCAGGGCTCGGTGCCCAGGAGGTCGGGCACCTCCGCGCCGAGCAGGTCGGCGGCGGTCTGGGTGACGAAGGTGATCCGGCCCTCCAGGTCCAGCGCGAAGGCGCCCTCCGGGAGCCGTTCGGCGAGGTCGGCCGCGGCCATCGCCTCGTCCGGGCCGTGGCTGCGGGTGCGGAGCGCGGGCAGCACCCGCGGCTCGCCGGGGGGCAGCACCGGCCTGCCGTCCTCGGCCGCCCTGCGCAGCAGCCGCCCCATGCGGTCGCAGGCCCCGCGGTACGCCTCGCGGGCGCGCCGGGTGATCCGCCCGGGGTGGCCGCCCGGCCACACCAGGCACAGCGCGCCCCAGACGGTGGGGCCGCTGGTGATCGGGGCCGCGGCGAGCGGGAAGTCGTACGGCAGGACGAGGGCGAGCCTCGGGTAGGACCGGGCGGTGTCCTCGTGGCCGCCGAGCAGCACCATGCGCCGTTCGCGGACCGCGTCGGCGACCGGGCTGGAGGCGCTGGGCACGACCCGCCCCCAGATGGTGTCGATCTTGCGGGAGACGCCGACGACCACGGTCAGCCGCAGCAGGTCGCGCTCGGGGGTCATCAGGTAGACCAGGCCCATGGAGGCGCCCGTGTCGCGCACCACCTGGCTCAGCGGTGAGTCCAGCAGCGCCGGACCGGGGTCCGCGGCGACGAGACCGGCGAGCTCCGGCGGCATGCCCTCACCGCCCCCCGGCGGATGCCGGGCCCGGTGGCGTCCTGACCTCGGGGACCATCGCCTGCTGCGCCTCCGTTCCAGCCGTGGGGGCCGCCGCGGGCCGACGCGGCTGCCGGGCGGATCCCCACCCCACGTCAGCTGCCAAACTACCCGATGAACCGCATGGGGCACCTTTCGGGCACGCCCCCGCCGTCCTGCCGCCGGCCACCCGCCCCGGCCCGGCGCCCCCCGCGCGTACCGGGGGGCTCACACCACGCCGAGTGCCCTCGCGAACCGGGTGCCCGCCGCCGCCCGGGGCGCGCTCCCGTCGCGCCACGTACGGCAGGGGTGCACGGAGTTGGCGAGCAGCACCAGGAAGCCGTCGGTTTCGGGGTCGATCACCAGGCTGGTGCCGGTGAACCCGGTGTGACCGGCCGCGCCTCGCCCGGCGAGGGCGCCCATGAACCAGGGCCGGTCCACCTCGAAACCGGGGTAGGGGCCGCCGCGGTCCAGCAGCGCGCGGCAGAACAGGGCGAGGTCCCAGGCGGTGGAGAACAGGCCCGCGTGACCGGCGACCCCGCCCATGACGTGGGCGTTCTCGTCGTGGACGGTCCCGCGGAGCGGGCCGCGGTCGAGCCGGGCCCAGGGCCTGCGCTGGTCCTCGGTGGCGGCGATCCGCGGCAGCCAGGAGGCGGGCGGGTTGTAGCGGGTGTCGTACATCCCGAACGGGTCGGTGACGTCCTCCCGCGCGAGGGCGTCGAGGGCCTCCCCGGTGGTCCGCTCCAGGACGTGCTGGAGCGCGATCAGGTTGAGGTCGGAGTAGATCCGCTCGGCGCCCGGCGCCGCGACCGGGGCCTCCCCCCAGAGGAGCTCGGCCCGCGCCTCGGCGTCGGCGTGGTCGTGGAAGGGGAGCTCGGGACGGAGCCCCGAGGTGTGGTCGAGCAGCTGCCGGACGGTGATGCGCTGCTTGCCCGCCGCGGCGAACTCGGGCACGTAGGCCGCGACCTCCCGGCCGAGTTCCAGCCGGCCCACCGCGACGACGGCCGTGCACAGCTTGGTCAGCGAGGCCAGGTCGAAGACGGTGTCCGGCCGCATCGGCACCCACTGCTCGCGGGGCAGTTCCACGCCGCGGTCGGCGTCCTCGTCGTAGGCGGCGTACCGCTGCGCCCATCCCACGGCCTCGTGCAGGGCGACCGTCCCGCCGCGGCCCGCGAGCACCACGGCCCCCGCGCACCAGGGGTGCGCGGAGGGGGGCACGGGCTCCAGATACGGGGTGATCTCCGTGACGAGCCGGCTCAGCTCGTCGCCGCGCAGCTCCGCCTCACGGGAGGTACCTCTCGACAGCTGCGGGGCCATGCTCCTCCAGCAACTTGCGGGCCTTCTCCAGGAGGGCCGGCGTCGGCTCGCGGCCGGAGGCCATGACCAGGTCCTCCGGATCGATCATGTGTTCGGACCCGGTGTGCAGACAACTGTCCGCAGTCTTCCAGGCCCACCTGCTCTCGTCGATCGGCTCGGACATCGCTGCCTCCTGACTCGGCGCGGCAATGACGGCACGGCTCACCGTGCATCCACAGTACGCCGCCACGGTCGGCACAGCCCGGCGAAGCAGACCCAGGCCGCCAGGGCGCTGCCCAGCTGCACCACGGCCATCGGGACCGCCGTGTGCTCGCCCGCGATCCCGACGAGCGGCGAGGCGACGGCACCCACCAGGAAGGAGGTCGTGCCCAGCAGCGCGGAGGCGGAACCGGCGGCGTGCCGGGTGCGCATCAGCGCGAGGGCGTTGGTGTTCGGCAGCACCAGGCTCATCGCCGCCATCAGCACGAAGAGCCCCGCGGCGACCGGCAGCAGCCCCACCGGACCGAACCACCCCGCGGTCAGCGCCAGCAGCACGGCCGCGGCCACGGTGATCACCGCGAGCCCGATCCCCGTCACCCGGTCCATGCTGACCCGCCCGACCAGGAGCTTCCCGTTGACCTGCCCGAGCGCCACCAGGCCCACCGAGTTGAGGCCGAACAGCAGGCTGTAGGTCTGCGGCGAGGCCCCGTAGATCTCCTGGACGACGAAGGAGGACGCCGAGACGTAGGCGAACAGCGCGGCGAAGGTGAAGCCGCCGGTGAGCATGTAGCCGGTGAAGGCGCGGTCCGCGAGCAGCCCGCGCATCGCCCGCATCGTGGAGCCCGACCCGCCGCCGTGCCGGTCGGCGGGGCTCAGCGTCTCGGGCAGGCAGCGCCACACCACGAGGGTGAGGAGCACCCCCACCACGGTCAGCACGACGAAGACCCCGCGCCAGTCCGTGATCCGCAGCACCTGACCGCCGATGAGCGGCGCGACGATCGGCGCGACCCCGGAGATCAGCATCAGGGTGGAGAAGAAGCGGGCCATCGCGACGCCGTCGTAGAGGTCGCGGACGATCGCGCGGGCGATCACGATGCCGGCCGCACCGCTGAGGCCCTGCAGCAGCCGGAAGCCGATCAGCAGTTCCGTGGTGGCGGCGAAGGCGCAGACGGCGGTGGCCAGGACGTAGAGCACCATCCCCGCGAGCAGCGGGCGGCGGCGGCCCCAGCGGTCGCTCATGGGGCCGACGACCAGCTGGCCGAGGGCGAGTCCGAGCAGGCACGCGGTGAGCGTGAGCTGCACCGTGACGGCGGGGCTGCGCAGGTCCTCGGTGACCTGCGGCAGGGCCGGCAGGTACATGTCCATGGAGAGCGCGGGGAGCGCGCTGAGTGCGCCGAGGAGGAACGTCACCATCAGGCTGGTGGCGGCTCCTGGGATCTCTCCGGCGCGTCGTACCGGGGTTGACGGCCCCGGTGTGGATATCTGGTCGGGCGGGGTCGCGCCGGCTTCCGGCATGGGTCTCTCTCCGTGGTGTGTGAATCGTTCTCTATGCTCTCAGCAATCACGAGGTGGTCGAGGCCAGGTGGGGGCAGATTCATGACGGAATCGGTCGGTTCCGGTAGGAAAGTGCGCTGGGGCATCATCGCCACCGGCGGCATCGCCGCGTCCTTCGCGGAGGACCTGCGCGAACTCAAGGACGACGCCGAGATCGTGGCGGTCGGCTCGCGCCGGATCGAATCCGCGCGCGCGTTCGCGGACCGCTTCGGCATCCCGCGCGCGTACGGCAGCTGGACCGAACTCGCCGACGACGACGGCGTGGACGTGGTGTACGTCGCCACCCCGCACTCGGCGCACCGCGTCGCGGCCGGACTGTGCCTGCGGGCCGGACGGTCGGTGCTGTGCGAGAAGCCCTTCACCGTCAACGCGGTCGAGGCGCGCGAGCTGTCCGACCTCGCCCGGGCCCACGGACGCTTCCTGATGGAGGCGATGTGGACCTACTGCAACCCCGTGGTGCGGCGGCTGACCGAGCTGGTCGCGGACGGGGCGGTCGGCGAGGTCCGCAGCGTGCACGCGGACTTCGGGCTCGGCGGCCCCTTCGAGCCCGGCCACCGGCTGCTCGACCCGGCGCTCGGCGGCGGCGCCCTACTGGACCTGGGCGTCTACCCCGTCTCCTTCGCCCACCTGCTGCTCGGCGAGCCCGACGAGGTCCAGGCCTGGGCCCACCTCACCGAGCAGGGCGTGGACGACAACACCGGCATGCTGCTCGGCTACGACAGCGGCGCCATGGCGGTGCTCAGCTGCTCCCTCACCGCGGACACCGCCCAGACCGCGGTGGTCACCGGCTCCAAGGGGCGGATCGAGGTCCCTGCGAGCTTCTTCCACCCGGACCGCTTCGTGTTGCACCGCGAGGGCCGCGAGCCGGAGGAGTTCGGCGCCCCGGACGACGGACTGCGCGGGCTGCAGCACGAGGCGGCCGAGGTCATGCGCTGCCTGCGCGCGGGCGAGCGCGAGTCCCCGCTGGTGCCGCTGGAGGGCAGCCTCGCCGTCATGCGCACGCTCGACACCGTCCGGGACCGGATCGGCGTCCGCTACCCCGGCGAGGACTGAGCGCCTCAGGTCTCCCGCAGACCGGGGTCCCCGGCCTCGGTCACGAAGGACGCGGCGGTGGTCAGGCCGGCGCCCGGGGTGGTCACGGAGTCGACGGTCTTGAAGTCGGCCCGCGCCTCCTCGGCGTCCAGCCGGACGGTCAGGTAGCCCCGGCGGCCGTCGTAGAACCGCAGGTGCGGGTTGGCGGTCATGAGCTCCGACCAGTTGGACGGGCGCGGGGAGCCGTCGCGGCCGCTGCTGATCGAGCTGGTGACCAGCTCCGTGCCGACCGTGCGCGAGGTGGGGTCGTCCCAGTCCGCCTTGATGTCCATCGCGAAGTGGACGTGCACGTCCCCGGTGAGCACCAGCAGGTTCTCGACGCCCGCGGCCGCCGCCCCGGCCAGCACGCGGTCCCGGCAGGCCGGGTAGCCGTCCCAGGTGTCCATGCTGAGCGGCGAGGCGACCGCGGTGGTGCTCTTCCGGCGGGACAGCACGACCTGCTGCGGGACCACGTTCCAGGTGGCCTGCGAGCCGCGGAAGCCGTCCAGCAGCCAGCGCTCCTGGCTCGCCCCCATGATGGTGCGCGCCGGGTCCTGCGACTCGGGCCCGGGGAGGTGCCAGCGGCCCCGGTGCGCCTGGTCGCTGCGGTACTGGCGGGTGTCGAGGATGTCGAACTGCGCGAGCCGTCCGTAGTGGAAGCGCCGGTAGAGCGTCATGTCGGGGCCCTGCGGGAGCTGCGGGAGGCGCAGCGGCTGGTTCTCCCAGTAGGCGCGGTAGGCGGCGGCGCGGCGGACCAGGAACTCCTCGCCCGGGCCGCCCTTCTCGTCGGAACCGCCCGCGTAGTTGTTCTCGGTCTCGTGGTCGTCCCAGGTGACGAACCAGGGGAAGGCGGCGTGCGCGGCCTGGAGGTCGGGGTCGGACTTGTAGAGGGCGTACCGCAGGCGGTAGTCCTCCAGCGTGAGCGTCTCCTTGGCGAACCAGGGCGGCAGGGTCCGGTCGGTGTAGGCGCGGGCGCCGCCGGTGGCGCCGACGGCGTACTCGTAGAGGTAGTCGCCGAGGTGGAAGACGGCGTCGACGTCCTCGTCCGCGAGGTGGCGGAACGCGGTGAAGTAGCCGTCGTGGTACGCCTGGCAGCTCACCGCGGCCAGCCGCATCTCGTACGGGAGCGAGCCCGGCGCGGGGGCGGTGCGGGTCCGGCCCGGGGGGCTGGTCCAGGGGCCGGTGCGGAAGCGGTAGTAGTACACCCGGTCCGGCGCGAGGCCCCGGACGTCGACGTGCACGGTGTGGTTGAACTCCGGGTGCGCCGTGGCGGTGCCGCGGCTGACGACACCGGCGAACCTCTCGTCCCGGGCGATCTCCCACTGGACGGGCACCCGGGCGTCGGGCATCCCGTTGGCCGGTGCCGGCTCGTACGGGCGCGGCGCGAGCCGGGTCCACAGCACGACCCCCGAGGGCGTGGGGTCCCCCGAGGCGACGCCCAGGGTGAACGGGTCCTCGGTGATCGCCCCGGGCACCGCCTCGGCCGCCTGCGCGGCACCGGCGACGGGCAGGTTCGTGCTGAACGCGAGGGCCGCGGCGGCCCCCGTGACGGTCAGGAAGCGGCGACGGTCGAAGAGGGCGGCGGCGGCGCGCAGCGTGCGGTCGTGGCGGCCGTGGGCCTGTGGGTGCGTCACGTGTCCCTCCCCGACGGTGGGTTCGTGGCCCCGGTCGCGTGGCCGGGGGGAGCCTATGTTGACGCGTACACGACACTGCCTCGACGCGCGCACCGGTTCCCGGAACCCCCCGTTCGGCCCACGGCGCCGCCGCCTCGCTATTGACGCCGCGTCACTTCCGCGACCCGGAACGGCCACCCTAACCGCGCCCGCGCACCCCCGCGACGCGAAGCCACCCGTCCGGGGAGCCCCCGCGCACCGCACCGGGCGGGGCGCCCGCCGCCAAGATCACCCTGACCGGTGACACCGGACTCCGCCGGTCACGCCCCAGGGGGACTGACATGACGAGACGTCATATCGGTGGGTACGTGGGCCCGTACGGGTGCGGGGCAGCCGGACGCCCGTCGGTGCGGCGCCGGTGGCGGGGGGTGACGATGCGTCACGACTGCGGGGCGGTGCGGAACATCGGGGCGGCTGCTCCGAACGGGCCCAAGGGCCGGGGGCGGCGAAGGGGAGCCACAAACTCCTTGACCTCGTACCGGCGAGGCACCCCGCGACCCGCGTACGCACGCCTACCGCCCCCGCCCCGCCACGCCGGCGGGCTCGACGGGACGGGCCGGACGGCCGGGCGAAGCCTGCTGCGACGGACCGGGCGGCGGGCGACTCAGCGGCCCGAGACCCCACCGACACCCTCACCGCACCTGCGGAAGGCGGGCGGAGCCGCCGGAACGGCACCCCCACATCACCGGCGTCAGCCGTACCGCTACGCGGCCCCGTGGGCCGGGGCGACGCCCTCGACGAGATGGGCCGGACAACCGGGCGAAGCCTGCTACGGCGGACCCCCAGCGGCCCGCGGCCCCACACCGACAAGACTCACCGCACCCGTGAGCACGGGCGGAATCATCCACAACGGACCCCGCGACACGACGGGCCCTCGCCCCACCGGCGTCAGCCGCACACCAACCGCCGGCCGGCGCACACCCCGCCACATCGGCCGCGGGGCTACGCGGCCCCGTGGGCCGGGGCGATGTCCTCGATGCGGCGGGCCAGGCCGAAGTCCCGTTCCGTGAGCCGGCCGCCCGCCGCGTGCGTGGTGATGGTGACGGCGACCGTCTGGTAACCCAGCGTCAGGTCGCTGTGGTGGTTCAGCTCGTCCTGGATCTGCGCGATGTGCATCACGAGGACCGCCGCGGGGATGTGCGGCAGCCGGTACGTGCGCTGCAGGCTCGCGCCGTCCTCCGAGAGGGCCCAGCCGGGCAGCTCGGCGAGGCGGTCCTCGATCTCCTTGTGCGACAGGGGCTCGGCGTAGGGTGACATGGTTTCATCGTGGCACCGCATACCCTGCGGAGCCATGACTGAGATCGCGGGAAATGGGACGGGTGCGGCGCTCCGGGTCGCGGTGGTCACCGGGGCCGGGTCCGGCATCGGCCGGGCGGTCGCGCGCGAACTGGTGGCCTCGGGATGGGCCGTGGCGCTGGCCGGCCGGCGGGAGGAGGCGCTGCACGCCACCGCCGGCGGGCTGCCGGAGGCGACGGTGGCGGTCATCCCGACGGACGTCACCCGCCCGGACGCGGTGGACGCGCTGTTCGCCGCCGTCGGCGCCCGCTTCGGCCGCGTCGACCTGCTGTTCAACAACGCGGGGACGGGCGCGCCCGCCGTGTCCCTGGACGAGGTGACGTACGAGCAGTGGCGTGCCGTCGTCGACGTCAACCTCACCGGGGCGTTCCTGTGCGCGCAGGCCGCCTTCCGCGCGATGCGGGCGCAGCGGCCGCAGGGCGGGCGGATCATCAACAACGGGTCGATCTCCGCGCACACGCCGCGGCCGCTGAGCGTGCCGTACACGGCGACCAAGCACGCCGTCACCGGGCTGACGAAGTCCCTGTCGCTGGACGGCCGTCCGTACCGGATCGCCTGCGGCCAGATCGACATCGGCAACGCGGCCACGGAGATGACGGAGCGGATGGCCGCCGGGACGCTGCAGGCGGACGGGCGGCTGACGACCGAGCCGCTGATGGACGTCACCGACGTGGCCCGTACCGTCGCGCACATGGCCTCACTGCCGCTGGAGGCGAACGTGCAGTTCGCGACGGTGATGGCGACGACGATGCCGTACATCGGCCGCGGCTGAGGACGCGGCCGAGGACACGCCGGGACGCCGCCGGGAACACCACCGCGGACACCTCGGGCCCGGGGTCCGGGCCACAGCCACCCGCGGCCGGATTCGACCACTTAACCCCCGGAAATGGTCAAGTCCGAAATACGTCCCATAGGACTGCTTGCGTCGCGTTACGTTGCGGCATGCTCTCCAAGCACCACCGCGACGTATGGTCAGAACCGCCCGCAGAAGAAGCCGGGTCCGAGGCCGGGACCCCCGAGCCGGAGACCGAGCTGATAGCGCTGCCCGGCCCCGTGTTCGTCGATTCCAGCGGGAGACGGGCCCGCGCGGTACGCAGGGCCGGCTGGGCCATCGCCGCGGCATGCTCCGTCTACACGGCGGCGCTGGCACTCAGCCTCTCCGGCGCGACGCCGATCGCGCCGAAGACGCTGCTGCCGCTGCCGGGGGTGCCGAGCACAGCGCCGGACGACGCGGGCTCCTCGGGGACGGGGGAAGTCGACGAACCGGCCGACCAGGCCGTACCCCCGGCGACGGCGGGCTTCATCCGGGCGGGGGCGGCCGCCGCGCCGTCCCCGTCCGGTACGGCCCGCCCCGCCTCCTCCCCCACCCCCAGCGCCTCCCCGAGCAAGCGCCCGGCCAAGGGCGGCGGCGCCCCCGGCACCCCGCGGGCGACCGCGGGCAGCCCGGCCGCCACGTCCCCGTCCGTCGGCACGACCCCGTCGGAACCCGCGCCGTCCGGCTCGCCCTCGGGCCTGCCCAGCGGTTCCGCGTCCCCGGCGCCGGGTGCCTCCGACGCCCCCGTCGAGCAGCCGCAGGCCGGTCAGTGACCGCCCTGCGCCCCCGCCTCGTCATACCCCTGCTCGCCCTCGTGGTGCTCGTCTGCGTCCTGCTGCTCGGCGGTTACGTGCGCGGCGACTTCGAGGCCGACCACCGGGTCCACCCGCCGGTCGCGACGGACAAGGTGCCGGAGGCGGTGCTGGAGGGCGGCCCGGTGGTGGACGCCACCGGTGACAGGCCCCGCTCGTACCGCACCCCGGACCGCACCGTCGCCCTGACCTTCGACGACGGACCCGACCCGGTCTGGACGCCGAAGGTGCTCGACGTGCTCGCGCGGCAGCACGTAAGGGCCACCTTCTTCGTGACCGGCGGCATGGCCGCCCGGCACCCGGGGCTGATCCGGCGGATGGTCGCCGAGGGCCACGAGATCGGCGTGCACACCTTCTCCCACCCCGACCTGGTCTACCAGTCGCCGGGGCGGATCGACCGGGAGCTGTCGCAGACCCAGCTGGCGCTCGCGGGGGCCGCCGGCATCCACACCTCCCTGTTCCGGCCGCCCTACTCCTCCACCGCCGACGCGCTGGACGACCTGTCCTGGCCCGTCGTCCAGCGGGTCGGCAGGCAGGGTTACGTGACCGCCTTCATCGACCGCGACGCCGAGGACTGGCGGCGGCCCGGCGTGCAGGCCATCGTGGACGCCTCCGTGCCGGACGAGCCGGGCCGGGGCGCGATCGTGCTCCTGCACGACGCCGGCGGCGACCGTTCGCAGACCGTGGCGGCGCTGGACCGGCTGATCCCGCAGCTCAAGGAGCGCGGCTACCGCTTCGACACGGTGGGCGGGGCGGTCGGCGCCACGTCCACCAACAACAAGGTCGGCGGCTCGGAGCTGTGGAAGGGGCGGATCTTCGTCGCCGCGGTGGAGCTCTCCGAGGCGGCGGTCCCGGCGCTCGCCGTCCTGCTCGCCGGGGTGGGCCTGCTGGTGCTGGCCCGGTTCGCCGCCATGCTGGTGCTGGCCCGCCGGCACTCCCGGCAGCGCCGGGCACCGGGCTTCACCTGGGGACCGCAGGTCACCGAGCCGGTGAGCGTCATCGTGCCCGCGTACAACGAGAAGGAGTGCATCACCCACACCGTGCAGTCCCTCGCCGCGAGCGACCACCCGGTGGAGATCGTGGTCGTCGACGACGGCTCGACCGACGGCACCGCCGACATCGTGGAGGCCCTGGACCTGCCGGGCGTCACCGTCGTTCGGCAGCCCAACAGCGGCAAGCCCGCGGCCCTCAACAACGGTGTGGCGCACGCCCGGAACGACCTGATCGTGATGATGGACGGCGACACCGTCTTCGAGCCCGCCACCGTCCGCGAACTGGTGCAGCCCTTCGGCGACCCGCGGGTCGGCGCGGTCGCCGGCAACGCCAAGGTCGGCAACCGCACCCGGATGATCGGCCGTTGGCAGCACATCGAGTACGTGATGGGCTTCAACCTCGACCGCCGCATGTACGACCTGCTGCGCTGCATGCCCACCATCCCCGGCGCGTGCGGCGCCTTCCGGCGGGACGCGCTGCGCGACGTCGGCGGCATGAGCGACGAGACCCTCGCCGAGGACACCGACGTCACGATGGCGATGCACCGGGCGGGCTGGCACGTGGTGTACGCGGAGCGGGCCCGCGCCTGGACCGAGGCGCCGTCCTCGGTGCGGCAGTTGTGGAAGCAGCGGTACCGCTGGAGCTACGGCACCATGCAGGCGATGTGGAAGCACCGGGGTGCCGTCCTGGACCGCGGGCACTCCGGGCGCTTCGGCCGGGTCGGGCTGCCGCTGGTCGTCCTCTTCCAGGTGCTCGCACCGCTGCTGGCGCCGCTCATCGACGTGTTCGCGATCTACGGGCTGGTGTTCATGGACCCGTTTCGCACCGCGCTCGCGTGGGCGGGCGTGCTCGCTGTGCAGGCCGCGTGCGCGGCGTACGCCTTCCGGCTGGACGGCGAGCCGCTGCGGGACCTGTGGCCGCTGCCGCTCCAGCAGGTGCTGTACCGGCAGTTGATGTACCTGGTGCTGCTGCAGTCCTGCGTGACGGCCGTCAACGGCGGCCGGCTGGGCTGGCACAAGCTGCGCCGCACCGGCGAGGTCGGCGCGCCCACCGTCGGCAGCGGCACCGCCGGCCGCGCCTGAACACCCTTATCCCCGGAGGAGTTGCCCCATGGCCGACGCACGCGAGGCGGAAGCCCCCGCGGCCCCCTTCCGCATGCGCAGCTGCGAGAAGCAGATCGCCAGCCACACGAACAGCGCGATCGCGCCGGAGG